>NZ_JBHZAK010000003.1:0-524861 GCF_042754165.1 Nocardia sp. NPDC059229
GGCTGCGTGCTGGGCGGGTTTATCACGGGGGGGGGTTTCGGTTGGGCCCTCCCCCGCCGTCCGCGGGCCTATGTGCGGGTGGGGGGGGGGCCCTAAGGGTGCACCCTGCGGGGGGGGGGGCTAATCCCCCCGCGCCACACCATTCTTCCGCTCGACGAGATGGATGCCGCACTCGAGCTCATCGAGACCCGCGGCAATCGGGGCCGGGTCGCGGTGCGCATCGCCTGAAGCACCGTCGGATTCGGGTGCGCACCCCGGCGATCCGTCAGGGGCGAGGCCAGGGCCGCCCGTCGAGGCGCTCGATATCGGTGTTGAAGCGTTCGAGATAGCTCGCGAAGGCGGCCACGTCGTCGGCGGACCAGTTCACCATGACGCGGTCGAGGCCCTCGGTATTGGCCCGACGCTCGGCCTCCAGGGCCTGTTCGCCCATGTCGGTGATGCGGAATTTGCGGGCGATGCCGCCGATGGGGTCAGGGATGCGGTCGACCAGTCCGGCGCGCAGCAGGGCGGCGGTCTGCCGGTTGACGGTCGAGGTGTCGAGGCCGAAGGCCTCGGTGAGCTGGCCGATGGACATGGGTCCCTCGACGCTGAGGCGGCTGAGCAGGACGTAGGCGCTGCGATCGAGGCGGGTGCCTTCGCGGCGGTAGCGGGCGGCAATGGAGTAGCGGCCGAGCAGCATGGTCTCGAATTCCACACGGGCCGTGGGTTTTTCGGACGAGACCGGATGTCCGGACGAATCCGCGGGCTGTCCCATGCCGTCCTTTCGTCGCGAGCTGCGGAATCTGTCTATCACAGCGGAAAGAGTGGTCGCCGTCCTGCCGCTGCCCCGTCGCCCGATCATTCTTCCATTTGCGGCACGAGTCGAATAGCAGCGGACTTGCTGCTGCGGTGCGGTACTGTCCGCATTCGGAGCGCGAAACCGCCGCGCTCCGGTGCAATCCGCAGGTCTGGACTTCGGGGGGCAATGCTTGCTGATTCTCCGGATGTTTGCGATACCGCAACGACGTTCGCCGGTAGCTCCACCGGCTCGCCCTACGATTGGCAACGGCAGCTACGACGGTGGAACGATACCGGCACGGCCGTCGCGCTGACGCTGCCCAGCTGCTCACCCGGGCCGCCTCCTACGATCCGGAGGCTCCGGCCGTGGTCTCCGGGACCGTCACCCTCACCTACCGCGAGCTCGCCGAGCATTCGAATGCCTTGGCGCGCAAGCTGATCGAGGCGCTGGCCTTGGCATCCGAGGCCACCCTGGTGCTCGCCCCGGCCGGACCCTACGCGGGCGCGGACCTGAATACGGCGGGCGCGCTGATCTGACGGAAGTGGCTGCCGCCCGGCCGATTTCGCCGGGCGGCTACCCGATCCGCTCACGCCTGCCGGGTCGGCAGGACGACCACCTGGCGCAGGTTCACGTGCGCCGGACGGCTGGCGGTGTAGGCGATCAGATCGGCGATATCGTCCGCGCGCAGCGACTCCATGAACCCGAACATGCCGTCCAGCTCGGCGCTGAGCTCGACATTGTCGATGTGGCTGCCGAGTTCGGTGTCGGTGAGGCCGGGCTCGATATTGGTGACGCGCACCTTGCGCGCGCCGAGCTCGGTGCGCAGCGTCGCCGACAGCTGGGTGATGGCGGCCTGGGTGGCCCCGTATACCGCGTAGCCGGGGAACGCCACGTGCGCGCCGATCGAGGAGATGTTGACCAGGTCGGCGGTGCGGCCCGCGTCCGCGGCGGCCAGCAGGTCCGGCAGGAAGGCGCGGATCATGCGCAGGCGCCCGGCCACATTGGTCTCCAGCATGCGGGTCCACTCGTCCTCGCGGCCGTCGGTGATCGGGTTGGGCAGCATCACGCCCGCCGAGTTCACCACCAGGTCGACCGGGCCGAACGCGGCGCGCACCGCGTCCGCCGCGGCGATCACGCTGGCCGAGTCGGTGACATCCACCGGCACCGCCAGCGCGGTCCCGCCCTCGGCTTCGATCTTGGCGGCCAGGGTGTCGAGCCGGTCCGCGCGCCGCGCCAGCAGTGCCACCCGGGCCCCGTTGCGGGCCAGCAGCAGTGCGGTGGCCTCGCCCATGCCGCTGGCGGCTCCGGCGATGACGGCGGTGCGGCCGGACAGGTTCTCGTAGCTCATGTCGAATGCTCCTTCGCTTTCTGCGTGTGCATTCATCCTGCGAGCGCGCGTGATCGGCAACGAGGGTTGCGGTTTTCCTGGGTCTGCCGGTACCAGGATGGGTTCGTACACATGGACCCATGCAGCCCGACCTTCACCAGTGGTTCCATGCCGGACCGGGACGGCCTCGAGCAGCGAACGACCTTACACGCCAGCAGAATTGGATCAGTTCGCAGCACTCGGACACGCCGGATAGGGCCATGCTCACGATCTGTGTCGGCTAGCGGATCGGCACTGTCACGCCGGGTGATGAGGGCTCCCCGTGCAGGATCAGATGGCTCGGAGTGACGTCTTTCTTTTTGCCCATATCGTCATTCTTGTTGCCTTCTCTATCGGGGAGTTCGAAGGCGAGAGGAATCGTGGTAGTGGTGCCGGGAGCGAACTGGTGGAACTCGCCGTTGTACGGGTGAAGCCTCGCTGTGGCGGTTGCATCGGGGGCTACCGAGCGGCCGTCGACGGTGATCAGGCGCTGAGCGGCGATGGTGAACAGTTGCTGACGTCCGGATATGTTCGTGACCGTCAGTGTCACGATGGTGTAGACGCGGTCTGCGTTCGCCGGGGCGGTGACAAGTACTCCGGAAACCACATCGCTCACGGTGAAGGCGAAACTGCCGTCGTACACCGTGTGCGCCGGGTCTGCGGGCTGACCGCCGATCGTGAACGGCGGCGGGCCGGACGCTGTTGTCGCCGAGGAAGAGGGCTGCGCCGGGATGCTCGTACCTGGGCCCGACCCGGTATCGAGGCCGCTGGTAAACAGCCACAGAACCACCGCAGCGATGAGTGCAAGCCCGGCCGCCGCCGATATCCATTTGGGTCCCAAAGGATTTCGTCGTGGATCGGAATGTGCGGCAGGGGCAGGTGAGGATGCGTGGGACTGGTGCGTCACTGGGTGAGTCGCCGCCGGGCCGGTGGCAGTTATGACACGGTTCGGCGGGCTGGGGCCGGGGGCCGCCGAGTCCAGGATCGGTGGGGGCGGTCGTGCCGGTGCAGGCAGGTCCAGGGCGGCTCGCGCGGCAGCGGCGAATTCTCCCGCGCTTGCGTAGCGATTGTCCGGGTTCTTGGCCATGCCGCGGGCGATGACATCGTCGAGCGCGGTCGGGACAGCAGGGGCAGCCTGCGAGGCGTGCGGTGGTTCGGACATCAAATGCGCGTGCATCTGCTGTGCCGGGTTGCCGCTGAAGGGCGGATGCCGGGTGAGGGCTTCGTAGAGTACACAGGCCAGTGAATAGATATCGGAGCGCGCGTCGAGCGTGCCGGTGAACCGCTCCGGTGCCATATATTCCAACGTGCCCACGACCAGACCGGTGGCTGTGAGTGCGGTGCTGTCGGCGGCGCGGGCGATGCCGAAGTCGATCAGGTACACGAAACCGGTGGTGTGCTCGAGGATATTGCCCGGCTTGACATCCCGATGGATAAGTCCCGCCGCGTGTGCGGCATCCAGCGCCTCGGCCGCCTGGGTGATGACCTCCACAGCCCGAGCCGGAGCCATGGTGCCTGACCGCAGGCGCGCGGCCAGGTCGATGCCTTCGATGTAGGCCATCTCCAGGAACAGATGCCCGTCGATTTCACCGAAGGCGCGAATGGGCACGATATGCGGGTGGTGCAGCTGAGCCCCCAACCGAGCCTCTCGCTCGAAGCGACGCCGATAGCCCTGATCTGCCGAGTTCGCGGCAGACAACACCTTCACGGCTACGGTGCTGCCGGTACGGTCGCGCGCCAGCCATACCTCGCCCATGCCGCCACTTCCCAGCAAGCGTTCGAGACGATAGGTCCCGAACGAGCCGCCGTGCCGCCCGGACATGCTCTGACCGTACCCCCGGAACAGCATGGGTTCGTACGCTGGACCCCATGCAGAACGATCTCGGCGACTTCCTGCGCTCGCGCCGCTCCCGCATCCAGCCCGCGGACGCGGGGCTGCGCGAATACGGCCGCCGCCGGGTCCCCGGCCTCCGCCGTGAGGAGGTGGCGCAGCTGGCCGGGGTGAGCGTCGACTACTACATCCGCCTGGAACAGGGTCGCGGCAAACATGTTTCGGATGCCGTGCTCGACGCGGTCGCCCGTGCCCTGCGGCTGAGTGATCAGGAGCGACTGCACCTGTACGCGCTGGCCCGGCCGGGCGGCACCGTCGACGCGCATCCGACCACCATGTCCAGCGTCTACAGCGACACCGTCCACCCCGGTGTCCGGCTGGTGCTCGACGCCCTCACCGCGCCCGCCTTCGTGCTGGGGCGGCGCATGGATGTGCTGGCCTGGAATACCCTCGGCGACTTGGTATCCGGCTTCTCGCGCATACCCGCCGCGGAACGCAACCAGGCGCGTTACCTGTTCCTGGATCCCGCCGCGTCCACCTTCTATCCCGACTGGGAGACGGTGGCCGGCGAGACCGTCGCGTTCCTGCGGCGCGACGCGGGACTGCATCCCGACGATCCGCGGGTGGCGGCCCTGGTCGGGGAACTCTCCGCCCGCAGCGCGGTCTTCCGGCGGCTGTGGGCCGCGCATCCGATCAAGGAGAAGACGCGCGGCGCCAAGCTGATTCAGCATGCCGAGGCAGGGCGGCTGGAACTCGGCTACGAAACCCTCGCGCTGCCGGGCGATCCCGACCAGCTGTTGGTCGTGTACACCGCCGCGCCGGAGTCACCGGCCGCGGCGGCGCTGGCCCGGCTCGCCGGGCTGCACTCGGTGCACGCCTGAACCAGCGGTCGACTCTCAGTTCGTGGCAATGGATTTGCGGTGCACCGGGCCGTGCGCGTCCTGGCAGTGTGGGATGTGGTCGTGCTCGGTGTCCGGGCATTCCGCGTGGTCGGTGTAGTCGACCTGGAGCACGCTGTGATCGATGTGGTGCGTGTCGGAGAGCATGGCGGCGACCGCGGCGCGCACCGCCTGGCTGTCGGTGCCGGGCCCGACCAGGATGTGCGCCGACAGCGACGGGGTACCGGAGGTGATCTCCCAGATGTGCAGGTCGTGCACCTCGATGACGCAGTCCACCTCGGCCATCTCCCGGCCGATCTCGATCGGGTCGAGGTAGGCGGGCGCGGCCTCGAGGAAGATGCGGCCCGAGGCGCGGACCAGGCTGACGCCGGCCTTCACCATGAGCACCACCACGATCAGGGTGGCGATGCCGTCGGCGCGGGCGAAGCCGGTGAGCATGATGATCAGACCGGCGACCGCGGTGGCGATGAATGCGAACAGGTCGTTGAGGATGTGCTGATACGCGCCCTCGACATTGAGACTGGTCCGGTTGGCGCGGCTGATCATCCAGCCGGCCAGCACGTTCACCACGATGCCGACCAGCGCGGTGGCCAGCACCAGGCCACCTGTCACCTCGGGCGGGTTGATCAGGCGGCGGATGGCCTCGTAGGTGAGCCAGGCCGCCAGGCCCAGCAGGGTCAGGCCATTGGCCTGGGCGGAGAGGATCTCGGCGCGCTTCCAGCCGTAGGTCATGCGGCCCGCGGCGGGCCGGGCCGCCAGCCGGATGGCCCACAGTGCCAGCACGATCGAGGCCGCGTCGGTGAGCATGTGGGCGGCGTCGGAGAGCAGTGCCAGTGAACTGGCGACCAGGCCGACCACGACCTCACCGAGCAGGAACGCCACGATGACCGCGAGCGCGCCGGCCAGCCAGCGCTTGTCGCTGTCGGCGGTCGCGCCGTGCGAATGTCCGGCGTGGTCATGCCCGTGTGAATGCTCGTGCCCGCCCATAACCCTCCTTCGGTAGTGCCCGACGAACACCATATGCATGAATCGCTATGTATGCAATGTTTGTGACACGTCCGATTCGGGTGGTTTGCCCGGAGAAAGCTCCGGCCTCTCATGAGAGGTCGCGGAACGTCATGAGGAACCCGGCGAACGCGATCACGAACAATGCGACGAACCCGGCTGCTCGCAGCCACAGCCAGGGCCAGTCCCGGACCCACAGCCCGGTGAGCATGACCCCGATCAGCATCAGCGCCCCATAGAACGGCGTCCGCTGCGGATGGCGACCCATAGCTCCTGCATACGCCTGTTCCGGGGATCGAGCACTCGCGGCACGCCGGGCCCGCGCGGGATCGGTTCGCCCATTACTGCGCCGCGGGCGTCCCGCAGCGCCGGTGGGTGCGCACACCCGAGATCACGACACTGCCGGTGTCGGTGGCCGACGCGCTGGTGATTCGCCGGCGGTCGCACCGTTCCAGGCTGACAGCGCCCCGTCCGAGGGCCGAAAAGCCTAGAATCACAAGGGTGGACGCAATTCTGACAACCATCGGTGTGGTCGTGGTTATCGGCATCTCCGGCGCGGCCTATGCCGCGTTCCTGTTGCTACGCGGTCGTAAATAGTTCGGGGGCAACGGGTTCGGCGTTGCCGGGCGCTCAGCTCTGGACCCGGGGCCAGGGGTAGAAGGCCAGGTGGATGAGCAGCACCACGAGTGCGGCCAGCAGGACGGCGGCGATCGGGTGGGCGCGGCGCTCCAGGTAGCCGATGGTGCGAAACAGGGTGGGGAAGGGCACATCTCGGCTGAAGAACATGGCCAGAATGCTGGGCACGATGACCCACATCAGGGCGATCAGTCCGTAGAGGACGTACGCGCCCAGGTAGGACTGTGGGTGCATGCCACGGTCGGTGGCGGCGAACAGGACGCCGAAGACGAAGGTGCCCATCGCGGCCAGCAGATACCCCGCGCCCAGCAGGGTGATCGGCGAATAAGGGTTGGTGACACGGCCGTTCACGGTGAGGGTGCGCCCGGCGACCATCTGCGGGGTGGGCTCGGGCGGGGTGGCCAGTTGCGGGACAGCGTAATACGCCAGCAGCACGATCACCGACACGACGATGAGCCGGACGAACGAGTGCTGAGTCTCCAGATGCCCGATGGTGTTCGAGATGGTCGGCCAGCTCGCCAGTCCGAAGACCGACGCCAGCTCCGAGGTGGCGATCGCCAGTCCCGCGAGGCCCCACATGCAATAGCCCCAGAATTCCACCGAGCGCCCCGCCGCTGTCGGTACGGCCGCGCTGCCGACATCCTCCGTCATGCTGCCGTTGTATCACTAAAACGGGGGTCTACCTGGCAGCATGCACAGTCGATGCCGGGTTGTCACGGGTCCGACATCTAACGGTACCGGCGGGTCGGTTCGGGTGCGGCACAGCTGGTTTCGGCTCCCCCTGGCGACCCGCCGGTGTACCGGCTATTTGCCGTCGGCGGTCAGGCGACCGGCCGTGCCCCAGCTGTCGGCGGGCGTCTCGTGGATCCACACCTGCACGGCCTCGGCCGGAATCTGATAGGCGTCCACGAAGGCGTCGGTGATGCGGCGGACCAGGTCCCGCTTCAGCTCGACGGTGCGCGGGCCCTGCTGCACGGTGACGATGGGCATGACTGTTCTCCTTCGTGAAAACTGCTGGGATACCGGCCATCTCGGAACCTGGGGTTTCGATCTCCGATCCGTTCGGCGGCCTGAGAACAGTTCACCGGAAAACCACACCCCGACCAATGAGCAGGTCGTTCGCGCAGTGATAAGCGATCCTTATCGCCTGCACGCCCGCGAGATCCCTGCACGCCCGCGAGATCCCTGTGCGCCCGCGAGATCCCTACGCGCGCGCGAGCAGAGCGCCCAGCAGGCGCAGATTCGGCGACGCCGCATCCGCCCGCACCGCCAGCGCGATGGGCAGGGTCAGGCCCGCATCGGCGAAGGGGCGGAAGGCGACCCGCGCGTTGTGGACCTGCCGTGCATTCGATTCGTAGACCACCGTCCACATGGGCGAGCCCGCGCCGATGGCGGCCAGCGTGTCCTGCAGGGTGGTGGAGGTGGGCGCGGGCACCGGCTCGAATCCGGCGCGCACACATGCGTTCAGCACCAGATCCACCAGCGCCGGATGGTTGCGCCGTTCGGTCAGCCGCAGCGGCACCGTGGCCAGGTCCGCCAGCCGGACCGAATCCTGGGTTGCCAGTGTGTGTTTGGCGGGCAGGGCCACCACCAGCGGATCGTCCCAGGCGGGCAGGAAGTCCAGTTCCGGGCTCTCACCGGGTTCCGGCGAGCGCACGAAGGCGGCGTCCAGACCGCCGTCCGCCACCCGGGCCAGCCGATCCCGCACCGGCAACGCCACCAGCTCGACCTGCACCTGCGGCGCCTGCTCGGCGAAGGCATCCAGGACCGCGTCCAGGCGTTCGGCCAGTCCGGTCACCGTGCCCAGCCGGAACACCTCCGCGCGGCCACCCGCCAGGCCGGCCACGCTGGCCCGGGCCTGATCGGCCGCGGCCAGCACACCCCGCGCCGCGGGCAGGAAGCGCAACCCGGCCTCGGTCAGCCGCACCCGCCGCGGCGACCGGTCCAGCAATTGCACGCCCAGATCCCGTTCCAGCCGGCGCACCTGCTGGCTCACCGCGGGCTGCGCGATGTGCAAGCGTTCGGCCGCTCGCCCGAAGTGCAACTCCTCGGCGACGGTTACGAAATACCGCAACTGACGCAATTCCACGAGCCCATGGAACCATCAGCGCCTGCCCGGGGCTGTGGCGAGGCGGCGGGGTCGGCGTGACCGGCCGGGTCAGCCCAGGTAGCGGCCGTACCAGTCGAGCACCCGGCGCCAGGCCTCGGCGGCGGCGGTGGGCTGGTAGCGGGGGCCGGTGTCATTGAAGAAGGCGTGGTCGGCATTGTCGGCCACGAAGCTCTCGTGCGGGAGCCCCGCCTTGTCCAGGGCCGCCTCGGCGGCCGGACGGGAGGCGTCGACCCGGCTGTCCAGCGCGCCGTAGATAGCCAGCACCGCGGCCTTGGATCCGGTGACCTCGCCGCCGTCGGGGAACGGGCCGTAGAAGGGGGTGGCGGCCGCGAGTTCGGGAGTGCCCGAGGTGAGCAGCAGCCAGGTCAGACCGCCGCCGAAACAGAAACCGGTGGCGCCCAGCTTCTTTCCGGGCACGCGGCGCTGCAGCTCGGTCAGCCCCGCGCGCAGATCGGCGACGAATCGGTCCTGAGGGATCTTGCCGAGTGCGGCGGTGGCGGCCGCCTGATCGGTGAAGGTGGCGGTGCCGCCCTCCTCGGAGAGCAGATCCACCGCGAGCGCCGAGTACCCGACGCCCGCGAAACGCCCTGTCACCGAACGGATGTGGTCGGTCAGGCCGCGGTTCTCGTGGATGACGAGCACACCGCCCATGGGCTGGGACGCCTCGGCCCACGCGGCCTGCAGGGTGCGGCCCTCGGGTCCGGCGAAGGTGATCGCGGTGGGCTGCAGGGCCGTCGCGGTGCCGGGTGGTGCGGCCGGTGGGGACGCGGACGAGCTCGCGGCGGCGGTCGTGGGGGCGGACTGCTTGCCCGAGTCGGCGCAGGCCGCCAGCAGCGCCACGGCCGCCGGTGTCCCCATGCCGAGCAGCCCCAGCCGGCGTAGCGCTTCCCGGCGGCTGAGCAGGCCCTCGGCGTGATCGGTGGCGATTTCCTCTGCGATATAGCGCTGCAGCGGCGTCATGCCCTCAGCCTAGGCCGCCGGACCGGTCCGGTCTCGGCCGAAACGCTGTGGATCTGCCGTCTGCCAAGATGGCCGAATGATTGCCACCATGGCTGTGGTCGCAAACTCCGCGGGCGCGGTCACCGGTAGGCGGAAATATCGAAGGCGCCGTTGCTCTGGCGGAACGAGACCGCGGAGTCCGGCCAGAGCAGCGTGACGCGACCGGTCTGTTCGTCGCGGTACCAGCTGGTGCAGCGGCCCTGGGTCCACACCGTGTCGCGGGCGCGCTCCTCGATATCGAGCATGGAGGAGCGGACCGCCTCGGGCGTGACCTCCAGGACGGTGTTCGCGCTGGAGGCGAGATGGTCCAACGCGCTGAGCACGTAGTCGATCTGGGTCTCGATCACATAGATCGCGGAGTTGTGGCCCAGCGCCGCGTTCGGGCCGTCTAGCACATACATATTGGGGAAGCCGTCCACGGTGGTCGACGCGTGCGCGACCATGCCGTTGCTCCAGCGCTCGGACAGCAGCGAGGTGCGGCCCCGGATGTGCTTGGCGATCGACGGCCGGGTGGCGTTGAATCCGGTGGCGAACACCAGGATCTCGAGATCGTAGGTGTGCCCGCTCGCGGCGATGGCCAGGCCGTCGTCGATGCGGGTCAGCTCGGTCGGTTCCAGCTGGACGGTGTCCAGCTGCAGGGCCGCGTAGTAGTCGTCGGAGAAAAGGATTCGCTTGCAGCCGATTTCGTAGTCGGGGGTGAGCCGCTGCCGCAGGCGTGGATCGCGGACCTGGGCCGCCAGATGGTCCGTGGCGCGCTGGTGCAGCAGATCGATCTCCGGGTGGCGGCGGCGCCGGGCGGCGATGCTGAGCTCGGCCTCGGCGAACAGCTCGTCGCGCAGCTCGGTGATGGTCCGCGGATCGGCGGCGAAGCTCGACAGCTCGTCTGGGGTGTAGAAGCGGTCCCCGCGCGGCAGCACATAGGGCGCCGAACGCTGGAAGACCACGACCTCGCTGGCCTCGCCCGCGAGCCGCGGCAGGATCTGGACCGCGGACGCGCCGGTGCCCACCAGGCCGACCCGCTTGCCGACCAGTGACACCTTCGGATTCCACCGCGCCGAATGCCAGTGCCGGCCACCGAAATTCTCCAGCGCCGCGACCGGCGGGATCCGGGGTTCGGTCAGCCGTCCAGTGGCGATGATCAGGGTGGCGGCCGAGAAGTCGCCGCGGGAGGTCCGGACGAACCAGCGTGCCTCGGCTTCGACCCACTCCGCCTGTTCCAGCGCGCAATTCAGCCGCAGATACGGTTCCAGCGCTTCCTGCTGGACGCACGACCGCAGGTAGGCGTGGATCTCCGCGCCCTCGGCGAACACCCGCGACCACCGCGGATTCGGCCGGAACGAAAAGGAATACAGGTGGGCGGGGATATCGCAGGCCACGCCCGGATAGCGGTTGTCGCGCCAGGTGCCGCCCACATCGTCGGCCTGCTCGATGATGACGAAGGAGTCCCGGCCCCGGCGGGCGAGCTGGATGCCCATGCCGATACCGGCGAAACCCGCGCCGACGATCAGCACGTCGACCCGTTCGGGGCTCGAATGTCCTTCGGCGGTGGCCGGATTCGTGCTCTCAGGCATGGCCGTACCGGGTGGTGCGGCGGCGCAGCGAGCGGCCCAGCTCCGCGGCGATCCGATCGACATCGGTGACGGTGAGGCTCAGCCCGGCCTCCGGACCGGACTCCGGCGCGAGCCGGCCGTCGAGCAGCAGGCCGCCGAGATCGTTCGCGCCGCCGCGCAGCAGCTCGACGGCCACCGCCAGCCCCAGCCGGGGCCACGCGGCCTGAATATTGTCGATGCGCCCGTGCAGGAGCAGCCGCGCGACGGCGTGCACCGCCCGCGTCTGCCGCCGGAGTGCTTCGGGCACAACGGGATCGAGGAAGCCGGACGCCGCGGTCACGGGAACCATGGGCATGGCGATGAATTCGGTGAAGCCGCCGGTGCGGTCCTGGATATCGGCGAGCAGCCGCAGGTGGGCCACCTGCTGCGCGGGGGTCTCCACATGCCCGTAGACCATGGTCGAGGTAGAGGTCAGGCCCGCGCGGTGGGCGGTCTCGATCACCTCCACCCAGCGGCTCACGGGCAGGTCCGGGCTGCCGTTCAACCGGGCGCGCACATCGTCGTCGAGGATGCGCGCACCGGTGCCGGGAACCGATCCGAGGCCGGAATCCTTTGCCCGCGCCAGGAACTCGTCCAAGGGCAGCGCACAGCGCGCGGCACCGTCGAGCAGTTCCTCCGGGCGGAAGGCGTGCAGGTGCAGGGGAGCGGTCTCGGTGATGGCGGCGATCAGCGCCAGATAGTCGTCATCGCTGTCGGCGGGCAGCGGGCCCTGCATGCAGATCTCGGTGGCGCCCAGCGCGTGCGCCTCGGATACCAGCGCGGCCAGTCGCTCCCGCGCCGCGGAGCCGGAGACCACGGCGGTATCCAGATTCCGGTTCACGACATAAGTCAGGGCGTCGCCGACCGTCCGCTGCCGGAGCGCATCGGCCAGCTCGCACAACCGCTCCAGCTCGGAGCCGTCCGCGTGCAGCAGCGCGATGTATCCCGCGTCCGGCAGGCCCGCCGGATTCCGCTCCGCTTCCGCGAGCCACTCCCGCACCCGCCCCGCATCGGACAAGCCAACCTCGGCGACACCACGATCCACGATCGCCACGATACCGCCGCCCCTCCGGGCGTCCCGGCCCGCTCGGTGCCGCTGGGTGGGCGGCCCCGAGCCGGGATGTGGACAACCATGCGGGTCAGGCGGCGGTGGTGTGCCCGATGGTGATGTTGCCGTAGGAGTTCCGGGCGTGGACCTCGACGATGTCCTGCGGCCGGCTGACGGGGTACAGCTGGTTCTGGATGGTGCCCTTCTGTGCGTTGGTTTCCATCCGGGCGGCGCTGCCCGGGTGGATGCCGATCGACAGGTCGCCGGTGGAGGTTTCCACGTCGATCACGCCGCGGGTGGCCTCGACGACGCGGATGTCGCCCTTCGCGACCTTCGCGGTGACCGAGCCGAGCGGGCGCTCGACGGTGATGTCACCGGCGGAGACCTCCAGCTCGCACTCGCCGAGCGGGCCCGCGCCCAGCAGGTTGCCCATGCCGAGCGAGCCGGTCAGGCGGGAGCCGGCGGGCACCTCGATGGTGACCTCGACCGACCCGCGGCCCGCGAGCGGGGAGAACTTCCGCCAGCCCTTGGGGGCCTGCACGGTCAGGGTGCCGGCGGCGAACTCGGCGCGGATCTGCTCGGCGGCGCGCACGTCCTCCTTCTTGGACGCGTCGGCCGGGCGGATCTCGACGACGGTGTCGGTGCGGTTCGAGGCGATGACGGTGACGTTTCCGGCGGCCACGTCGACGGCGACGGTGATGGCTTCGGGGGTCTGGAACGCGGTCATGGTGTTTCTCCTTCGAGGGTCTGTGCTGCTGATGTGACTACTTTCGCGAGCCCGGCTGACAGCGGCCTGACGCCGCACTGACACGTCCGCTGACACGTGTTCGGCCCGGCTGGACAGCGCACGGCAGAATGGTCCGGGTGCAGATCGGAATGCTTGGGCCGCTCGAAATCCGGGCAGACGACGGCGGATTGCTGGAGGTACCGGGCGCCCGGTTGCGGTCGCTGCTGATCGCGCTCGCGCTGGAACCCGGCCGGGCGGTCTCGAAAGCGCGGCTGGTCGACTGGATTTGGGGCGAGGAGCCGCCGTCCGATGCGGCGAATGCCTTGCAGGCCTTGGTTTCCCGATTGCGGCGGGTACTGCCGGACGGGTCGATCGACGTGCAGGCGGGCGGCTACCGGCTGACGGTGGCGCCCGGCGACATCGACGCCGTGCGGTTCGAACAGCTCCTCGACCGGGCCCGCGGCGGCGACGACGTCCACCAGGCCGAACTGCTGCGCGAGGCCCTCGCACTGTGGCGCGGCGCGCCCATGCGGGACATCGGGGCGCAGGACGGCGCGGCCCTCGACGCGGTGATCGCCCGGCTCGAGGGACTGCACATCGGTGCGCTCGAGGATCGGTACGACGCGGAACTCCGGCTCGGCCGGGGCGCGGAATTGGTCACCGAACTGAATGATCTGGTGGCCCAGCACCCCGTGCGGGAACGACTCGCCGCGTCGCTGATGCGCGCGCTCGCCGCCGCGGGCCGGGGCGCCGAGGCGCTGGTCGTGTACCAGCGGGTCCGGGAGGCCCTCGCCGACGAGCTGGGTGTGGATCCCTCGCCGGAGCTGTCCGCCCTGCACGTCGCCCTGCTGCGTGGGGAGGTGGGCGGGCGGGAGGACGACCGCCGGACCAACCTGCGCGCCGAACTGACCCGATACGTCGGCAAGCAGGCCGACGTCGCCGCGGTGCGCGCTCTCGTGGCCCGCCATCGGCTCACCACGGTGACCGGACCGGGCGGTTCGGGAAAGACCAGGCTGGCCACGGAGACCGGGCGGGCCCTGCTCGACGGGCTGCCGGACGGCGCGTGGCTGGTGGAGCTATCCTCGGCGAGCGCGGGCGGTGACCTCGCGCAGGCGGCGCTGGCCGCGCTCGGGCTGCGGGACGCGCTGCTGGGCGGCGGGGCGAACGCGGAACCCATGGACCGCCTCATCGCGGCCATCCGCGAGCGCGACATGCTGCTGATCCTGGACAACTGCGAGCACGTGATCGAGTCCTCGGCGGCGTTCGCCCACCGCCTGCTCGGGGAGTGCCAGCGGTTGCGCATTCTCGCCACCAGCCGCGAACCGCTCGGCATCACCGGTGAAGCGCTCTGGCAGGTCGAGCCTTTGGCGCTGCCCGCCGCGGACGCGGACGCCGGCGCGATCGAATCCTCCCCGGCCGTCCAGCTTTTGCGCGACCGCGCCGGAGCGGTGCGCCAGGACCTCGGCGCCGATGCCCGCACCCTGGCGACCATGGCCCGCGTGTGCCGTGCGCTCGACGGGATCCCGCTGGCGATCGAACTGGCCGCGGCTCGCCTGCGCACCATGTCCCTCGAGCAGCTCGCCACTCGTCTCGACGATCGGTTCCGGCTGCTGACCGGGGGCAGCCGGACCGCGCAACCGCAGCACCGGACCCTGCGGGCGGTCGTGGACTGGAGCTGGGAACTGCTCAGCGAGGCCGAACAGGCTGTGCTGCGCCGGCTTTCGGTGTTCGCCGGCGGCGCGAGCCTCGAGGCGGCCGAACAGGTCTGTGCGAGTGGCGAATCCGAGGGGCAGCCCGCGGCGGTCGAACAGTGGGAGGTGCTCGAGCTGCTGACCGCGCTGACCGAGAAATCGCTGCTGCTCACCGCGGGCGACGACGGGCCGCGCTACCGGATGCTCGAGACGATCAAGCAGTACGCCCGCGACCGGCTCGCGGAGGCGGGGGAGGCGGACGCGGCGCGGCGCGCGCATCTGGCGTATTTCACCGGACTGGCCGCGACCGCGGAACCGCATCTGCGCCGGGCCGAACAGCTGGAATGGCTCGCCGTCCTCGAACCCGAGCACGACAATATCGCGGCCGCCATGCGCGGCGCGCTCGCCGCGGAGGACGCGACCGCGGCCATGGGGCTGGCCGCGGCCGCCGGCTGGTACTGGTGGCTGAGCGGGCACAAGGCCGAGGGCATGGAGCTGGTCACCGCGGCCGCCCGGACGCCCGGCGAAGCCGACGACGAGACCCGGGCCACGGTCTACGGGCTCGTCGTGCATTTCATGACCTCCGGCCCGAATGACGAACACCACGTGGAGGAATGGATCCACCAGGCCTACCGAGCCGGCGGCGATTGGACCGGCGGCGGCCGGACCGGTCATCCGACGCTGGCGTTCGTGGTCGCGCTGGAACGCATGCTGCAGGGGCCGGATCAGTTCCTGCCCGCCTTCGAGGCGCTGCTCGGCGACGACGATCCGTGGGTGCGGGCGCTGGCCCGGCTGCAACTGGGCAAGTTGCGGACCGTGCTCGGCCAGGGCGGGCCGGAGGCCGACGAACAGCTGGAGCTGGCGCTGGCGGAGTTCCGGGCCGTCGGTGAGCGCTGGGGGATCTCGTTCGCGCTGACCGAGCTGGCCGACAGCCTCGCCCTGCGCGGCGAATTCGCCAGTGCGTGTGAGTATCTCGAGCAGGCGATCGCGGTGGTCGCCGAGGTCGGCGCGATCGAGGACCTGGTCCGGATGCGGTCACGGCAGGCACAGCTGTACTGGCTGCTGGGCGACGCGGCGGCGAGCACGGCCGCCATGGCCGAGGCCCAGCGGTACGCGGATCAGACCGGCTGGCCGATCGCGCTGGCCGAAATGGCCCTGGCCCGAGCGGAATTGGCGCGCTGGAACGCGGATCCCGAAGAGGCGCACCGACAGATCGGCGTCGCGAAGACTCTGCTGGCGGGAGAATCGGAGCAGCCGTTCATGAGTGCGGTGATCCACGATCTGCTCGGCTATCTGGCAGACGGTCTCGACGAGGCCCGCCACCATCGGGCCGCGGCCTTCCGGGTGGCGTCGGCGGCAGGGCACGCGCCCCTGCTGGCCAAGGTGCTGGTCGGTCTCGCGGATCTGGCGCTGCGGGCGGAGCAGGACGAGCAGGCGGTCCGGCTGCTCGCGGCCAGTACCGCGGTGCGTGGCGTCTCGGATCATTCCCACCCGGATGCGGCGCGGATCGAGCGGACAACGCGAAGTCGCCTCGGTGACGTGAAGTTCACCGAGGCGACGGGGGAGGGGGCGCGGGCGGTCTGGCATGAACTGGCCGAGATCACGCTCGCTTCGTGAAAGTGGCACGGGACCACAGGTATCCGACGATCGCGAACCCGGCGCACCAGGCCAGCGCCGCGGCGGTGTAGCCGCCCGACGGGTGCCCGGTGAGGAACCCGCGCAGGGACTCGATGATCGGGGTGAAGGGCTGGTACTGCGCGAACTGCCGGACGCCCTGGCCCATCTGGTCGGCCGGGACGATCGCGCTGCTCACGAAGGGCAGCATGATCAGCGGCACCACGGACATGCCCGCGGACTCCGGGGTCTTGGCGGCCATGCCCAGGGCGACGGTCAGCCAGGACGCCCCGAACGAGGTGGCCAGGACGATGCCGAGCGCGCCCAGCCAGTCCAGCGCGGTGGCCGGCGGCCGGAAGCCCAGGGCGAACGCCACTCCCAGCACGGCCGCGATGGCGACCACATTGGTGAGCATGGTGGCCACCACGTGTCCGGTCAGCACGGCGCCGCGGGAGACGTCCATGACCTTGAACCGGTTGATGACGCCCTTGGCCATGTCCGAGCTCACCGCGACCGCGGTGCCGGAGAGCCCGTAGCTGATGGCCAGCAGGATCATGCCCGGTGTCGCGTAGTCGATGTAGTGCTCGCCGACATTGAAGGCGCTGCCGAACACGTAGACGAAGATCAGCAGCATCACCACCGGCATCAGCGCGGCGTTGAAGATCGCGACCGGGTTGCGGGCGATGTGTTTGAAGTTGCGGCGCAACATGATCGCCGAGTCGCCCAGCGACGCTGCCAGGGCGCCGGTCGCGACGGTGCGGTTCGGGGTGCTGCCGGTGGAAACGATGGTGCTCATTGTGCGTCGGCCTCCGTGGTGGCGTGCCCGGTCAGGGCAAGGAAAACGTCATCGAGATCAGGGGTGTGGATGGAGACCTCCGCGGCCTCGACCGAGTGATCGGCGAGCCGATCCAGCAAGGCCCGCAGGGTTTTGGTGCCGCCGTTGCCGGGCACCTGCAGGGTCAGCGCCTCGCTGTCCATGGTCGCGGCGGGCAGGATCCGCGCGGCTGCTTCCAGTTCGCTGAGGTGGGTGAACCGCAGTTGGAGGTAGCTGCCGGGGACGCGGCGCTTGAGGTCGTCCGGGGTGCCTTCGGCGACGATGCGACCTCCGTCGAGGACCGCGATCCGGTCGGCCAGCTGGTCGGCCTCCTCGAGGTACTGGGTGGTGAGGAAGATGGTCACGCCGTCGGAGGTCAACTCCCGCACGATCTCCCACATGGTGCGGCGGCTGCGCGGGTCCAGTCCGGTGGTCGGCTCGTCGAGGAAGACGATGTCCGGCTTGGTGACCAGCGTCATCGCCAGGTCCAGCTTGCGGCGCATGCCGCCGGAGTAGGTGGCCGCCTGCTTGCGCGCGGATTCGGTGAGGTCGAAGCGCTCCAGCAGCGTGTCGACCACCTGCTTGCGCGCCACGCCCCGCAGCCGGTGCAGATCGGCCATCAGCTGCAGGTTCTCTTCGCCGGTCAGCAGGTCGTCCACCGCGGCGAACTGACCGGTCACCCCGATGGCCGCCCGCACCGCCTTGGTCTCGGTGGCGATGTCGTGCCCGGCGACCCGGGCCGTCCCGCCGTCCGCCGTCAGCAGGGTGGTCAGCACGTTCACCGTCGTGGTCTTGCCCGCGCCGTTCGGCCCGAGCAGCGAGAAGATCGTTCCCGCACCGATATTCAGATCAATGCCGTCGAGGATCGTCTTGTCCCCGTAAGCCTTCCGCAGCCCCGAGGCCGCGATTGCTGTGCTGTTCATGTGGACTACTGTCGCGACCCGGCCTGATACCGGCCTGACACCGACCTGATACGCCCTCTGACACGGTGTTCTACCTGTTCACAAGGGGTGGCGAGGGCTGTCAGCCGTTGGGTGGAGCCAGCAGGGCGGCGGCCAGATGACGGGTCAGACGGGGCGTGTCAGGGGTGGCTCGGAGGCGGGGGGTGGCGGCGAGATCGTTGATGACGCTCAGGGCGGCCTGGACTCGCAGCCGGGCTTCCAGCTCGTCCTGGCCGGGGTGGACCTGGCGCACCAGCTGCACCCATTCGGCGATGTACTCGTGCTGCACGCCACGCATGCGGTGCCGATCGGCGGCGGGGAGCTGATCGATGTCGGAGGTGAGCAGCCGGATGAGACCGGTTTGCTCGAAGGCGAATTCGGTGTAGCTGGTGAGCAATCGGTCGAGTGCGTCGGCGGCGTCGGTCGCGCGGGTCAGATCGCGGTACATGTCGCCCCGCAGGACGTGATTGCCCTGGTCGAGAACGGCGATCAGGATGTCGGCCTTGCTGTCGAAGTGGTTGTAGACGCTGGGTCCGGCAATGCCGACGGCCGCGCCGATGTCCTCGAGCGCCACACCGGAAAAGCCTTGCTCGGCGAAGAGTTTCGTCGCCGCGGTGAGAATGGCGATACGCCGCGAGGGGGACCATCCCGCCGACGGTCCGGCGGGTGGTGCGGTCGCGGGGCGCGGGACGGGGAGGTCGGCGGTGAGGATCGCGTCGACCATGTCGGTGAGCACCTGCACGAAACGCTGACGCGGCAGTTCCAGATTGTGGAACGAGATGCTGGATGCCGTGGAAAGCGCTGCCCAGCCGATTATTTCGGCCTGAGCGGGCGGCAGCCGCGGTGTCCGCGTGCGCAGCAGATCGGCGAACCGTGCGCCGATGCCGCGCGCCCGCTGCCGGAGTTCGGTTTTCGCGCCGGGATCGAGGTGTCGCGCTTCCCGGTGCCACAACACGCCGATGGCCCGCTGATCCAGCATGGCGGTGGCCAGTGTCCGGGCGAGATCGGTGTCCGGCTCGGCGCGCGCCGCGTCGAGCAGTTCCGTGACGATCTCGATGGGCTGGGCTACCACGGCGCACAGCAGATCGTTCTTGTTGCGGAAGTGCCGGTACAGCGCGGACGGCCCGACCGCGACCGCGTCGGCGATGTCGCCGGTGCCGACATCGGCGTAGCCGCGCCGATAGAACAGTTCGGTCGCGGCGGCGACGATGAGGTCGCGGCGATTGGCGGGGCGGGTGCCGCGGGCCGGGCGGGCGGCAGCGTGCTCGGCGGTGTCGCTCATGGTCGCCGCTCCTTCTCGCTCGCCGGTGGTGGGTCGCCCGCCCTCACTATAGGGAGCGGGCGACCCGGCCCGATCGGCCGCGGACGCCGGCGGCTAGAAGATGTATCCGCCGCCGCAGACCAGGGTCTGGCCGCTGACGTAGTCGGAGTCCGGGCTGCACAGCAGGTACACCGCGCCGGCCGCCTCGGCGGGTGTTCCGGCCCGGCCCAGCGGGATCATCCGTTCCATGGTCGACAGCAGATCCGGGTTGACGCCCACCTTCAGCTGCCGGCCGAGGACGTCGATGGTGCTGTCGCCGTCGGCCGGCGTCTCGGTGAGCCGGGTCTTGATGAGCCCGAAGGCGACCGAGTTCACGGTGACGTTGTAGCGCCCCCACTCCTTGGCGAGGCTCCTGGTGAGTCCGTTGATGCCGGCCTTGGCGGCGGCGTAATTCGCCTGTCCCGCATTGCCTCCCGTGCCGGCCAGCGAGGAGATGTTCACGACCTTGCGGCACGGGACCGGCGTGCTGGCGTGAGCTATCTAGAATTCACTTAGTAGAGCAGTGGGTGCGCGTGGATGCAAGAGTAACGGTGAAATCAGCGGGGAGCCGATGCGTAATCCTTGGGTGGGTTCGGTTCTATATCTGCATCTTCCACTATTTATTATTCACTTAATCTCACGTCGGCGTCGGCGACCCCAACTGTTGGGGCTGTTGGTGGCTGCGGCCCGGGTTCGATACTTGCTCCCGCCAAGATCGAGAACGATGGAGCCGCAGATGAATTCGAAGAAGACCCTCGCCGCGTTCGCCGTCACCGCGGCCCTTCTCACCCCCGCCGGCGTGCTGGCCGCCCCCGCCCAGGCCGATGCGCCGGCGCCGGCGCAGGCCCAGCCTGTGGACACCACCGCCACCGGCTCCTCCAGCGGGTCCTACTCCGCCGCCAACTACCTGGTCTGCATCCTCTTCCACACCAGCCTCAACGGCTCCGTGGGCATCCCGTTCTGCTGACGGCCGCTGGCCGGGACTGTGATTCATCACGTTTATCTGCTTCAGTGACCCGTACCGTCTCGGCGCCGCTTACCGTCGCGAGGCACAACAGTTTGTTTGGGAAGGTGGGCAACAAGCGTGATCGGTACGCGGGCGAAGCTCGATGAACTGGCCAAGATCCTGGAGATGGCCGCGGAACCGGCGGGTGAGGCCGGTGTCGCCAAGCGGGCGTCGAAAGGCATTCCGAGCGTTCGGCAGCGGGTGGAGATGCTGCTCGACCGCGGGACGTTCATCGAGACCGGCGCGCTGGCTCGCCAGCCCGGTCAACCGGACGCGCTCTACGGTGACGGGCTGGTCACCGGTCGCGGGCTGATCGGGGGGCGTCCGGTGGTGGTGATCTCACACGATCAGACCGTGTACGGCGGGTCGGTCGGGGTCACGTCCGCCCAGAAGTTCATGCGGGCACTGAAATTCGCGTTCGACAACGCGTGCCCGGTGGTGACGATCAACGATTCGGGCGGTGCGCGGATCCAGGACGCGGTGGGTTCCATCGCATCGTTCGGTGATATCTCCCGGGTGCTGGAGAAGCTGTCCGGCTATGTGCCGCAGGTGTCGATCATTCTCGGCAAGTGCGCCGCGGGCTCGGTGTACGGGCCGATCAATACCGACGTGCTCATCGGCACCAAGGATTCCTACATGTTCGTCACCGGGCCGGAGGTGATCAAGGCGGTCAACGGCGAGGACGTCACCGCCGAGGAGCTCGGCGGCGCGAAGGTGCAGGCCGAACGCGGCACCCTGCATCACGTGGCCGAGACCGAGCAGGAGGCCTACGAGTGGGCCCGCAACTACCTGAGCTTCATGCCGACGAGCTGCGTCGAGCAGCCGCCGATCGTGAATCCCGGCCTGGAGCCCGAGATCACGGCCAGTGACCGGGAACTCGACACGATCATCCCGGATTCCGATCGTGCCGGCTACGACATGCACGAGATCCTGCTGCGCATCTTCGACGACGGCGAGTTCCACGAGATCCGCGCCGCGTTCGCGCCGAACCTGATCACCGGCTTCGCCCGCGTCGACGGCTACCCGGTCGGCGTGATCGCCAATCAGCCACTGGTGCTGGGCGGTTCCATCGACGCCGCCTGCTCGGACAAGTCGACCTACTTCATCCGGCTCTGCGACGCCTTCAACATCCCGCTCGTGTTCGTCGCCGACACTCCCGGCGTGCTGCCGGGCCTCGCGGAGGAGGCCAACGGCGTCATCATCCGCGGCGGCCGTGTCCCGCGCGCCATCATCGAGGCGACGGTGCCGATCATCAACCTGGTGGTACGCAAGTCCTACGGTGGCGCATACGGCATGATGGCCGCCCGGCAGGTCGGCGCGGACGTCAGTTTCGCCTGGCCCACAGCCCGTATCGCGGTGATCGGCGCCGAAAGCGCGGTCGACCTCCTCGGCAAGCGCCAGTTGGCCGCGATGCCGGAGGAGCATCGCGCCGCGGCCCGCGAATTCATGATCAACCAGTACAACGAGACGGTCGCCACCCCCTGGGTCGCCGCCGAACGCGGCTACATCGACGCCGTCATCGAACCGTCCCGCACCCGCCTGGAAATCCGCCAGGCCCTCCGCCTGCTCCGCGACAAGAAGCCGGTCAAGCCGGAGTTCAACCCCCGCAAGCACCCGGTATACCCGATGTGACGTACCGGCGCGAAAACCGGTGCGGGACAACAGCCGGATGGCACTGAGCCATCCGGCTGCAGCCGCTCGCTCGGTTCTCGTCGACGTCTGCTCGCGATCAGCTCCTGTCGGTCGTCGATATTCGATGCAGGCGTAGGGGTCCCACGAAGCGGCGCGTGCGTGCTGGTTTGGTGTTCACGAGCGAGAGGTCGCCGCCGTAGTGGGCCAGGACGCGGTGGTCCATGACGGCACGCCACAGCGGGGGAATGGCGGCGAGCAGGATCAGCGTGGCGTAGCCGGCCGGGAGCTGTGGTGCCGTTTGTGAGCTGCGCAGGGTTTGGTAGCGGCGACCGGGATTGGCGTGGTGGTCGCTGTGGCGTTGCAGGTGGAACAGGAATACGTTCGTGACCAGGCGGTCGCTGTTCCAGCTGTCGCGCGGGGAGCACCGTGCGTAGTTGCCGTTGGCGCGGCGCTGGCGCAGCAGTCCGTAGTGCTCGATGTAATTGACCGTTTCCAGCAGGCCCGCACCCAGCACCGCCTGCACCATCAGAAACGGAATCACGCCGAGGCCGAAGGCCAGGATCATGGTGCCCCACAACGCGACACTCATCGACCAGGCCTGCAACAGCTGATTGTGCCAGCTGAACCAGCGCTTTTCCTTGCGAGACAGGCGTTCTCGCTCCAGGGCCAGTGCCGAGCGGAAGCCGCCGACCGCGCTGCGCGGCAGGAACTCCCACAGTGACTCGCCGAATCGGGCGCTGGCCGGATCCTCGGGCGTCGCCACACGCACATGATGACCCCGATTGTGTTCGACGAAGAAATGCCCGTAACCCGACTGTGCCAGAGCGACCTTCGCCAGCCAGCGTTCCAGGTGTTCGGCCCGGTGCCCGAGTTCATGGGCGGCGTTGATGCCGATGCCCGACACGAACCCGAGCGTCACGGCCAGACCGAGCTTGTCGGATACGCTCAGCTCGCGACTTGCCCAGAGATAGCCAGCAATGAGCAGCCCGATGAACTGCAGCGGCAGAAAGAGGTACGTACACCACCGATAGAACCGGTCTTCGGATAATGCCTCGTAGTCTTCCTCGCGTGGGTTGCTCCCGTCATCCCCCACAGACAGATCCAGCAGTGGGATCAGTACCAGCACGAACACTGGACCGATCCACCAGAAGACCGGGAGCCCTGTGCGGGCTACCAGTTGTGAGGGAACTACAGCGCACGAGGGAGCGATCAACCCGAGAATCCAGAGGTATCGCTTGGGGTCGCGCGACTTCGAATCCTGGAAAATCGACATAGGGGCCTCTTTGATCCAACTGAACGGCACTCGCTCGCGAGTGCAGACGGCCGAATTCTTTTGGCTCAAACCCGTCGATTCAGACTAGTCGGATTTCGCCGCCGCGCTAGATGAACTGCCAAAAATGGTGACTGACCGGGCAATTCAACCCATGCCCGGTGACGAACATCGAGTTCTATACACGAATGCCCGGCAGCCGGGACCGGTGGGAGGACCGATCCCGGCTGCCGGGCATCATGGACCGAACGTCAGAGAGTCAGGGCAGGGCTCCGCAGTTGCTCGGAGCAGGCCAGCCGGCGAGCCGATCGGTCAGCCACTGTTGCGAGTCCGCCAGCGACGGAAAGAACGCCAGCACATGGGTGCCCACCAGACCCGAAACGGTCGGAATCTGCGCGTTCGGATCCAGTTCGACGGGCACGCCGCTGCCGCACCAACCGGCCGCCATCTCCCGCACCGGCACGTAGGGCGCACCCTCGTCGTTCATGGCCGAGGCGGCGAGGACAGGCACCGACGGAGTGAGCGTGCCGATGCGCTGTTCGTCGAAGGCCGCTTTCAGCTCGGGGTTCCGATCGATGACCGCGGTGAGCGGTTCGCCGCTGGTGGTCCATTCGGACGTGCGCGGATGGTCCTGGGCCAGGCTGGTCGGGACGGCGCATTTGCCCAGCGCGTCGCTCAGGATCGCCTTCCCGGTGTCATTGAGCTCGGCGTCGAGTATCGGGCGAGTCTCCGGATAGTCGGCGGCGATGCCATTGAGGATCCAGGCGAAAGCCGGTGCGATGGAGGGCCGTCCGTCGTTGTATCCGATGAAGTATTCGTCGTCGACCACCGGACCGCCCACATAGGCGCCGCGTACATTCAGCTCGGGAGCGTAGCTCGACTGCAGTTCGGCCGCGCCCGCGGAAGCCATGCCGCCCTGCGAGTATCCGTAGAGAACGACCGGCGTGCCGGGGTTGAGGCCGGTGCCGGGCAATTGCAGTCCGGCGCGCGCCGCATCCAGCAGCGCGTAGGCCTGTGCCTTGCGGTTGAGGTAGTCGTGCACGTCGGGGGTGCCGAGGCCGTGGTAGTCGGTCACCACCACCGCGATTCCGCGGGCGAGCAGCGAATACAGCGCCAGCAGGTCGTATTCGAAAATGATGTCCGCCGGGGGCTGGTATTGCACGACCTGCGTCATCAACTTCGACGGCGCACATTGATTGCCCTGGCCCTTGGTGCCGCCCGCGTACGCGACCAGCGGGCGCTCGCCGGGGCCGGTCCACGGCACGCTCGGCTGCAGGTACGTGCCGACGACCGCCGTCGGTGCATCGTGGGTGTCGCTGCTGACGTACATCATTCGCGTCGCGGCGGCGGGAACGACGCCGGGCATTCCGGGTGCGGAGAAGGCCACCTGTGCCGGTTCGGCGCGCACGATGGCTCCCGGTGTGGGTGGTAGCGGCGGCGGCAGATAGAAATCGTCGCCCGCCGCGACGGGTTCCGCGCTGGCGAGCAGCGCCGAGTTCGTGGCGCCGCCGCCGACCATGATGAGGGTTCCTGTCAAAGCTGCGGCCAATCCAAGCAGTCGCCTCCGCACTTTATCGATCCTTCCTGCGAGTGAGGGACCCAGGGCATCTCGAATCGGGTGTTGAGGCTATACGCCGGGCTATCGGTTTTTTGCGAATGAGTGGAAGAAACGCCGAACTCACGTCGGCCCACCGCGTGTCGTTATGGGATTGCCTGTCGTGTCGGTATTGCCAATTCGGAGATGTCTATGAATGACCTGTGCGTCCCTACGAGATTGGGAATCCTCGGGATGCTCAGGCGCGAGGGCTCGTTGATCGGGTGACCGGCATCGGGCAGGCGAGCATGTGAATCCCGGTCTCGGGGAGGACTGTTGGCTGGTCAATGACAAATGCGCGTTTTGTCGTGTAGCTGGAAGTTTGCCGATATAGTCGCGTCAGAACTCGGACTGGCTTGTCGAACGACGTGAACTATTCATGGAGGTCAGACACGTGCTTGGTCGGTTTCCTGTTTTCCTGCGCAGCGGGTCGGCGAAAGTTGTGGCCGCGCTGGGTGGTGTGGTTCTCGGGTTGTCGATGACGACGACGACGGCTGCGGCGGATCCGATCTATCCGATACCCGATCCGGATCCGTTCTACGCCGCCCCGGCGGATCTGGCGGCACACCGGCCCGGTGATGTGCTCCGCACGGAGACATTGCCGCCGGTGGCCGTATTTCCTGGCGCCACCGTGACATTGGTGCAATTCCGATCCACCAACTCCCACGATGAGCCGATCGCGGCGACCACCACGATCCTTACCCCGCCCGGTCACCAGCCCGACGCCCCGTTGATGTCGTATCAGCACTTCATCAACGCGCTCGGCACCAGCTGCGCGGTGTCACATCTGCTGTACTCCGACGATCCGAATCTCCTGACAACGGCGTCGATTCTGAATATGGCACTGGCGCAGGGCTGGAGCATAGCGCTGCCGGATCATCTCGGTCCGTACGTCGCGTTCGGGGCGGCACGTCTGGGTGGCCGGATCGTTCTGGACGGCGTCCGGGCGGTGAAACAGCTGCCGGAACTCGCCGCCCAGCACAGTCCGGTCGTGCTGGCCGGCTACTCCGGCGGCGGCATGGCCACCGGGGCGGCGGCTGCGCTCCAGCCGTCGTACGCGCCGGAGCTGAAACTCGCGGGTGCGGCCATCGGCGGTGCCCCGATGAACCTGCTGACGATGGTGGAGGCCTTGGGCTACGACCCGCACCCGGCCTTCGGGCTGGCCATGGCGGCGGCGATCGGCCTCGAGCGCGAATATCCGAACGAGCTGCCGATCAGCTCGTACCTCAACCAGAGTGGCTTGGCCCTCCGCAATGCCATGGCCAATGACTGCACCAATCAGATCCTCGCCGAGGGCGTCGGCGGCAGCGCGCGGGCATACATGGCCGATCCCGCGGGCTTCAACTTCCGTGAAGGCCAGTCGGTGCTGGAGGAGAACAGCTTGGAACTCTTCGGCGAAGTGCCGGAAACACCGGTTTTCGAATGGCATTCACCTGACGACCCGCTGATTCCGGTCCAGGCGATCGACAACACCGACCACCGCTGGTGCGCGGCCGGCGTTCCCGTGCAGACGCTGCGCGTTCCCGCACCCGAGCATCTGTCGGGAGCGGTGCTGGGTGCCCCCGAGGTACTGGCGTGGCTCAACGGCCGGGTTCGCGGCGAGCCGGCACCCAGCAACTGTTGACGGGGTTGCCGTGACTTCACGGCTGGCGCTTTCACCCGGTCCGGGCGGCCTGGCAGGTCGCCCGGACCGGGCCGAGCTGACCGGATCGGGCGGCTGCGGCTTCCCGCCCCGGCGGGGCAGTCGGCCGAGTTCGACGCTCTGACCTGGATAAATGTGCCCTCGGCAGGATTCGAACCTGCGACACCCGCTTTAGGAGAGCGGTGCTCTATCCCCTGAGCTACGAGGGCTGGACGTGCCGGGCGGGAGGCCCGGCCGGGACGTCGGGGAGTCTACCTGGTCGGGGGGCCGGGGGTCGCATTCGTGGTCGGGATGGTGGAGTCGGCTGATCGGCGGGGTGGTGGGCGCGGCGAGCCCGGCCCGGAGTCGCTAGCGGCCCGCGGGTCGGCTCTCGTCGTAGTCCGACGGTGCGAATCTGCTTGTCTTCCAGCGGAAGAGGAGGGTGGCGCCGGGCCAGTTGTTGGTGATCCGGCCGGAGGCGTTGCGGTACCAGCTGGAGCAGAAGTTCCAGGGGGTGTCCTTCAGGCGGCGCTGCAGCCAGTCGTCCCAGGACTTTTCGGCGTCGGGGCGGGGCGAGAGGACGTGGCCGGGGCGGGCGGAGAGGTAGTCGATGACCTGGCGGATATAGCGGGCCTGGGACTCCAGCATGTAGATGATGGAGCCGGAGCCGACGTTGGTGTTCGGGCCGTACATCATGAACAGGTTGGGGAAGCCGGGGACCGACATGCCGAGGAAGGCGCGGGCGCCCTCGGGGGACCATTCGTCGGCGAGCTTGCGGCCCTGCAGGCCATAGATATTCATGGGGGCGAGGAACTCGGTGCCCTTGAAGCCGGTGCCGTAGACGATGACGTCGGCGGGGTGCTCGACGCCGTCGGCGGTGCGAATTCCGTTGGGCGTCACCGCTTCGATGGCGGTGGTCTCGACCGTGACATTGTCCCGGGTCAGTGCGGGGAAGTACTCGTTGGAGAACAGGCCGCGCTTGCAGCCGGCGGCGTAGTCCGGAGTCAGCTTGGCGCGCAGCGCCTCATCGGGCACCTGCTGGTTGCGATGCCGGTCGGCGACGGCGATCACCGGATGCTTGATGGCGGGAATGTCGGTGAGTGCCAACGCCATCACCTCGAAGAAGGCCCAGATGGCGAATCGCTCGGCCAGCCGCGTCCCGGGCACGTACTTGAACAGCGCGTGGTGCAGCGGGGTGTACTCGGTGTCGAACTTCGGCAATACCCAGGCGGCCGAGCGCTGGAACAGCGTGAGGTGTTCGACCTTCGGCTGGATGGCCGGAATGTATTGGATGGCACTGGCTCCCGTGCCGATGCACGCGACCCGCTTGCCCGTCAGATCGACCGAGTGATCCCACTCGGCGGAGTGGAAGGCCGCGCCGGTGAAGGAGTCGGTGCCGGGGAGGTTCGGCATCGCGGGGCGGGAGAGCTGCCCGACGGCGGGGATGAGGACGTCGGCGAGGTGGGTGACGCCGTCGGCGGTGCGGACCCGCCACCGGCCGCCCTGCTCGTCGAATTCGGCGTCCACCACCTCGGCGCCGAACTCGATCTTGGCGGGCAGGTCGTGCTTCTCGGCGACGGTGCGCATGTAGGCGTGGATGTCGGCCTGCTGCGAGAACCGGCGTGGCCAATCGGATTTCGGCGCGAACGACCACGAGTACAGCGGCGAGGGCACATCGCAGGCGGCGCCCGGGTAGGTGTTCTCGCGCCAGACGCCGCCGAGGTCGGCGGCCTTCTCCAGGATGGTGAAGTTGGTCAGGCCGTGGCGTTGCAGTTCCAGCGCCATGCCCAGCCCGGCGAATCCGGCACCGATGATCAGAATGGAGGGCTCTCGCTGCATACCAGCAACGGTAGGGCGTATTCCCGCTGGTCCTGCAGACATCGCCGGACAGTGAATCCGTATTTTCGGTCACCTCGGGCGGGTGAGTCCGGATTCACCCCTGGCAATCATGGGATGGCCGCCCTCACGGCCCGCTGTCCGGGTCAGTGAGCGCCGTCTGACCTGCGACGCTGTCCTCGACTGGACAGCCCGGTGTCGCACTCAATATATTCACGGAAGTTCTTGCTCCAATTTACTTGTCCTGGTTAGTGATTGGCTATTCTGCGCCGCCGCAGGGGGCGTCGTCAGCAGGTCGTGACGCTGATCAGGATTGCGGAGCCGGCTGGTCGTCGTGTTGGGCGGCGGCGGGTCGGCTACGGGCTGCGGGCGGCGAGGGTGGGGTTCGCCGCCCGCAGCTCGAATATTTCGCCAGCTCACCGGCCCCGGACTGAGGTCACCATGCCGTCAGTTCGGGCCCCGACCTGTGTATGTCCGAATCGGCTAGGCTCGCCGCAAGTGACTCAGTTCACTCTCCAGTAGGTACATGCAAGGAGCGGTTGGGAAATGTTGAGCACCATGCAGGACGAGCAGCTGTCACTCGCGACACTGCTGCGCTATGCCTCCACCTTCCAGGGCGACAGCCACGTCTCCACCTGGACCGGTGACGGCTTACGCACCCAGACCTATCGCGAGGTCGGCCAGGACGCGGCCCGGCTCGCCAATGCCCTGCGTGACCTGGGTATCGGCGTCGGTGACCGGGTCGGCACGTTCATGTGGAACAACAACGAGCACATGGTCGCCTACATCGCGGTGCCCGCCATGGGCGCGGTGCTGCACGCCCTGAACATCCGGCTCTTCCCCGAGCAGCTGGTTTACGTGGCCAATCACGCCGAGGATCAGGTCGTCATCGTGGACGGCTCGCTGCTGCCGATGTTCGCGCAGTACCTGCCGAACCTGAAGACGGTGCGCCACGTCATCGTCGCCAATGGCGATGCCGCCGCGCTGCAGGCACCCGAGGGCGTCACCGTGCACTCCTACCGGGAGCTGCTCGACGCCCAGCCCGACACCTACGACTACCCGGTCATCGACGAGCGTTCCGCCGCCGGCATGTGCTACACCTCCGGCACCACCGGCGACCCCAAGGGCGTCGTCTACTCGCACCGCTCGAACTGGCTGCACGCCATGCAGGTGATCTCGCCCAACGGTATGGGCTTCACCGCGGCCGACACCGTGCTGGCCATCGTGCCGCTGTTCCACGCCAATGCCTGGGGCATTCCGTACGCCGCGCTCATGTCGGGCGCGAATGTGCTGATGCCGGACCGTTTCCTGCAGCCCGCACCGCTGCTGGAGATGATGGCCGAGGCGAAGCCGACCTTCGCCGCCGCGGTCCCGACCATCTGGGGCGGCGTGCTGGCCGGGCTGCAGGCGCAGCCGCAGGACATCTCGCACCTGCGCACCTGTGTGGTCGGCGGCGCGGCGGTCCCGCCGTCGATGATGCGGGCCTTCGAGGAGCGGCACGGCGTGAAGCTGCTGCACGCCTGGGGCATGACCGAGACCTCGCCGCTGGGTTCGGTGGCGCACCCGCCCGCCGGCGCCGAGGGCGAGGAGGCCTGGAGCTACCGCTACACCCAGGGCCGCTTCCCGGCCGGCGTGCAGGCGCGCCTGGTCGGTGATGACGGTTCGGTGCTGCCGAACAACGGAGAGGCCCTGGGCGAGTTGGAAGTTCGCGGCCCGTGGATCACCGGCGCCTACTACGCGCCGTCGGGCGGCGAGGTCGATCCCGACAAGTTCCACGACGGCTGGCTGCGCACCGGCGACGTCGGCAAGATCAGCCCCAATGGCTACCTCACCCTGGTCGACCGCTCCAAGGACGTCATCAAGTCCGGCGGCGAATGGATTTCGTCGGTGGACCTGGAGAACGCCGTCATGGGTCACCCGGCCGTGGCCGAGGCCGCCGTCATCGGCATCCCGGACGCGAAGTGGGACGAGCGCCCCCTGGTCGCCATCGTCCTGGTCGAGGGCACCGAGGCCAAACCCGAAGAGCTGCGCGACTTCCTGGCCCCCAAGTTCGCCAAGTGGCAGCTGCCCGAGCACTGGTGCTTCATCGCCGAGGTCCCCAAGACCAGCGTCGGCAAGTTCGACAAGAAGCGCCTGCGCGCCCAGCACGCCGACGGCTCGCTGACCGTCGTCACGCTGTCCTGACCCACCCGGGTGCGCCCTCGGCACGGGGGCGCACCCGCTGGTCAGCCGAATGCGCTGTGCCGCAGCGCTTCACGCCGTCCCGAGCGGATTCAGGACGGCGAATCGCCATTCCCCGTTCTCGAGCTGCCGGGCGATATTCGCGGTGGTGCCGGTGGGGGAGACTCGCGTGCCGTCGGGCGCGTCGATCTCCAGGGTCCAGTTGGTGACCAGCAGGGCTGCGTCACCGCCGATCAGCAGATGTTTGCTGTTGTTGGTGAGCTGTCCGCGGGCGGCGACCGTGCCGCTGATCTCCTGACGCAGGGCGTCCGAGCCGGAAATGACGGCTCCGGTGGTGGTGCGCATGGTCGCGTCCGGGGCGAAGAGCGAGAGCACCCCCGCCACGTCGCCCGCGTTCAGGCGCTCCTCGAAAACCCTTGGCAGCTGGGCGGGATCGGTGATCTGGGTGGCCATGAACTGGTCCTTTCGTGGTCGGATCGACGCTTTCCATGCTGGTCTGCGGCGGTGGCCCGGGCGAGGTCGAAAGGGGACGCGTCATGGTCAAGAGTGGACGATCGCGGTTCGGCTAGCCCTCCGGGTAGAAGACGAACAGGGTGCAGCCGGTGACCGTCGAGGGGACGTGCCACGAACCGGCAGGGGCGTGCAGGAAGGTTCCGGCGGGGTAGTCGCGCGCGCCGTCGTTGAAGACGCCCGAAACCACGTACGCCTCTTCGGGACCGGGCTCATGGATGTCGCGACCGTGCCAGGAGGCGTTCGGGTCCAGCTCGACGACATTGGCGCTGGCGCCGTTCGGTCCCGTCCAGAGGGGACGCACCCGGATGCCCGGGAAGATCTCGCGCACAGGGGATTCCGTGACGGAGGCCGAGGTGTAGCCGGGCTGGGTGAGGATTTCGGAAGTCATGCCGACCACGGTGCCGTGCGCGGCATGGGCGGCACAGTGTCAGAAAAGACATTATGGGGTACTTTTCTGCCATGCATCGCGTGACGGCTCTGGTGCGGCCGGTCCAGTCGACCTTCGAGCTCGGCTGTGCCGCAGAGGTGTTCGGCACCGAACGGGAAGGTGTGCCGAACTACTACGAATTCGGGGTGTGCACCGAAACGCCGGGACTGGTGCCCACGACGGCCGGGTACTCGCTCGATGTGGCGGACGGGCTTGCGGCGCTGGCCTCCGCCGACACTGTGATAATTCCGGGCTGGACGCCGGTGGAGGCGCCGCTCTCCGACCCTGTGCGTCGCGCGCTGCTGCGGGCGCACGGCCGCGGTGCTCGAATCGTCACGATCTGCCAGGGGGTATTCGCCCTGGCGCGCACGGGATTACTCGACGGCAGGGCCGCCACTACGCACTGGGCGCGTGCCGACAGGCTGCAGGCGGAGTTTCCCCGGATTCGCGTGCAACCGGACGTCCTCTACGTCGACCACGGCGACGTCGCCACCAGCGCCGGTGCGGGCGCGGGCATCGATCTGTGCCTGCACCTGGTCCGGCGCGATCACGGTGCCGCCCACGCCGCACTGCTCGCCCGGCACATGGTGATGCCGCCGCACCGTGAAGGCGGCCAGACCCAGTACGCGCCGACGCCCCCGCCCTCCGACCTGCTGGACGGCCTGCTCGACTGGGTGGAGGGCCGGCTCGGATCCCCACTCTCGGTGCGCGACATGGCCGCCCACCTCAATGTCTCGCCCCGCACGCTGGCCCGCAGCTTCGACGATCGGCTCGGCACGAGCCCGGGTGCGTGGTTGCTCGCGCGCCGGGTGGCGGCGGCCCGCACGCTGCTGGAGGATACGGACCTGCCGGTGGACGCCATCGCGACTCGCGTCGGTCTCGTCTCGGCGGTGAACCTGCGCCGTCGTTTCCGTGCGCAGGTGGGGACGACTCCGGGCGCGTACCGCCGGGCCTTCCGGATCTCGTGAGCGGCCGGTGTCGCCGCGGGCTAGGCGTCCTTGACCGCGGACAGGCCGTAGAGCACCGGGATGATGGGGTCGGTGGGAGGGAGTCGCCACCAGCCGGTTTCGGTCCGGATCATCTGGGGCCAGCGGGGCCACGGGAGGGTGTGGGTCTCGGTGAGGCCGGTGATGCGCAGGCCCGCCGCCAGCAGGGCGTTGATGACTTCGCCGAGGCCGTGACGCCATTCGAAGGCGGTGGTGTCGGTGCTGAGGTCGGGGCCGTCGGTATAGGTGTGGGCGCTGTCGCGACGCTGGGCGCCGCGGCCGGCGAGGTAATCGTCGTGCAGCACAAGCTGTCCCGGGTCGACACCCGGCGGCGGGGTGGGGCCGAGGGCGTGCAGCAGCGGATGGAATTCCACCAGGTAGAGCAGGCCGCCCGGGCGCAACAGGCCGGCGACTTCGCGCGCCCAGCGGGGCAGGTCGGGGAGATAGCAGAGCGCGCCCTTGCCGGTGTAGGCGATATCGAAGGTGCGCTCGCCCAGGGCTTCCCGCGCGTGGTAGACGTCCGCGCAGACGTAGTCGACCGCGCCCCCGGCCAGTTCGCGGGCGTGGCGCACCGATTCGGCCGAGAAGTCCAGGCCCACCGCGCGGGCCCCGCGCCGCGCGAATTCGATTGTCTCCGTGCCGAGATGGCATTGCAGGTGCACCACGTCGAGGCCGCGCACGTCGCCGAGGGCGTCCCATTCGAACGGCGCGAACCAGTAGCTGGAATCCCGGTCGCGGTAGAAGCTGCTGGCGGCGTGAATGCCGGCCCGGGCATCCCAGTTCCGCCGGTTCGCCGACAACGGATCTGTCACGGTCGCCACTATAGGCACGACCCGGACGCCAGGACCGGAGTCTGCGGCGGAGAGGTTCCGGTCGCGGCTGCGGGTCCGTACCGTTAGTTTGAGGGCAGATGCCCGCAATCTGCAGGGGTGGACGAGGAGGTCCGGGTGGAATCGACACGCGCGCAGGCCGCACGGCCGGTCACGGCGAGGAAGGTACCGCCGATCACGCAGGCCGGGGGTGGCCGCACATGACGCTCGGGCTGATCAGGTCGGTGGGGGAGCGGGCCTACCTGGAGGCGGAATCGGCGCGGCTGGTGCTGGAGGCCGGGCTGGCCCGGCTGGAATCACCGGCGGTGCTGCTGTCGGCGGCCACGGCCATGCTGCGCTACGGCACGCTGGCGGCCGGGCTGCGGCTGTCGGCGGCCCGGTACGGCGGGCGGGTCGCGGTCATCGACGAGCTGGGCGAGCTGACCTTCGCCGAACTGGAGGACCGGTCGAATCGGCTGGCCAACGCCTGGCGCGAGCGCGGCCTGAAACCCCATGAGGGCGTGGCGATCCTGGCCCGCAATCACCGCGGCCTGCTGGACGCGATCTTTGCCGCCGCCAAGTGCGGGGCCCGGATCATCCTGCTCAATACCGATTTCGCCGGCCCGCAGATTCGCGATGTCGCCACCCGCGAGGGCACCGACCTACTCGTCTACGACGACGAGTACGCGCCCATGCTCGACGAGGTGAGCCCGCGGCGCGGCAGCTACCGGGCCTGGACCGAGCAGCCACGCGAGGACAGCCTCGGATTCCTCATCGAGACCGGCTCGCCCGACGCGCCGCCCGCGCCCGGCGCGGAACCCAAGATCATCCTGCTGACCAGCGGTACCACCGGCACCCCCAAGGGCGCGCCGCGCACCGAGCCGAAATCCCTGCTGTCGCTGGGCGGTCTGCTGTCCAAGGTCCCGTTCCGGGTGAACGAGGTGACCGAGTGCTGCGCCCCCATGTTCCACACGCTCGGATTCGCCTGTGCCATGCTGACTCTCGGCTTCGGCTCCACCCTGGTGATCCGCCGCCGCTTCGATCCGCAGGCCGCCATCGACTCCATGGCGCGGCACCGGGCCACCACGGCGATCGTCGTCCCGGTCATGCTGGCCCGCACGATCGACCTGGGCGGCCGCGCGCTCACCGGGCACGATTTGTCCGCGCTGCGCATCATTTTCGTCGCGGGCTCCCAGCTGGGCGCGCACCTGTGCCGGGAGGTGACAGCGGCCTTCGGGCCGGTCGTCTACAACCTGTACGGGTCGACGGAGGTCGCCTACGCCACCATCGCCACGCCCGAGGACCTGGCCGAGGAGCCCGGTTGTGTGGGCCGGCCGGTGCTGGGGGCGCGGGTGGAGATCCTCGACGATCGGGGCCGCCGGGTGCCGGCCGGGGCCACCGGCCGCATCTTCGTCGGGAACACCATCCAGTTCGAGGGCTACACCGGCGGCGGCCACAAGGAGGTCATCCGCGGCCTCATGTCCTCCGGCGATGTCGGCCACTTCGACAGCGCGGGCAGGCTTTTCATCGACGGCCGCGACGACGACATGATCGTCTCCGGTGGTGAGAACGTCTTCCCGGTGGAGGTCGAGGAACTGCTCTACACCCACGCGTCGGTGCGGGAGGCGGCCGTTCTCGGCGTCCCTGACGAGCAATTCGGCGCGCGCCTCAAGGCTTTCGTGGTCGTCCACGACGGCCACCAGCTCAGCGAGCTCGAGATCAAGGACTTCGTGAAGGCCAATCTGGCCCGCTACAAGGTCCCCCGCGAGGTGGTCTTCCTGGCCGAACTACCCCGCAACCCCACCGGCAAGGTGCTCAAGCGCAAGCTCCAGGAGGCCTGAGCCGACAGCGATTCGGGGGATTCGGCACCGTGCGTTCGGGGGATTCGGCACAGTGTGTTCGGGGGATTCGGAACCGTGTGATTCCCCGCCCGGGGTCGTATGCTGGGCACCTCGCAGTACGCGGTAGAGCATGGGGGAGGGCAGGTGCCGGGGGCAGGCAATCTCGGCCACTATCGACTCGTCGAGCTGATCGGGCGGGGCGGCATGGGCCAGGTGTGGCTGGCCGAGGACACGCACCTCGAACGGGAAGTCGCGCTGAAGCTGCTCCCCGCCGAGCTCGCCAGCGACCAGGACTACCGGCGGCGGTTCGAACGTGAGGCCCGGCTGGCCGCACGACTGCGCGGACCGCATGTGGTGCCCATCCACGCCTTCGGCGAACTCGACGGCCGCCTGTACATCGACATGGAGCTGATCGAAGGCTCCGATCTGAGCAAGACCCTGCGCGAGGTGGGCGCGCTCCCGCCCGACCGCGCGGTCGACCTCATCACCCAGATCGCCGAAGCCCTCGACATCGCGCACCGGGCGGGCCTGGTGCACCGGGATGTGAAGCCCTCCAACGTCCTCACCCTCCCCAACGGCTTCGCCTACCTCATCGACTTCGGCATCGCCCGCGGCGTCGGCCAGGCCACCATCACCTCCACCGGGGTGGCCGTCGGCACCTGGGCCTACATGGCCCCCGAGCGCTACTCCGGCACCGAGGACCTCCGCTCCGACGTGTACTCGCTGGCCTGCCTGCTCTACGAGATCCTCACCGGGGCCAAGCCTTTCGCCCACACCGATCCGGTGCAGCAGATGGCCGCCCACCTGACCGCCGACCCGCCGCGGGCCAGCGACCACAGCTCACTCATTCCCGCGGCGCTGGACGAGGTCGTCGCGCGCGGCCTCGCCAAGGACCCGGCGCACCGTTTCCCCAGCGCGGGCGCCCTGGCCACCGCCGCCCGCGCGGCCCTCGAAGCCCGCCCGGCCCCGGTCCGGCCGGTGCCCGCGCGCCCGGCCCCGCCGACGGTCAAATGGGATGGGGGACAGGCGCCTATCGATTACAGGCCGGGCTTCACGCCGCATGCCGGCACTCCGGTGGCGACCCCGTCGCCGACCCGGTTCGCTACGCCCCCACCGCCTACGGGGTACACCCCGCCGGCGGCAATTCACCCTGGTTACCAGTCGTCGGTATGGTCGGCCGACCCGTCACCGCTGGGTGGCTCGGGCTATCCCGGGTACCCCGTGGCGAATCTGCATGAGACTCAGGGCGGTCCGTTCCAGTCGGGCGTTGCCGCCTACTACGCGCCCCTGCCCCCGCCCCCGAAGATCGGTTTCCTGCGTGTGCTCTGGTGGATCGTCCTGGCGATCGTGCTGCTGTTCTTCGGCCTGATGACCATTTTCGCCATTCACGACATTTTCACGCGCGGCTTCGAATCCGCGGCGGTGGCGATCGGTGTCAACGTTTTCGTCGACGGTCTCTTCGTTGTGTTCGCATGGCTGGCCTGGAGGGAGATCAGGCTGGTGCGGCGATCCTCGCACCAGCCCGTCCCACGGCAATGATCCGGCGCGACCGGGTCGCGATCGCGCCGGATCGGTTGTGCGCTCAGCGGTTACCGCATCGCGCTCAGCAGTTGCGGAGTTCCGGGCTCTGGTTGAGCAGCTGGGCGCGGGTGGAGATGAAGGTGGTGTAGGTGTCGCCGCCGACCGAGGTGAGTGGGAAGGCCGCCACCCGGTGACAGTTCTGGAAGGCGAGCTTGATGCCGAAGTGGCGTTCCAGGCCGCCGCGGATGGCGTCCGAGGCCATGGCGCGCAGCAGCTGGCCGCGGGCGGTCTCGTCCGGCGGGGGAATGGTGTTGTCGGCGTATTCCGCCGTGCCGGAACGCAGGTCGGCGGCTACCCGGCTGACGACCTCGTAGGCGTAGGGCAGCGAATTACGGACGCATTCGACGAACTCTGCGTCGCTGACTTCACCGCGTTCGGCGCGCTCGAGTAGTGCGGTAGGTACGTCGAGTGACATATCGCTCTCCTCATGGGATGGCGGAAGGTGTCAGCCGATTGTAGATGAAAAACGTTGTCAATAACTCTGAATTCGCAGCGAAAGTACCCGTTCCAGAGCATTCTTCGCATCCGCCGACAGTGTGCGCACCAGCTCGCCCGCTGGTAGCTCAGGTGTCAGCGAATGTGCCTGACCTGCCCAGAGATTCACCTCGTCGGCATTGCCGGCCGACCGCGCGGCCGCTCGCAAAGGCCCGGTGGCGTAATGGATCTCGGGGTAGGCGACCGGCGCGTCGGGGTGTTCCACGATGAACCGGTTGCGCAGCCCGCGTGCCCGCCGCCCGGTGAAGGCGCGGGTCAGCATGGTCGGTGTCGGCTCGGCGATGGCGTCCCGGACAACCGGCGCGGTCCCGGCCTCGGGGCAGCGCAGGAACACGGTCCCGAGCTGCGCCGCCGCCGCGCCCGCGCACAGCACCCCCGCGACTGCCGCCCCGGTCGCGATGCCGCCCGCCGCCACGATCGGTGTATCCACCTCGGCGCGCAGCAGTTGCAGCAGCGTCAGCAGCCCCAGCGGGTCGGTGAGGTCGTCGGCCGGATCGTCGACGAAGACGCCGCGGTGCCCGCCCGCCTCCGCGCCCTGCGCGATCAGCACGTCCGCGCCCGCGGCGACCGCTTGCCGGGCCTCGGCCACGGTCGTGACCGTCACCCACACCTCGGACCCGGCCGCGTGCAGCCGCGCGATCTCCCCGGCGGTCGGACAGCCGAAGGTGCTGGACACCACCGGCACCGGATCGGCGATCAGCAGGTCCAGCTTGGCGGCCCAGTCGTCGCTGTCGTAGCGGGCCTCGCCGACCGGGAACTCGGCCGCCAGCGTCCTTATATATGTATCGAACCGATCGGTCGGACTCGGTTCGGAGGGATAGAACAGATTGACCCCGAACGCCCCGGAGGTCAGCGCCCGCGTGGCCTTGATCCGGGCGGCCAATTCGCTCGCGGGCAGGTATCCGGCGGCCACGAAACCCAGCCCGCCGGCCGCGGTCACGGCGGCGGCCAGTTCGGGGGTGGACGGTCCGCCCGCCATGGGGGCAAGAACGATCGGCGTATCCAACTCGTCGAGAACCATCTCGCAAGTGTGCGCCTCCGGTTACGGTTTGTGACCAAGGGTTCGAGCATTCGACCTGGCGTTATCGCACAAAAGGTTGCGAATTGGTCACGAGCGAGTACTGTTTCCGTCACAGCGATGCCGAATCGTTACCGGACCCACCGAACGCTAGGACTTGCAGTGCCGCACCATCGAACGACCGCGAACTCTGTCACAGTCATGGATCTGCTCGGTGAATCCGCTGCGGGCAGCACTGTCACCATGCCGCGCCGACGCCACCGGGCCGAACCCTCCACCGCCGAGCGTGTGAAGACCGCCGCGGGTGTGGCCGTCGCCGCCGGCGCCCTGATCGGCACCGGAACCCAGCTGGTCCCGGCCCTGGCGCACGCCGCGCCGCTGCTGCCCACGCACGACGAGAAGCCCGCCACCATCGGCGAGGATGTCGCCCCGGTCGAGCAGGCCGACCTCGATCTGAAGCAGGCCAGGGACTCCGCCCCCGCGGCGCAGACCCCGCAGGCCCAGCCGATCGCGGCCGCCACGCCCGACCCGGCCCCGTTCGGCCTGCAGAACCTGCCGCCGGAGATCTCCGCGCCGCTGCAGCAGGCCGAGCAGACCCTCAAGAACCTCCAGCAGCAGCTGAACCCGGGCCCGAACGTGGTCAAGCCGGTCGACGGCCAGCTCACCTCCGGCTTCGGCATGCGCTGGGGCGCAATGCATTACGGTATCGACTTCGCCGACCCGATCGGCACGCCGATCCACTCGGTCATGGGCGGCGAGGTCATCTCCGCCGGCCCCGCCTCGGGCTTCGGCCTCTGGGTGCGCGTCAAGCAGGACGACGGCACCACCGCGGTCTACGGTCACGTCAACGACATGTACGTGACCGTCGGCCAGCGGGTGAACACCGGCGATGTCATCGCCTCCGTGGGAAATCGCGGAAACTCCACAGGTCCCCATCTGCACCTCGAGATCTGGGACGCCGCCGACAACAAGATGGATCCGCTGCCATGGCTAGCCAGCAAGGGCGTTCTCATGCAGCAGCAGTGGGGACCGGACCAGTAGACCGTTCACCGCTGCCCTCGACCGGACGCTTTCCGGACCGGCGCCCGCCGGTGGGTGCGGTGACGACACTGGACGACCTCTTCGACCCGGCCTCCGTGCCCGGCCGCTCCTACGCGGTGCTCGTGCAGCACCCGCGCTCGACCGTGCTCGAGGTGGCCGAGCGACTGACCATCCCGCCGCGCGTGGCCGAGGCCGCGCTGGAGGCGCTGTGCCAGCTCGAGGCCGCGGTGCGCCTCACCGACGGCAAGGGCGTGGTGCGTTTCGACGCGCACGCGCCGGAAGCTTTGTCGGAGGCCGAGACTCGCCGGCGCAATCAGGACATGCTGCGCATGCAGTCGGCCGCCGCGCGCCTGGGCGAGACCTTCCGCTCGGTGCGCCGCACCACCGATGCCGACGGCGCGGTGGTGGCGGTCTATGAACGCCGCCAGCTGCTGGCCGATTTCGAGGACCTGCAGCACACCGCGCACGCCTGCGTGAAGGTGGTGGAGCGCGGCCCGTTCCTCTCCGATGTCGAGACCGAGGAGCGGATGTTCGAGCTGAAGTCCTCGCGCATCACCGCGGGCATCGCCTACCGCACCCTGTACCAGGAGACCATCTACCAGGACCCGGAGCGGCTGCGCCACGTCCTGGCCACCAATGCGATTGGGGCGCAAGCGCGTACGCTGCCCGATCCGCCCATGAAGCTGATCGTCGCCGACGATCGGCGCGCGGTGCTGGTGCTGCACACCGACGAGCGCCGCGGCGACCCCATGGGCGTGCGGGTCGGCCCGTCGCCCACACTGGACCTGCTGGTGAAGACCTTCGACTCGCTGTGGCTGATGGCCACGCCGATCTCGGTGAACCCGGCCGAAGCCCTCGACGAGCGCGACAAGGCCATCCTGACGCTGATGAGCATGGGCGCCACCGACGACACCATCGCCCGCCGGCTCGGCCTCTCGCGCCGAACGGTGGTGCGCCGCACCGCGAGTCTGCTCGAGCGCCTGGGCGCCAGCACGCGGTTCCAGGCCGGCGTGCAGGCGACACGCCGCGGCTGGCTCTGAACCACTGTGGTGCAAGTCACTTCATAGCAACAATCATTGCTGCTCAGCGATAGTCACTGTGCTCGGGCCGCTCGAGGCCGCGCGCGAGCATCGATATGATTGTTTGATCCGCTCACCCGTTGGCGATCCATAGGGAACAAGACGCCATTTTTCGTGGGTCGGGCCGAGTGTCTTCGGCCTGCGGAAAAGATGAACCCGAGAGGTGAATGCACGCGAATGGATACTGCCCGCCGTACAGCTCGCGGAAATCGTCGCCGTCGGTCCGGCAGCCCACTCTTCGGGCAGTTGCTCACCGCCGCGGTCGAGTCCGCCGCCGACGACATCGCCATCCGGTTCAATCCCACTGGAAACCCGGCCGACCAGCGCGAGATCAGCTACCGCGAACTCGATGCCGGGTCCTCGCAGCTCGCCCGGGAATTGATCGGCCGCGGCGTCGGCCCCGGCGACATGGTCGCGATCGGCATCACCCGCTCCATCGAATCGGTGCTGTCGGTCTGGGCGATCGCCAAGACGGGCGCCGCCTACGTGCCGGTCGATCCGGCCTATCCGCCCGATCGCATCGAACACCTGCTCACCGACTCCGGAGCGGTGCTGGGCCTGACGACGCGGGAGTACCGCGCCGCGCTGGGCACCGCCGCCGAGTGGATCGAACTGGATGATCCGGCGCACGCGCAGCGCATCGCCGCGCACCCGGATCACCCCATCTCCTATGCCGACCGGCCGGGCACGCTCACCGAGCAGCATCCGGCCTATGTCATCTACACCTCCGGGTCGACCGGAAAGCCCAAGGGCGTGGTGGTCACCCACACCGGCCTGGCCGGGCTGGTGGCCGCCGAGCGGGAGCACTACGCGGTCACCGCGGATTCGCGTGTGCTGCACGTCTGCTCGCCGAGCTTCGACGTCTCGGTGCTGGAACTGCTGCTGACCTTCACCGCCGGTGCGACCCTCGTCATCGCACCGGCCGGGGTCTTCGGCGGCGTGGAACTGGCCGAGCTGCTGGGTCGAGAGGCCGTTACCCATGTGCTGATCACCCCGGGCGCACTGGAATCGGTGGATCCGGCCGGGCTGACCGAGCTGACCACCGTGGTGGTGGCCGGTGACAAGTTCGGTCCGGAACTGGTGTCGCGCTGGGCGACCGCCGACCGCTCCTTCTACAACGGCTACGGCCCCACCGAGGCAACCATTCTCGCCACCTCGAGCGCCCCACTGCTGCCCGGCGAGCCGATCACCATCGGCTCGGCCATCCCGGGTGTCGGTGCGTACGTACTGGATTCGCGCCTGCGGCCGGTGCCGGACGGCGTGGTCGGCGAGCTGTACCTGTCCGGTCCGGCGCTCGCGCAGGGCTACAAGGGGCGGCCGGGGCTGACCTCGGAACGCTTCGTGGCGAGTCCCTTCGGCGAGGCCGCGGGCACGCCGGGCGCGCGCCTGTACCGCACCGGCGACCTGGTGCGCCGCAACCCCGCCGAATCGGACAACGCGGGCGTCATCGAGTACCTGGGCCGCTCCGACTTCCAGGTCAAGATCCGCGGCCTGCGCATCGAACTCGGCGAGATCGATAATGCGCTGAGCGCGCACCCCGACGTGGATTTCGCTGCGACACTGGGCAAGACGCTGCCCTCCGGCGCGACCGCGCTGGTGTCGTACGTGCTGCCGCGGCCGGGCGCGACCCTGGACACCGCGGCGCTGGCGGCGCACGTCGGCGAATCGCTGCCCGCCTACATGGTGCCCGCCGCCCTGCTGGTGCTGGACGAGATTCCGCTGACCCCGGTCGGCAAGCTGGACCGGAATGCCCTGCCGGAACCGGTTTTCGCGGCCCGCGAGTTCCGCGCCCCCGCCACCCGGGCCGAGGAGATCATCGCGGAAGTGTTCGCCGCCTTGCTGATTCCGGACAATCCGGACGCGCGGGTGGGTGCGGACGACGACTTCTTCGAACTCGGCGGCAACTCGCTGCTGGCCGCACAGGCCGCCGCGCGCATCGGCACCGCACTCGGTGTGCGGGTTCCGGTCCACGTGCTGTTCGAGGGCTCGACCGTGGCCGAGCTGGCCCGCCGGCTCGACGGCGAATCGGCCCCGGCCGCCGCCGGACCGGCGCTCGGCTCGCTGCCCCGCCCGAACCGGGTGCCGCTGTCGTTCGCACAGCAGCGCATGTGGTTCCTGAACCGCTTCGACCCGAACAGCGCGGTCGACAATATGCCGCTCGCGGTGCGGCTGTCCGGCGCCCTCGACGTGGACGCCATGCGCGCCGCGGCCGCGGATCTGGTTGCGCGCCACGAGGTCCTGCGCACCATCTACCCGGAGGTCGACGGCGAGGGCTACCAGCTGGTGCTGCCCGCCGGCGATCCGCGGGCGCTACCCGAACTGCCGGTCGTCGATATCGACGCCGCCGAGATCCCGGCCCGGGTGGCCGAGGTGGTCGGCGCCGGCTTCGACGTCACCGCCGCGCCGCCGCTGCGGCTGCGCCTGCTGCGGCTCGCGCCCGACGAGCACGTGCTGGTGGCCGCGATCTATCACATTGCCGCCGACGGTGTTTCGATCGGCGTACTGGCTCGCGATCTGGTCTCCGCCTATGCCGAGCGCATGCGCGGCGGCGCGCCGCAGTGGGCCCCGCTGCCGGTGCAGTACGCCGATTACGCGGTGTGGCAACGGGAATCGCTGGGCAGCGAGGACGATCCGGACTCGGCGCTGTCCCGCCAGATCGCCTACTGGCGCGAGGCCCTCGCGGACCTGCCCGACGAACTGGTACTGCCCTGGGATCGGCCGCGGCCCTCCGTCGCCTCCTACCGCGGCGGCACCCACGCCTTCCACATCGACGACGAGATCTACGCGGCCGCCCGGCATTTCGCCGAGACGCACAACACCACCCTGTTCATGGTGGTGCACTCGGCGCTGGCCGTGCTGCTGGCCCGGCTCTCCGGCACCCGCGACATCGCCATCGGCACGCCGGTGGCCGGACGCGGTGAGGCCGAACTCGACGACCTCATCGGCATGTTCGTCAACACCCTGGTGCTGCGCACCGACATCGACCCGGCCGTCTCCTTCGCGGACCTGGTGGCACGGGTGCGCGAGACCGACGTGCGCGCCTTCGGCCACGCCGACGTGCCGTTCGAGCGCCTGGTGGAACTGCTGGACCCGGCCCGCTCGCAGGCCCGCAATCCGCTGTTCCAGGTCATGCTGACCTTCCAGAACATGGCGCCCACCCGCCTGGAACTGCCCGGGCTCACGGTGGCCGGCGCGGACCTCGAGATCCCGTTCGCCAAGTTCGACCTGCAGCTCACCATGCAGGAGTCGCACGACGAGCACGGCGACGCCACCGGCCTGGCCGCCGAATTCTCCTACGCCCTGGACCTGTTCGACGCCGCCACGGTCGCCGAGCTGGCCGCCCGCTTCCAGCGGGTGCTCGCCGCGGTGACCGCCGCCCCGGCCGCCCCGGTCGGCGATCTCGCGCTGTTCTCGGCGGGGGAGCGGCAGCGGGTGCTGGGCGACTGGAACGCCACCGCCTTCGACGTGGCGGCGACGCTGCCGGAAGGCGCTGCGGCGACCCTGGTTTCGCGGTTCGAGGCGCAGGTCGCGGCCAGCCCGGACGCCGTCGCGCTGAGCTTCGCGGACGAGACCCTCACCTATCGTGAGCTGTCCGAACGGGCCAATCGCCTGGCGCGGCTGCTCATCACCGAGGGCGTGGGGCCGGAATCGCTGGTGGCGCTGGCCCTGCGGCGCTCGACGGAACTGGTCGTGGCCATGTACGCGGTGCTGCACGCCGGTGCCGCGTACGTGCCGCTGGACCCGGACCAGCCGCTCGACCGCATCGGCCACATTCTCGACACCGCGCGCCCGCGTCTGCTGCTCACCGCCGAGCGGGACGAATTCGACGCCGGTGCACGTGATGTCGTGACGGTCACGGTGGAGCGGGCGGAGGCCGCGGCGCGGTCGCACAGCGGTGCACCGATCACCGATGCCGAGCGCGTCCGGCCGCTGCGGCCGGAACACACCGCCTACGTCATCTTCACCTCCGGCTCGACCGGCCGCCCCAAGGGCGTCGCCGTCGAGCACCGGGCCATCGTCAACCGCCTGGTGTGGATGCAGCACGAGTACACGCTGACCGCGGAAGACGCCGTGCTGCAGAAGACTCCGGCCACCTTCGACGTGTCGGTGTGGGAGTTCTTCTGGCCCTTGCAGACCGGCGCGCGCCTGGTGGTCGCCAAGCCGGACGGGCATCGCGATCCGGTGTACTTGGCGCAGATCATCGCCGGACAGCGCATCACCACAGCGCATTTCGTGCCCTCCATGCTGTCGGCCTTCGTCGCCACCCTGGACAACGACAGCGAGCTGGCGAGTGCGGGCCGCGCGCTGCGGCAGGTGTTCGCCTCCGGTGAGGCGCTGCCCGCGCCCACCGCGCGGCAGCTGCGGGAGCTGACCGGTGCGCGGCTGCACAACCTCTACGGTCCGACCGAGGCCGCGGTCGACGTCACCTATCACGAGGTGACCGAGGCCGACACGGTGTCGGTGCCGATCGGCCGCCCCGTCTTCAACACCCGTGTCTATGTGCTGGATTCGCGCCTGAATCCGGTGCCCGTCGGTGTCGCGGGCGAGCTGTATCTCGCCGGTGTGCAGCTGGCGCGTGGCTATGTCGAACGGCCCGACCTGACCGCCGATCGCTTCGTGGCCGATCCATTCGGCACGGGTGAACGGCTGTACCGCACCGGCGATCTCGTGAAGTGGGATGCTGCGGGTGAGCTGGAGTACCTGGGCCGCACCGACTTCCAGGTGAAGCTGCGCGGTCTGCGCATCGAGCTGGGCGAGATCGAGGCGGCGCTGCTGGCGCAGCCGGGCGTCGCGCAGTCGGTCGTGGTGGTGCGCGCGGACGCGCACACCGGTGACCAGCTGGTCGGCTACGTGGTGAGCACCGAGGCCACCGCCGAGGAGCTGAAAGCCGGTCTGGCCCGGGCGCTTCCGGCCTACATGGTGCCGAGTGCCATCGTGGTGCTCGACGCGTTCCCGCTCAATGCCTCCGGCAAGCTGGACCGCAAGGCGCTCCCGGCCCCGGTGTTCGAGGCCAAGACCTTCCGCGCGCCCTCGACCCCGATCGAGGATAGCGTGGCCGATGTCTTCGCCGAACTGCTCGGCGCGGACCGGGTGGGCGCGGACGACGACTTCTTCGAGCTGGGCGGCAACTCGCTCATCGCCACCCGCGCGGTGGCCCGCATCAACGTCGCCCTCGACGCCAATGTGGCCGTGCGTGAACTCTTCGAGACCGCAACGGTTTCCGGTCTGGCGGCGCGTATCGTGCCGGGGGCCGCGACGGGCGTGCGTCCGCCGCTGGTGGCCGGGGAGCGTCCGGCGCGTGTCCCGCTTTCCCTTGCGCAGCAGCGCATGTGGGTGCTCAATCAGCTGGATCCGGAGTCCCCGGCCTACAACCTTCCGATGGTCATCCGCCTCACCGGCGCACTGGATGTGCCCGCCCTGCGGCACGCCGTCGAGGATGTGCTGACCCGCCACGAGGTGCTGCGTACGCGCTACCCCGAATCGGCTCCGGGTGCACCGGCCTACCAGGAGATCCTCTCGGTCGCCGATGTGCTGCCGCACGGCCTCGAGGTGGAGCGGTCCGGCGATATCGGCGGCCGGGTCGCCGAGCTGGTCGGCACCGGATTCGATGTGGCCCAGCGGGTTCCGGTGCGGGTGCGCCTGGTCACCGGCGACGACCCGGACGACTACCTGCTGGTCCTGGTGGCCCACCACATCGCCGCCGACGGCGCCTCCATGGCCCCGCTGGCCCGCGACCTGATGACCGCCTACCTCGCCCACGCCGCCGGCGAGGCCCCGGCGTGGGCGCCGCTGCCGGTGCAGTACGCCGACTACGCGGTGTGGCAGCGGGCTGCCATCGGCGTCGAGGACGACGCGGACTCGCCCGCCGCCGCGCAGGTCGCGTTCTGGCGTGAGCAGCTGGCCGGACTGGCGGACCGCCCCATCCTGCCGCTGGACCGGCCGCGTCCGGCGGCGGCCGCCATGCGCGGCGCGCTGCTGGACTTCACCCTGCCCGCCGAGGTGCACGCGGGGCTGAATCGCCTGGCGCGCAACCACAATGCGTCGCTTTTCATGGTGGTGCACGCGGCGGTGGCGGCCTGGCTGTCGCGGCTGTCGGGCAGCGCCGACATCGTCCTGGGCACCGCGGTCGCCGGGCGCGGCGAGCGCGCGCTCGACGATCTGGTCGGCATGTTCGTCAATACCCTCACCCTGCGCACCCGGGTCGACGCGGCCGCGTCGTTCGACGAGCTGGTCGAGCGGGCCCGCGAGACCGACCTGTCGGCCTTCGCCCACGCGGACGTGCCGTTCGAACGGGTGGCCGAACTCGTCGCGCCCGGCCGGACCGCGGCGAATCCGCTACTGCAGGTGGTGCTTTCGCTGCAGAACACCGAGACCCCGGTGCTGGAGCTGCCGGGCCTGACGGTGGCGGCGGTCGACACCGCGCTGGCGACGGCCAAGTTCGATCTGCAGATCAGCGTGGAACCGCGCCCCGGCGCGGCGGCCGCTGCGGGTGAGCTGGCCGTGATCCTCAACTACGACACCGAGCTGTTCGAGGCATCCTCCATGGAGTCCTTCGGCCGGGCCCTCGAGCGGGTGCTCACCTCGGTCGCCACGGATCCACAGCTGCCGGTCGGCGACATCGTGCTGCTGGACGCCGCGGAATCCGCTGCGGTGCAGGCACTGTCGCAGCCCGCGCCGGAACCCGCCGGGCTCGGCGTGCGCGGTGCCGCCCTGGCCCAGGTGCTCACCACCGCCGCCGAGGACGACCCGGACGGCCCGGCGCTGGTGTGGGGCGACGAGGCGCTCACCTATCAGGAACTCGACGCCCGCTCCTCCCGGCTGGCCCGGGTGCTCATCGCCCGCGGCAGCGGCCCGGGCACCGGCGTGGTGCTGCGCCTGGACCGCGGCGTCGACCAGGTGGTCGCGGTGTGGGCGGTGCTGAAGGCGGGCACCATGGTGGTGCCCTTCGCTGCCGCGGAAGTCCCGGGCCGGGATGTGAAGGTCGGCATCACCGTCGGCACCGCGCCCGGCAGCGTGCGTGGCATCGAATGGCTGTCGCTCGACGACTCCGAGACGGCGGCCGAGATCGCCGCCGAATCGGCGCGACCGGTCACCTACGCCAACCGGATTCGCGCACTGAGCGGCACCGACATCGCCCACGCGGCGGCGGACCGGACCCTCACCTACGACGGCCTGGCCGCCGCGGTGGACCGGGCCCGCGCCCTCGACCTGACCTTCGAGTCGCGCACCTTCCACCATGGTGCGGCCGATTCGGCGCTGACCCTGATCGAAGTGGTCGCGGCGTGCGCGGTCGGAGCCTCTGTGGTCCTGGTGGATTCGGCGGTCCTGGTGGATTCGGCCGGACCGGATCTCTCGGAGGCGCTGGCCGACGAGTGGGTCACCCACGTCTTCGCCGACCACGATCGCCTCGGCGAGCTGAATCCCGCTCCGCTCGAGGATCTTCGGGCCGTGGTGCTCGACGCGCCGACGACGGCCGCCGAGCGCTGGACGGACGCCGCCGTGCTCGTTCTGCCCGAGTAGCCGAGCGCTAGCGGGCCGTGCTCGCGCCGCCGGATCCACCTCCCGGCGGCGCGAGTGGTAGCGAACAGCAATCGCTATGGCGCAGGTCACATGGTGCAACGCCGGGACCGGGCCGCCGATACTCCCTCCAGTTCGAGCCGCCGTAGCTGCTGTGCGCGGCTATGCTGTGCCGGTTCGCCCGGGCGAGTCGGTTTCGTCGGCCCGGGCTGTCGAAGAAATTCGACGTGTGTGATTGCTGGACGTGTGAGGTGGACAACACGGATGGATACAACCCGTAGATCAGTCCGTGGGAGCAGACGCCGCCGGTCCGGCAGCCCCTTCTTCGGTCAACTGCTCACCGCGGCAGTCGAATCCGCCGGCGATGCCGTCGCCATCAGCTTCAATCCCACCGGAAACCCTTCCGACCAGCGTGAACTCACCTACCGCGAGCTCGACGGGGAGTCCTCGCGGGTGGCGCGCGAACTCATCGCCCTGGGTATCGGCCCAGGTGACGTGGTGGCCATGGGCATCGCGCGCTCGGTGGAATCGGTGCTGGCCATGTGGGCCATCGTGAAGACCGGCGCCACCTATCTGCCGGTGGACCCGACCTATCCGGGCGACCGGATCGAGCACATGCTCACCGACTCCGGTGCGAAATTCGGTGTCACCCTGGCGACCCACCGGGCCGGGCTGGGGACCGCCGCCTACTGGATCGAACTCGACGATCCCACCCGGGCCGAGCGCATCGCGGCCCGGCCCGCGCACCCGATCTCCTACGCCGACCGCACCCGGCCGCTGACCGAGCAGCACCTGGCCTACGTCATCTACACCTCGGGCTCGACCGGCAAGCCCAAGGGTGTCGCCATCACCCACTCCGGGCTGGCCGGACTGGCCGCCCGCCGGGAAAGCCGTGCGGTGACCGAGGATTCCCGCATCACCCAGCTCACCACCCCGAGCTTCGACTTCTCCATCGTCGAGATGCTGTACGCCTTCACCGCTGGCGCCACCCTGGTCGTGGTGCCGCCGGACGTGTTCGGCGGCCACGAGCTGTCCGAGTTGCTCCGCCGCGAACGGATCACCCACATCTGCATCACGCCGGCTGTGCTGGAATCGCTGGATCCGGCTGTCCCGCAGGACCTGCGCGCCATCATGTGCGGCGGCGAGCGGGTGCCGCCCGCGCTGGTGGACCGCTGGATCACCCCCGACCGCGACTTCCATATCGAATACGGCCCGACCGAGGTCACCGCGCTGTCCACCGGTACCGCGGCGCTGCCGCCCGGCGGCGGCACGCACATCGGCACCCTGCTGCCCGGCATCGGCGCGTACGTGCTGGACGCGGGCCTGCGGCCGGTGCCGCCCGGCGTGGTCGGCGAACTCTATCTGGCCGGACCGGCACTGGCCGCGGGCTATCTGAACCGGCCCGGGCTGACCGCGGAACGCTTCGTCGCCGGACCCTACGGCGAACCCGGGCAGCGGCTGTATCGGACCGGCGACCTGGTCAAACGCCTGGAGAACGGGAACTTCGAACACCACGGCCGCACCGACTTCCAGGTCAAGATCCGCGGTCTGCGCATCGAACTCGGCGAGATCGACAGCGCCCTCACCGCGCACCCCGGCGTGGACTTCGCGGTCACCCTGGGCACCACCCTGCCCACCGGCGCCGCCGCCCTGGTCACCTATGTGCTGCCCAGCCCCGGAACCGCTCTGGACACCGCGGAATTGGCGGCCTTCGCGGGAGAATCCCTGCCCGCGTACATGGTTCCCGCCGCCATCATGGTGCTCGACGAGATCCCGCTGACCCCGGTCGGCAAGGTCGACCGCGAGCGGCTGCCGGAACCGGTCTTCACCACCCGGGCCTTCCGCGCCCCCGCCACCGCCGCCGAAGCCGCTGTCGCGGAGGTCTTCTCCGGCCTGCTCACGCCGCCCGGCGCCGAGCCGCTGCGCGTCGGCTCCGACGACGACTTCTTCGAGCTGGGCGGCAACTCGCTGCTGGCCACCCAGGCCGTGGCCCGCATCGGTACCGCGCTGGGCCTGCGGGTTCCGGTGCGCGTGCTGTTCGAGGCGTCCAGCGTCGCCGACCTGGCCGCGTTGCTGGCCGGGGAGGCGACCGGGAACACCGCCCCCGCACTGGTATCCGGGCCGCGGCCCGATCGCGTGCCGCTGTCCTACGCGCAGCAGCGCATGTGGTTCCTCAATCGGTTCGCACCCGACAGCGCGGTCGACAATGTGCCGCTCGCGGTGCGGCTCTCGGGCGAACTCGACCTCGAGGCCATGCGCGCCGCCGTCCGGGACCTGGTCGAGCGGCACGAGGTGCTGCGCACCGTCTACCCGGAGGTGGACGGCGAGGGCTATCAGCAGGTGCTGCCGCTCACCGATCCCCGTGCGATACCGGACCTGCCGGTCGAGGACATCGATGCCGCGGAGCTGACCACCCGGGTGATGGCACTCGGCGGGACGGGCTTCGACGTCACCGCCACCCCGCCCATCCGGTTGCGGGTGCTGCGCCTCGGACCCGGCGAGCAGGTGCTGGTCGGCGTGGTGCACCACATCGCCGCCGACGGCTTCTCCATGGGCCCGCTCACCCGGGACCTGGTGACCGCGTACGTATCCCGCAGTTCCGGGGCCGCGCCGCACTGGGCTCCGCTGCCGGTGCAGTACGCCGACTACACCCTGTGGCAGCGCACGGCACTCGGCGCCGAGGACGACGAGAACTCCACGCTGGCACGGCAGATCGCCTTCTGGCGCGCGGCACTGGCCGAACTACCCGACGAACTGGTGCTGCCGTCGGATCGCCCGCGCCCGCCGGTCGCCTCGTATCGCGGCGGCACCTACCGCTTCGAACTCGCCGACGACGTGTACGCCGCCGTGCGCCGGCTGGCCCGCGGCCACAACGGCACCACCTTCATGGTCGTGCACACGGCACTCGCGGTCCTGCTGGCTCGGCTGTCCGGCACCCGGGACATCGCCATGGGCACGCCGGTGGCCGGGCGCGGCGAGGCCGAATTGGACGACCTCATCGGCATGTTCGTCAATACCCTCGTGCTGCGCACCGACGTCGATCCCGCCGCCGGGTTCGCCGACCTGCTGGACCTGGTGCGCGACACCGACGTGCGCGCCTTCGGCCACGCGGACGTGCCCTTCGAACGACTGGTGGACCTGCTCGACCCGGCCCGCTCGCAGGCGCGCAATCCGCTGTTCCAGGTGATGCTCTCGTTCCAGAATCTGGCGCCCGCCGAATTCCGGCTACCCGGGCTCACCGTCTCCGGCACCGACCTCGAGGTGCCCTTCGCCAAGTTCGACCTGCAGCTGACCGTGCAGGAGACGGTGGACGAGCGCGGCGACGGCACCGGGATGGCGGCCGAATTCTCCTATGCGCTGGACCTTTTCGACGAGCCGACCATCGCGTCGTTCGCCCGCCGCTTCGCCCGCGTGCTGGAACTGGTCGCGGCCGACCCGGGTGCACCCGTCGGGGATCTCGACCTGCTCGTGCCCGAGGAACGCCAACGCGTCCTGACCGACTGGAACGCCACCGGCTTCGACGTCACCGCCGCGGCCGGCTTGCCGAACGATGTCGTGCCAACCCTGATCTCGATGTTCGAGGCGCAGGTCGCCGACACTCCGGATGCCGTGGCACTGGTCTGCGCGGACGAGCGCCTCACCTATCGGGAACTGGCCGACCGCGCCCGCCGGCTGGCCCGCGAACTCATCGACGGTTACGGGGTCGGGCCGGAAACCTCGGTGGCCCTGGCCATCCGGCGCTCCACCGAGCTGGTGGTGGCCATGTACGCGGTCCTCATGACCGGCGCCGCCTACCTGCCGTTGGACCCCGACCAGCCGCTCGACCGCAACGAGCACATTCTCGGCACCGCCGGGCCGCGCCTGGTGCTGACCACCCGGCGGGACGGCTTCGACAGCGGGAGCGGCACTCCCGCCCGCTTCGTCGAGGAGGCCGAGGAGCGGGCGCGGACCCGGTGGACGAGCACACCGATCTCGGACGCCGAACGGACCCGTCCGCTGCGGCCGGGGCACCCGGCCTATGTCCTGTTCACCTCGGGCTCGACCGGTCGGCCCAAGGGCGTGGCCGTCGGTCACGCCGCCATTGTCAATCGGCTGGTCTGGATGCAGGCGCAGTACTGCCTGACCTACGCGGATGTGGTGCTGCAGAAGACTCCCGCCACCTTCGACGTCTCGGTGTGGGAGTTCTTCTGGCCCTTGCAGACCGGCGCGCGCCTGGTGCTCGCCACCCCGGACGGGCACCGCGATCCGGTGTACCTGGCCCAGGCGATCGCCGAACATGGTGTCACCACGGTGCATTTCGTGCCGTCGATGCTCGCGGTCTTCCTTGCGGCACTGGGTGAGAGCGACCCGGTGGTTCGCGGCGCGTCTCGTTCTGGACCGAGCGGAGCGGGGGAGCGAAGCGGAGGAGCGGAGGGAGGGAAGAACGAGACCCTCAGCGCCGCGAACCCGCCCGGAGCGGAGCGGAGGGCAATCAAACTCCGTCAGGTGTTCGCCTCCGGCGAGGCGCTACCCGCGCCGACGGCGCAGCGACTACGGGAGCTGACCCGTGCGCGGCTGCACAACCTCTACGGTCCGACCGAGGCCGCGGTCGACGTCACCTATCACGAGGTGACCGATGCCGACACCGTGTCGGTGCCGATCGGCCGGCCGGTCTTCAATACCGCACTGTACGTGCTGGATTCGCGGCTGCGACCGGTCGCCCCCGGCGTCCCGGGCGAGCTGTATCTGGCCGGTGACCAGCTGGCCATCGGCTATGTGGCCCGCCCGGACCTGACCGCCGACCGGTTCGTCGCCGACCCGTTCGGTCACGGGGCGCGCATGTACCGCACCGGCGACCTCGTGAAGTGGCGTGCCGACGGCGAACTGGAATACCTGGGCCGCACCGACTTCCAGGTGAAACTGCGCGGCCTGCGCATCGAACTGGGCGAGATCGAGGCGGCCCTGCTGGCCCAGCCCGGCGTGGCCCAGTCGGTCGTGGTGGTGCGCGCCGACGCGCAGGGCGGCGAGCAGCTGGTCGGCTACGTGGCCCGCGACCCCGCCGCGGAGGTCGATCCTACCCTGGTGAAAGCCGCTCTGACGCAGCTGCTTCCGGCCTACATGGTGCCCTCCTCGATCGCGGTCATGGACGCCTTCCCGCTCAATGCCTCCGGCAAGCTGGACCGCCGGGCGCTGCCCGCCCCGGTGTTCGAGCCCCGGCGTTTCCGCGCGCCGTCGACCCCGATCGAAGAGATCGTGGCGGGCGTCTTCATGGATCTGCTCGGCGCGGACCGGGTCGGCGCGGACGACGACTTCTTCGAGCTGGGCGGCAACTCGCTGATCGCCACCCGGGCGGTCTCGCGGATCAACGAAGCGCTGGAAGCCACCGTCTCGGTGCGCGAACTCTTCGAGACCGCAACGGTTTCCGGTCTGGCCGCCCGGATCGTGCCGGGCGCCGCGACCGGTGCGCGTCCGCCGCTGGTGGCGGGGGAGCGGCCGGCGCGGGTGCCGTTGTCGCTGGCGCAGCAGCGCATGTGGGTGCTCAATCAGCTGGACCCGGAATCCCCGGCCTACAACATCCCGATGGTCATCCGCCTCACCGGCACCCTCGACGTGCCCGCGCTGGCACGGGCCGCGGAGGACGTCCTGACCCGCCACGAGGTACTGCGCACCCGCTACCCGGAATCGGGCCCCGGCGGCGCTCCCTATCAGGAGGTGCTCTCGGTCGCGGAGGCGCTGGCGGGTGGTCTCGAGACGGAGCGCGCCCGCGACATCGGCGCGCGGGTACAGGAGCTCATCTACGCCGGATTCGATGTCGCGCACCAGGTTCCGGTGCGCATGCGACTGCTCACCGGGGACGCGCCCGACGACTACCTGCTGATCCTGGTCGCCCATCACATCGCCGCCGACGGCGCCTCCTTCGCGCCGCTGGCCCGCGATCTCATGATCGCCTACATGGCGCGCGCCGTGGGCGAGACGCCCGGCTGGGCGCCGCTGCCCGTGCAGTACGCCGACTTCGCGCTGTGGCAGCACGCGGTGATCGGCTCGGACACCGACGAGAACTCCGTCGCCGCGGCGCAGGTGGACTACTGGCGCGGACAGCTCGCCGGTCTGCCCGCGCGGCCGCTGCTGCCGCTGGACCGGCCCCGCCCGCCGGCGCCGTCCATGGCGGGCGCGCTGGTCGACTACGTGGTGCCCGCCGAGATCCACGCCGAGCTGAATCGCATTGCACGCCGCCACAATGCGTCACTGTTCATGGTGATGCACGCGGCCGTCGCGGTCCTGCTGGCGCGGCAGTCGGGCAGCCCGGACATCGTCGTCGGCACCCCGATCGCGGGGCGCGGGGAGCAGGTGCTCGACGGCCTGGTCGGCATGTTCGTCAATACCCTCACTCTGCGCAGCATGGTCGATCCCGCCGCCTCCTTCGACGATCTGGTGGCCGCCGCCCGCGAAACCGATCTGTCGGCCTTCGCCCACGCGGACGTGCCGTTCGAGCGCGTGGTGGAGGCGGTCGCGCCCAGCCGCGGCCAGGCCGATCCGCTGCTGCAGGTGGTGCTGGCGTTGCAGCACAACGAGGTGGCCGAGCTCGAGCTCCCGGGCTTGTCGGTCTCCGGGGTGGACGCGGCGCTCGAGGCCGCCAAGTTCGACCTGCAGATCGGCGTCGAGGCCGGGCCGCTCGCCGCGGACGGCACCCCCGGCGACCTCGCCGTCGTCTTCTCCTATGCCACCGAGCTTTTCGACGAGTCCACCATCGAGGCCCTGGGCGCGCGCCTGGTACGCATCCTGGCAGCGGTGGCCGCCGATCCGCACATACCGGTGGGCGACATCGACCTGCTGAGCCCGGCCGAGCGCGCCCGCGCCCGGGCGCTGCCCACGCCCGCCCCGGCGGTGACCACCACCGCGCACGGCACGGCGCTGCCGCAGTCGCTGTCCGCCGCGGTCGAGGACGACCCCGACGGTCCGGCCCTGGTCCGGGGTGAGGAGACGGTGTCCTACCGGGACCTCGACGCCCGCTCCTCGCGACTGGCCCGCTTCCTGATCGGGCGCGGCTGCGGGCCCGGCACCGGCGTCGCCGTGCGGCTGGACCGGGGAGCCGACCTGGCCGTGGCCACCTGGGCCGTGCTCAAGACCGGTGCGGCGGTGGTGCCGCTGGCCGGTCTGGACCGGCTGCCGCCCAGCGGACTGGATGTGAAGGTGGGCCTGACCGCCGGGAAACCGGTCGCCGTGCCGGGCATCGACTGGCTCGCCCTGGACGATCCGGGGGTGGCCGCCGAGGTCGCCACCGAATCGGCGCGGCCGGTCACCTACGCGCACCGCATTCGCGCACTGCGCGGCGATGACACCGCCTTCGCGGCGCCGGGCCGGGCGTCGCTGAGCTATGACGAAGTCGCGGCCATGGTGGATCGGGTGCGGGCCGAGTCCGAGCTCACCTTCGAATCACGCACCTACTGGTCCGGTTTGGCGGATCACCCCCTCGCGCTCATCGAGCCGGTCGCCGCCGGCGGCATCGGGGCGTCAATGGTCCTGGCGGAGGCCGGAGCCGATCTCACCGAGACCCTCGCCGACGAATGGGTCACCCACCTGTTCGCCGACCGGGCCCGGCTCGACGGGCCGGACCCCGCGGAACTGGACGATCTCACCGCCCTCGTGGTGGACGGGCTGCCCGTCCCCGCGCGGTGGTCGGGTCTGACCGTCGTCGCCGTCCCGGGGGCCGCCACCGCCCGATGAGCACCTGGTGAGCGGCCCGGAGTGGCCCTCCCGCCCGCAGGACTGAATACTCCTTTGGGGAAGCGCGCGTGACCGGTCCCTCCGCGGGGGGCCGACAGCCCTGCCACCAGCAGGGTCGAGTAACGCGGCCTGCGTGAACCCGATGAACAATGTCGGTGCACGCGGCGGTATGGGCAATGACGGACAGGATGAGGACAGGCTGCATGATTCGGGTGGTCGGGGACCGGAAGATCGAGCTCGTGGCGGTGGCGGCATGACCCGCACGGCTCGCGTACGTCCCACCCGGACCCGCCGTGGACCCCACATTCCGACATTGCCGCAGCTGCTGGCGACCGCGGTCGAGGCCAATCCGGGCGGCCTCGCCGTCACGGTCGCCGACGCCGACCGCAGCCTGGCCGCGCTGAGCTACGCCGAACTCGACGAGCGTTCGAATCGGCTGGCGCGCCTGCTCATCACCCGCGGCATCGGCCCGGAGGATCTGGTCGCGGTCGGTATCCGCCGCTCGCTGGAGTCGGTGGTGGCGGTGTGGGCGGTCGCCAAGACCGGCGCGGGCTTCGTCCCCGTGGACCCCAACTATCCGGCCGACCGCGTGCGGCACATGATCTCGGACTCGCGGGCGGTGCTCGGCCTGACCGTGGCCGACACCCGCTCGGGCCTGCCGACCACGCTGCCCTGGCTGGAACTGGACACCGAGGAGATCGCGGCCGCCGCCCAGGGCTATCCGGCCGAACCGGTCACCAATGCCGACCGCGCGCGCCCGCTGCGGGCCGAGCATCCGGCCTACGCCATCTACACCTCGGGGTCGACGGGCCTGCCCAAGGGCGTGGTGGTCACCCACACCGGTCTGGCCGCGCTGACCGCGGAGATGCGCGAACGCTTCGGCATCGGGCCGGAGTCGCGGGTGCTCCAGGTCGCCACCCCGTCCTTCGACGCCTCGATCATGGAACTGCTGATGGCCATCGGCGCGGCCGCGACCATGGTGGTCGCGGTGCCCGAGGTGTACGGCGGTGACGAACTGGGCCGCCTGATCGCCCGGGAGCGGGTCACCCACGGCCTGATCACGCCGTCGGTGCTGGCCTCGCTGGATCCGGATCAGCTCACCACCATGGAAGCCATCGTCGGTGGCGGCGAGGCCATTTCGGCCGAGCTGGTGCGCCGCTGGTCCGGCGACGCGTCCGGTCGCCGCCGCTTCCACAATGCCTACGGCCCGACCGAGGCGACCATCGCGACCAATATCTCCGATCCGCTGTCCCCGGACCGGCCGGTGACCATCGGCGCCCCCATTCGCGGCGCCGGCGCGTACGTGCTGGACGAATGGCTGCGGCCGGTGCCGGTCGGCACCCCGGGCGAGCTGTACATCGCCGGTGTGCTGCTGGCGCGCGGATATCACGCCCGGCCCGAACTGACCGCGGCCCGCTTCGTCGCGAACCCGTTCGACGGGGGCGCGGGCGCCCGGCTCTACCGCACCGGTGACCTGGTGCGCGCCAATGCCGCCGGTGAGCTGGAGTATGTGGGCCGCAACGACTTCCAGGTGAAGATCCGCGGCCTGCGCATCGAGCTGGGCGAGATCGACGCGGTGCTCGCCGGGCACGAGTCGGTCGACTTCGCGGTCACCGTCGGTCACGAGGTGAACGGCCGCGCCACTGCGCTGGTCTCGTATGTGCATGCGGCCCCGGGCTTCCCGGTGGACACCGCGGTGCTGTCGGAGCTGGCCGAGCGGACGCTGCCCGCGCACATGGTGCCGGCCGCCATCATCGTCCTCGACACCATCCCGTTGACGCCCGCGGGCAAGCTGGACCGCCGCGCGCTGCCCGAGCCGGAGCTCGAGGTCACCGAGTACCGGGCCCCGGAGACGGCGGCGCAGCAGGCGGTGGCCGAGGTCATCGCCGAGGTGCTGCGCCTGGACCGGGTCGGCCTCGACGACGACTTCTTCAGCCTCGGCGTGGATTCCATCACCGCCATCCAGATCGTGTCCCGGGCCCGGGCCCGGGGTCTGGGCTTCAAGCCCAAGGAGATGTTCGCCGCCCGCACCGTGGCCGCGCTGGCCGAGCTCGCGGTGCCGGTCGACACCGCCGCCGCCACCGAGGAACTCGCCACCGGACCGCTGGTCGAGCTGAGCGCCGACGACGAGGCGCGGCTGCGCGAGCGCTACCCGAACCTGTCGGAGGTGTGGCCGCTCACCCCGCTGCAGACCGGCATGCTGTTCCACGCGCGGCTGGCCGAATCCTCCGTCGACGCCTACATGGTCCAGTTCGCCCTCGACCTGGCCGGTGAGATCGACGTGGCGCGCGTGCACGCCGCCGCCCGCGCCATGCTGGACCGGCACGTGAACCTGCGGGTGGTCTTCGCCGAGGACAGCGCGGGCAATCCGCTGCAGGTCGTCCTCGACGAGGTCGAACTGCCCTGGCAGTACCTGGATCTCAGTGACCGGGTGCCCGCCGAGGCGCTGGCCGAGACCGACCGCCTGATGGCCTTCGACGTGGCCCGCCACTTCGACATGGGCACCGGGCCGCTGCTGCGCGTGGCGCTGTACCGCACGGCGGCCGACCGCTACCGGGTGTGCGTCACCAGCCACCACATCCTCATCGACGGCTGGTCCATGCCGCTGCTCATCCAGGACATGCTGCTGCTGTACGCGGCCGGCGGCGACGCGGCGCAGATCCCGGCGGTGCGGTCCTACCGTGACTACCTGGCCTGGCTGGCCGCGCGCGATCACGCCGCGGCGCGGGAGGCGTGGCGCGAGACCCTCGACGGGTTCACCGAGCCGACGCCGCTCGCGGCCGTCGATCCCTCGCGCGAGATCACCTCGGGCATCGGCGAAGTCGCCTTCCAGCTGTCCGAGGACGACACCGCCGCGCTCACCAGGGTGGCGCACGAGGCGGGCGTCACCCTCAATACCGTCGTGCAGGCCGCGTGGGGTCTGCTCATCGGCCGCAGCACCGACCGCGACGATGTCGTCTTCGGCGCCACCGTGTCCGGCCGTCCGCCGCAGCTGGCGGGCATCGAGACCATGATCGGCCTGTTCCTCAACGCCATCCCGGTGCGGGTGCGGCTGACCCCGGGCAGCACGCTCACCGAGGTGCTGCGGGCGCTGCAGGACGAACAGGCCGCGCTGCTCGACCACCACTATGTCGGGCTGGGCGAGATCCAGGAGATCGCCGCCGTCGACGGGCTTTTCGACTCCATCGTGGTGTTCGCCTCCTTCCCGGTGGACGAGGAGTCCCTCGACGACGCCGCCGCGCCCATCGACGGCGCGGGCATTCTCGGCGCGTCCGCGGTGAACGGCACCCACTACCCGCTCACCGTCATGGTGCAGCCGCGCGGCAAGGGCCTCGGCTTCGGCGTGAAGTACCTGCGCGACCTCTTCGAGGAGGACGCGGCCCAGGCCATCGCGGACCGGCTTTCGGCGCTGCTGTCCCGCATCGCCGCCGACCCGCGGGCGCGGGTGGCCGCGGTGGACGCGCTGCTCGACGGCGAGCGCCGCGAGCTGGCGGCCGTCAATGCCACCGAAGTGCCCGAGCTGCTGGACGATTCGACGCTGCTCACCCTGTTCGACGCCCAGGTGGCGCGGACCCCGGACGCCCCGGCCGTGATCTTCGGCCGCACCACCCTGACCTACGCCGAGCTGGACGCCCGCTCCCGCCGGCTGGCGCAGGAGCTCACTCTGCGCGGCGTCGGCGCGGAATCCCGGGTGGCCGTGGCCATGCGGCGCGGCATCGATCTGGTGGTCGCCGTCTACGCGGTGCTGCGCTCCGGCGGCGCGTACGTGCCGGTGGATCCCGATCACCCGGCCGAGCGCAACGAGTACGTCCTCGCGGGTTCCGCGCCGGTGTGCGTGCTCACCCGCGCGGCCGACGACTTCGAAACCGCCTCCGGCGTACCGCTCTTCTTCGTGGACGCGCTCGCGGGCGCGGACCCGTTCGTGGAGGTCGCCCCCGCGGGCGTGCGCCCGGACAATGCCGCCTACGTCATCTACACCTCCGGCTCCACCGGCCGCCCCAAGGGCGTGGTCATCACGCACCGGCAGATGGCCAACCAGTTCCGCTGGGCCCAGCGCACCTACCCGCACCGCGCGGGCGACGTGGTGCTGCACAAGACGCCCATCACCTTCGACATCTCCACCTGGGAGCTGTTCTGGCCGTTGCAGACCGGCGCGGCCGTGGTGGTGGCCGAACCGGACGGGCACCGCGACCCGGCCTACATCGCGCGCACGATCGACGAATACGCCGTCACCTCCGTGCATTTCGTGCCGTCCATGCTCGACACCTACCTCGACGGCGCGGCCCGGCGGCACCCCTCGCTGCGCTGGGTGTTCGCCGCCGGTGAGGCCCTCACGGCGGAGAGCGCCACGAAATTCGCTGCCGCGCTGCCGGATACCGAGCTGGTGAACTGGTACGGCCCGGCCGAGGCCACCGTGGTCACCGCGCACCCGGCCGAGCGCACCCACGGCGTCGCCGTGCCGATCGGCAGCCCTGTCGCCAATACCCGGGTGCTGGTGCTGGATCGGCAGCTGCGGCCGGTGCCCTTCGGCGCGGCCGGTGAACTCTATGTCGCCGGCGTGCAATTGGCGCGCGGCTACCTCGGCGCGCCCGCGCTCACCGCCGAACGCTTCGTCGCCCACGAGGACGGGCAGCGGCTCTACCGCACCGGTGACGTGGTCCGCTGGATCCACGACGGCGCCTCGCATGCGCTGGAGTACCTGGGCCGCAGCGACTTCCAGGTCAAGCTGCGCGGCCAGCGCATCGAGTTGGGTGAGATCGAGACCGTGCTGCTCGGCCACCCGGCCGTGCACCGGGCCGCGGTCTCGCTGGTGCGCGGCGCGAGCGGCGACCGCCTCGTCGCGTACGTGGTGCTCGAGGACCGCGCGCAGGTCACCGACGCCGAACTGCTCTCGCACACCCGCGAATCCGTGCCGTCCTACATGGTGCCCTCCGCCGTGGTGCGGCTGGACGCCATGCCGCTCAACGCCTCCGGCAAGCTGGACCGCAAGGCGCTGCCGGTGCCGCAGTTCCAGGCCCGCGAATACCGCGAGCCCGCCACCGCCGCCGAGCGCACGGTGGCCGAGGTGTTCGCGACCGTGCTGCACCTGGACCGGGTGGGCGCGGACGACGACTTCTTCGAGCTGGGCGGCAACTCGCTGAACGCCACTCGGGTGGTGGCGCGGCTGGGCGCCGCGGTCGGCACCCGGGTGCCGGTCCGTGCCCTGTTCGAGGCGCCCACCGTCGCGGAACTCGCGAATTCGCTGGGCGCACTGGACGATTCGGCCGTCGCGCCGCTGCGGCCGATGCCGCGGCCGGAGCTGGTGCCGCTGTCCTACGCGCAGCAGCGCATGTGGTTCCTCAACCGCCTCGACACCGACGCCGCCACCTACAACCTGCCCATCGCGCTGCGCGTCACCGGCCCGCTCGACGTGCCCGCGCTGCGCGACGCCGTGGCCGACCTGGTCGCCCGGCACGAGGTGCTGCGCACCTACTATCCCGAGCACGAGGGCGTCGGCCACCAGGTGATCCTGGACATCCACGAGCCCGACGCCATGCCGTCGCTGCCGGTCGTCCCGGTCACCGAAGCCGAGGTGGCGCAGGTGGTCTCGGAGGCCGCCTTCGCGCCCTTCGACGTGACCACCGCCCCGCCGCTGCGGCTGCGGCTGCTGCGCCTGGACGCCGAGGATCACGTGCTGGTCTGCGTGGTCCACCACATCGCCGGCGACGGCTTCTCCGGCGGCCCGCTCACCCGCGACCTGATGACCGCCTACTTCGGCCGCATGCAGGGGCAGGAACCGTCCTGGACCCCGCTGCCGGTGCAGTACGCCGACTACGCGCTGTGGCAGCGCGAAAGCCTCGGCGACGAACACGATTCCGGCTCGCTGCTGGCCCGCCAGTTCGACTACTGGCGCTCGGCCCTGACCGGACTGCCCGATCAGCTGGAGCTGCCCACCGACCGGCCCCGGCCGGTGGTGGCCTCCGGGCGCGGCGCGGTGCACGCCTTCGATATCGACCCGCACGTGCACGGTGCCCTGAACCGGGTTGCGCAGCAGCACAATACGACGCTGTTCATGGTGCTGCACGCCGCCTTCGCGGTGCTGCTGGCGCGGGTGTCCGGCACCCGCGACATCGCCATCGGCGCGCCCATCGCGGGCCGCGGCGAGGCCGAGCTGGACAACCTGATCGGCATGTTCGTCAACACCCTGGTGCTGCGCACCGAGGTCGACCCCAACGCCAGCTTCGCCGAACTGCTCGCCGCCGTGCGGCAGACCGACCTGGCCGCCTTCGAGCACGCCGACGCGCCGTTCGAACGCATTGTGGAGCTGCTGGATCCGCCGCGCTCGCAGGCCCGGCACCCGCTGTTCCAGGTGTCGCTGACCGTGCAGAACATGACCCCGGCCGTGTTCGAACTGCCCGGCGTCACCGTCTCCGACGTCGACCTGACCGTGCCGGTCGCCAAGTTCGACCTGGACCTGACACTGGTCGAGCGGACCACCGCCGACGGTGTGGCACAGGGCATTTCGGCCGCGTTCACCTACGCCACCGACCTGTTCGATCCGGAATCCCTGGATCGGCTGGCCGAGCGGCTGCGCCGCACCCTGGTCGCGGCGGCCACTCACCCGGAGCGGGCCGTCGGCGACTTCGACCTGCTGGCCGTGGACGAACGGCAGCGGGTGCTGTCGGACTGGAACGCCACCGCCGTCGACGTCGCGGCCGGGCTGCCCCGCGCGGCCACCGCGACCCTGGTGTCGCTGTTCGAGACCCAGGCACTGCGCACCCCGGACGCCATCGCCCTGGTCCATGACGGCGAGCAGCTCACCTACGCCGAGTTCTCGGCCCGCGTCCACCGCCTGGCCCGGCGCCTCATCGCCGAGGGCGTCGGACCGGAATCGCTGGTGGCCCTGCACATCCGGCGCTCGCTGGACTTCGTGACCGCCGTCTACGCCGTGCTGGCCGCGGGCGGCGCCTACGTGCCGCTGGACCCGGACCAGCCCGCCGAGCGCATCGCGCACGTGCTCGACACCGCCGAACCGGTGTGCGTGCTCACCACCTCCCGTGACGCCTTCGACGCGGGCGCGCACCCGGTGCTCGAGGTCGATACCGCCATCCTCGCGGGCTACGCCGACCATCCGGTCATCGACGTGGAACGCCGCGCGCCGCTGCGCGCGGAGAACACCGCGTACGTCATCTTCACCTCCGGCTCCACCGGCCGCCCCAAGGGCGTGGCCGTGCCGCACGCCGCCGCCGTGAACCAGATCCGCTGGATCACCGCCGAATACGCGCTCGACGGCGACGACATCGTGCTGTTCAAGACCCCGGCCACCTTCGACGTGTCGGTGTGGGAACTGTTCGGCCCCTTGGCCACCGGCGGCCGCATGGTCGTCGCCACGCCCGACGGGCACCGCGACCCGCTGTACCTGGCCGATGTCATCGCCGCCGAACGGGTCACCCTCACCTCGTTCGTGCCGTCCATGCTGCGCGCCTTCTCGGCGGCCGCCGATCCCGCGCTGCTGACGTCGCTGCGGGCACTGCTGGTGGCCGGTGAGGCGTTCACCTCCGACGCGGTCGACGCCTTCCGCGCGATCAGCCCGGCGGAGCTGCACAACCTGTACGGCCCCACCGAATTCACCGTGCACGCCACCTACGCGCCGGTCGCCGGCGACGTCTCCGGCGCCGTGCCGATCGGCGGCCCGGTCTGGAACGCCCGTGCCTACGTGCTGGACTCGCGCCTGCACCCGGTCGCCCCCGGCCTGGTGGGTGAGCTCTACCTGGCGGGCGCGCAGCTGGCCCGCGGTTACGTCGGCCGCGCCGACCTGACCGCCGATCGCTTCGTGGCCAGCCCCTTCCGCCGCGGCGAGCGCCTGTACCGCACCGGCGACCTGGTCCGGTGGAACACCGACGGCAACCTGGTCTACCTGGGCCGCACCGACTTCCAGGTGAAGCTGCGCGGCCTGCGCATCGAGCTCGGCGAGATCGAGGCCGCCCTCACCTCGCACGCCTCCGTGGACCAGGCCGTCGTCGTCATGCGTTCCGACTCGGACCTCGGCGACCAGCTCGTAGCCTACGTCGTCCCCGAGAGGTCGAACACACAGGTTCGCGGCGCGTCTCGATTCTGGACTGACGGAGCGGGGGAGCGAAGCGGAGGAGCGGAGGAGGGAAGAATCGAGACCTCCAGCGCCGCGAACCCGCCGGAGCGCAGCGGAGGCAAATTAAACACAGCGCTGAAGGCGCACCTGGCCGCCCGGCTGCCGTCCTACATGGTGCCCGCCGCCCTGGTGGTGCTGGACGCCATGCCGGTCAACGCCAACGGCAAGCTGGACCGGAAGGCGCTGCCCGCACCGGAATTCGAGGCCCGCGAGTTCCGCGCCCCGGTCTCCCCGGTCGAGCAGACCGTCGCCACCGTCTTCGCCGAGACCCTCGGCCTCGGCCACCCGGTCGGCCGCGACGACGACTTCTTCGCCCTCGGCGGCAACTCCCTGGTCGCCACCCAGGTGGTGGCCCGCCTCGGCGCGGCCCTCGACACCCGCGCCCCGGTCCGCATCCTCTTCGACGCGCCCTCGGTGGCGGCGCTGGCCGCCGCCCTCGAATCGGCCACCGGCACCGGCCGCCGCGCCCTGGTGGCCGGTCCGCGCCCGGAGCACATTCCGCTGTCCCCGGCGCAGCAGCGCATGTGGTTCCTCAACCGCTTCGACACCGAGTCCGCCGCCTACAACATCCCGGCCGCGGTCCGGCTCACCGGCGCCCTGGATGTGGCTGCGCTGCGTGCGGCTGTCGCGGATGTGGTTGCGCGCCATGAGATCCTGCGCACCATCTACCCCGAGACCGACAACGGCCCCGTGCAGGTGGTGCTTCCGGTCGCGCAGGCGACGCCCGTTCTCGAGGTTCGCGCCGTCGCCTCCGGCGAGGTTCCGGGCGCGGTGCTCGCGGTGGCCTCGCACCTGTTCGACGTCACCACCGAGGTGCCGCTGCGCATCGCGCTGTTCGAGATCACCGACGCCCCGGGCGAATACGTGCTGGCCCTGGTGATCCACCACATCTCCGGCGACGGCTCGTCGGTGACCCCGCTGACCCGGGACCTCATGGTGGCCTACGCCGCCCGGTCCATGGATCTGGAACCGGCCTGGCAGCCGCTGCCGGTGCAGTACGCCGACTACGCCATCTGGCAGCGCGAACTGCTGGGCGACGAGCACGATCCGCAGTCGGTGGCCGCCGCCCAGATCGGCTACTGGCAGCAGGCGCTGGCCGGACTGCCCGACCAGCTCGACCTGCCCTCGGACCGGCCGCGCCCGGCCGTGCAGTCCTTCCACGGCGGCAAGGTCGAGCTCGATATCGACGCCGCCGCTCACCGCGCGCTGGTGGAGCTGGCGCGCGCCGAGGGCGCGACGCTGTTCATGGTCGTGCACACTGCGCTGGCCGTGCTGCTGGCCCGGCTCTCGGGCACCGACGACATCGCCATCGGCACCCCGATCGCGGGCCGCGGCGAGGAGGCGCTCGACGACCTGATCGGCATGTTCGTCAACACCCTGGTCTTCCGCACCCGGGTGGACGCGGGCGCGAGCTTCACCGAACTGCTGGCGCGGCAGCGCGAAACCGACCTCGCCGCCTTCGCGCACGCCGACGTCCCGTTCGAGCGCCTGGTGGAGGTGCTCAACCCGGTGCGCTCCACCGCCCGGCACCCGCTGTTCCAGGTGGGCCTGTCCTTCCAGAACCACAGTCAGGCCGGTCTGGAACTGCCGGAGCTGACCGTCGCGGGCCTCGACATCGACACCGAGCTGTCGCAGTTCGACCTGCACCTGATCGCCGCCGACCGCTACAGCGAAACCGGTGAGCCCGCAGGCATTCTCGGCCACTTCACCTACGCGACCGCCCTGTTCGATCAGGCCACCGTCGCAGGGTTCGCCGAGCGCTTCGTGCGGCTGCTGACCAGCGTGGTCGCCGAACCGGCCACCCCCGTGGGCGAGGTGGAGCTGCTCGCCACCGCGGAACGGGCCCGAATCCTGCAGGGCTGGAACGACACCCGGCACGAGGTCGACACCCGCGCCACGCTGGCGTCCCTGCTCGACCGGACCGTGAGCGCCCACGCCGGGCGGACCGCCCTGGTCGCCGACGGCGAAGGCGAGCTGACCTACGCCGAACTCGCGCAGCGGGTCAACCGCCTGGCGCGCCACCTGATCTCGCTGGGCGTCGGCCCCGAGTCCCGGGTGGCGCTGGCCCTGCGGCGCTCGACCGATCTGGTGGTGGCCATGTACGCGGTCACCGCGGCGGGCGGCGCGTACGTGCCCGTCGATCCTGATCAGCCCGCCGAGCGCACCGGCCACATCCTGGAATCGGCCGCGCCGGTGTGCGTCCTCACCACGAGCGCGACCGGCTTCGTGACCGGTCTCGCACCGATGGTCCGCATGGACGAGCTGGCGACGGATTCGGTTCCGGCCGGGCCGATCACCGACGCCGAGCGGGTCGCGCCACTGCGGCCGGCGAACACCGCCTACGTCATCTTCACGTCGGGATCGACCGGCCGCCCCAAGGGCGTGGCCGTGCCGCATGCGGCGATCGTCAACCAGTTGCAGTGGAAGACAGCGGAATTCGATCTCGGTGTCGACGACGCGGTACTGCTGAAGACGGCGTCCACCTTCGACCTGTCGGTGTGGGAATTCTGGTCCGCCGCCGTCTCGGGCGGCCGCCTGGTCATCGCCGAGCCCGACGGCCACCGCGACCCCGTGTACCTGAACGCGCTCATGACCCGCACGGCCGTGACCGTGCTGCACACGGTGCCGTCCATGCTGGACGCGCTGCTGGCCGAATCGAATTCGGCCGTCGGACTGGGCGCGCTGCGGCGGGTGCTGGCCATCGGCGAGGCGCTGCCCGCGACGCTCGCGCAGCGGTTCCGCGCCGCCTTCCCGGCGGTGGGCCTGTACAACCTGTACGGCCCGACCGAGGCCGCGGTGTCCATCACCAACCACGAGGTCACCGCCGCCGACCGCGTCTCGGTGCCGATCGGCGCACCGGAATGGAACAGCCGCGTCTACGTGCTCGACGCCCGGCTGCGGCCGGTGCCCGCCGGGGTGCCGGGCGAGTTGTACCTCGCCGGTGCGCAATTGGCGCGCGGCTACTTCGGGCGTCCGGATCTGACCGCGGATCGCTTCGTGGCCGACCCGTTCGCGACCGGTGAGCGCATGTACCGCACCGGTGACCTGGTCGCATGGAATTCGACCGGCGAGCTGGAGTATCGGGGCCGCACCGACTTCCAGGTGAAGATCCGTGGTTTCCGTATCGAGCTCGGCGAGATCGAGGCGGCGCTGCTGGCGCTGCCGGAGATCGCCCAGACCGCGGTGCTCGCCAAGACCGACGCCAAGACCGGCGACCGGCTGGTGGCCTACCTGGTCCCGTCCGGCTCGGATATCGAGGTGCCGCAGGTGAAGTCGGCCCTGTCGGCGGCGCTGCCGTCGTACATGGTCCCGGCCGCCTTCGTGGTCCTCGACGCCCTGCCGTTGAACGTGAACGGCAAGCTGGACCGCGCCGCGCTGCCCGACCCCGAATTCGAGGCGGCCGTCTTCCGTGCCCCGGCCACCGCCCTGGAACAGACCGTGGCGGAGGTCTTCGCCGACGTGCTCGGCCTGGAGCGGGTCGGTGCGGACGACGACTTCTTCACCCTCGGCGGCAACTCGCTGCTGGCCACCCAGGTGGCGAGCCGCCTGCGCACGCTGACCGGCGCCGAGGTCCGGGTGGCGTGGTTCTTCACCGCGCCGACCGTGGCCGGACTCGCCGCGCAGATCCTGGCCGCGCTCGAGGGCGAACACGACTTCGACTCGAATTCCGAAGCCGGACTTCAGGTCGTGCTGCCGATTCGCGCCACGGGCACCCGGACGCCGATCTTCTGTGCCCCGCCCATGTCCGGAATGTCGTGGTGCTACGCCGGTCTGGCGCGCTTCCTCCCCGAGGACCAGCCGCTGCTCGGCCTGCAGTCGCCCGCCCTCACCGAGGCCGACTACGACCCGGCCGACCTGGCCGACGTGGCCCGCCGCTACGCCGCCGAAATGCGCGCCATCCAGCCGGAGGGCCCCTACCGGGTGCTCGGCTACTCGCTCGGCGGCATCCTGGCCTACGCCATCGCCACCGAGCTGCAGGCCGCCGGACAGCAGGTCGACCTGGTCGCCATCCTGGACTCCTACCCGGAGTCGAAGTCCGACTTCCGGACCTCGATCCTGGACGAGTTCGCCACCATCGGCGTCGGCCCCGAGGCCTTCCCCGACGGTGACCTGCTGAACCTGAGCGAGGAGGCGCTCACCGCGCTGCACGGCGCGGTGCCGCCGGACCTCGGCGTCCTCACCCTGGACCGCCTGCGCCGCATCTATCGCGGCGCGGTGCGCAGCCTCGAGCTCGAATCGCAGTACCGGCCGCGGCATTTCGACGGCCGCGTCGAGCTGTTCCGGGCCGAGTTCCTGAGCGCCGGTGTCCCGCAGGCGAAGTCGTCCGCCGACTGGCGGCCCTACGTCAGCGGGGCCGTGGGCGAGCACCCGGTGCCCGGCACCCACCAGATGATGACCACCGCGGAAGCCCTCGCCGTGATCGGCCCGGTGCTGGCCGGCCTCATCGAGCGCGCCGACACCGAACCGGCCGGCGATACCGCCGCTGCCGCCGAGCCGGTGGGCACCCTGCCCGAGCTCATGGCCGCCGCCGTCGAGGCGAATCCGGACGGCGCGGCGGTGATCATCCGCGGTCGTGCTTTCACCTACGCCCAGCTCGACGCCGAATCCTCGCGTCTGGCACGGGTTCTCATCGATCAGGGCGCGCGCCCGGGCACCCGGGTGGCCGTCGCGCTGCCCCGCTCGGTGGCGCTCATCCTCGCGGTGTGGGCGGTCGCCAAAACCGGTGCGACCGTGCTGCCGGTGGATCCGGCCACCGGCGACACGGGTGCGATCGACAACCGGACCACGCACGGCCTGACCCTCAGCGCCGCGACGGCCGCGCTGCCTCCGCTGGCCGCCGGCGGGGAGTGGCTCGTGGTCGACGATCCGCGCGTGGGCGCGGACGTCGAATCCCGTTCGCCCGCACCGGTCGCCGACTCGGACCGCCGCGCACCCGTCGCGCCCGGCGACGCGGCCTGGGTCGATCGTGCGGCCGACGGCTCCGGCGAGGTGGTGCTCGCCCAGGCGGACCTGCACGCGATCGCCACCCGGACGCTGTCCTTCGGCCTGCACGGCGAGGCGCGGGCGATCTATCTCGCGGCGGCCGGGTCGAGCCTGTCGCCGCTGGAACCGCTGCTGCCGCTCGGCGCCGCCGCCGCCCTGGTGGTCGCGCAGCACCGGGCCTACGAGCCGGGCGAACTCACCGAACTGCTCACCCGCGAGGCGGTGACCCACCTGGTCCTCGCCGAACCCGTGCGGGACGCCCTGTCCCCGGCGGTCCCCGCGGACGTGCGGATCATTGCCGCCGAGAACCTGCGCGCCCGGCCCGTGGCCGGCACCCGTGACGACGCCGTGTCCGCTACCGGCGAGCCGGCGTCCGCCACAGACGAATCCGCTTCCGCCGCAGGGCAGTCCGAGGAGCTCGAGGTCGACTGGGCCACCACCGCGGTGCTGCCGGTGATCAGGCCCGAGGATCTCGAGCGGTCGGTGAAGCTGCGCGATCCGGAACAGGCCGCCGAACCCGAATCGGTCCGGGAGTCCGGGCCGGATCCCGATATCGCGTTCCGGCCGGTTGCCGAGCCCGAGCCGGTGAGCCCGGCCGCCGCCGTCACATCGGAGAACGACGTGGCGGCCGCACCCGGGGAGACCGCACCGGCCGCGCCGCCGCGCGTGGCCGTCAAGAACCCGGTCATGGGGCCGAGACTCAGTGCGGTGGGCGAGGTTTCGCCACTGCCCGCGGGCGCCATGGGCCTGCTCGAGGTGGAACCGTCCGGCGTCTGGGTCCGGGCCATCACCCTCGATATCGCCGCCGGCATCTCCGGCACCCGGGTACGCCGCTCGGTCGCCGGACTGCTGGACCGGCATCCGGGCCTGTGGGCGCGACTGCGCCGCAACGGCGACGCGGTGGCGCTCGACATTCCGGCCGCCCCGCCGCGCGGCGCCGCGGTGGTCTGGCAGATCGACCCCAACCTGGAGGCCGTCGGTGACCCCATCGAGGCCGTGATCCACGCCGCCGCCGCCGAATTGGACCCCGAGAAGGGGTACAACATGCGCTTCGTACTGGTGGAGAACGTGGCGACCAACCCGGCGGAGGACCCGCAGGACCGGCCCGCCGCCGTGCTCGTCGTGGTCGCCAATGGCCTGGTCGTGGACGACGCCTCCTGGCGCACCGTCATCGAGGACCTCACCGCCTCCTGGTCCGGCGGCCACGCCACCCCGCACAGCGCGGACGCCCATCCGCTCGGCATCGCCCGCGCGCTGGCCGAACGCGCCGTGGACGCCGACACCATCGACGAATTGGACTGGTGGCGCGGCCAGCTCGCCGAGGTCGCGGAGGGCGTGTCGCCGGAGCTGGTGCTCGGCGACGCCGATTCCGGCGCCCGCGGCCGGGTCTCGGTGTCCATCACCGGCGAGGGCGCGGCGGCCGTCGACGGCGTGGCGCGCCGCTACGGCGCCAGCATCGACGATGTGCTGCTGGCCGCCCTGGCCGCCACCCTGCTCGACCCGGGCGCCGAAACCCTGCGCGACACACTGGGTTCGGTGGTGCGGCTGATCGCCGACGGCCGCGCCTCCGGCGATCCGGCCGCACTGCGGACGGTCGGCGCGTTCAGCACCACCTACCCGTTCCCGCTGCGCTTGGACGGCGTCGACCTCGCCGAGGTGCGGGCCGGCGGCCCGACCGCGGGCGCGGTGATCGAGCAGATCCGCGACCGGGCCCGCGAAGTACCCTCGCAGGGAGTCGGTTTCGGGCTGCTGCGGCACCTGAACCCGGAGACGGTGGCGGAGATCGCCGTACTCCCGGTGGGCCGCATCGGCTTCCGCTACCGTGACCTGCGCCCGGCCCGGGTCTACCCGGAACCGGTCGCCGACGACCTGTACCTGGACGTCACCGTCGACACCAGTCAGGACGGCCTGATCGCCCGCTTCGATTTCGTGGGCACGGTGCTCGGCCTGGACCAGGTCAAGCAACTGGTGGAGGGCTGGGTGCAGGCGCTGGGTGGACTCGCCGAGCACGGGCGCTGACGCCCGCGATGTGACCGACCCGTAGTATCAGCTGAATTCGACACGAGATGAAGGTGCGAAACATTGATTCGTCGACATGTCCGGAACGGGCGGCGCGGGCTGCGAGCCGCGGCCTTCCTTGCTGCCACAGCGGTTCTCACCGGTCTGATGACCGGCGTCGGTGGAGGCACCGCCTCCGCTGACCCGATCATCGACGGCAAGAAGCTGCTGGCCGATCCGGTCTCGGCGGATGGTTCGAAGATCACCAAGGCCGAGATGAAGGACGACCGGAACATCCGGCTCTACGTCTACTCCGCGGCCATGGGCGCCACCTACCCGGTCGACGTGCAGCGGCCCGCGGACACCTCGGTGCCGCGCCCGACCCTGTACCTGCTCAATGGCGCGGGCGGCGGTCAGGACGACGCCTCCTGGGTCAAGAAGACCAATATCGTCAACGGCTTCCTGGGCGACAAGAACGTCAATGTCGTGCAGCCCATCGGCGGCAAGTGGTCCTACTACCAGGACTGGGACAACGACGATCCGGTCCTCGGCCGCAACAAGTGGACCACCTTCTTCAGCGAGGAACTGCCCCCGCTGATCGACGCCGCCCTCGGCACCAACGGCGTCAACGCCATCGCCGGCATCTCCACCTCCGGCACCACCGTGCTCACCCTGGCCGAGGCCAAGCCGGACCTGTACAAGTCCGTCGCCGCCTACTCCGGCTGCGCCCAGATGGCCGACCCGCAGGGCCAGGAGTTCATGCGCCTGACCGTCGAGACCTGGGGCGGCGGCAAGCTCGAGAACATGTACGGCCCGGCGGATTCGCCCGAGTGGGCCCAGCACGATCCGGTCATCAACGCCGACAAGCTGCGCGGCATCAACCTCTACATCTCCTCCGGCAGCGGTCTGCCCGGCGTGTACGACACCCTCAACGGCGCGTACGCGCTGCCCGGCGCCTACGGCCTGGCCAACCAGATCATCATCGGTGGCGTGATCGAGGCGGGCACCAACTTCTGCAGCCACAACCTGGCGAACAAGCTGAACTCGCTGGGCATCCCGGCCACCTACAACTTCCGGGCCACCGGCACCCACTCGTGGGGCTACTGGAACGACGAGTTCATCAACTCGTGGCCGGTCCTGGCCCAGGGCCTCGGTATCTGACCGAAAGCCCACGCGTACAACGCACAACAGCCCGGCACCGGCACGGTGCCGGGCTGTTGCGCGTTATGGCTGTGGTCACAGCTTGGTAGGAGGTGCTAAACAAAAAGTTCGGGTACCCGTAAACTCGGTGTGTGAGTACCAGCTTGGCCTATCAGCGCAGCCCGTTCCAGCGAGCGCGGTCGGCCGCGGTGCTACTCGGCCCGGCCTTCGTCGCCGCCATCGCGTACGTCGATCCGGGCAATGTCGCCTCGAATATCAGCGCCGGTGCGCAGTACGGCTACCTGCTGGTGTGGGTGGTGGTCATGGCCAATGTGATGGCCGGGCTGGTCCAGTTCCTGTCCGCGAAACTCGGCCTGGTGACCGGCAAGTCGCTGCCGGAGGCGGTGCGGGAGAAGTCCGGCCGTCCGGTGCGGCTCGCGTACTGGGCGCAGGCCGAGACCGTGGCGGTGGCCACCGATCTCGCCGAGGTGGTGGGCGGGGCGATCGCGCTGAACCTGCTGTTCGGACTGCCGCTCATGATCGGCGGCATCATCACCGGCATCGTGTCGATGATCCTGCTGCTGATCCAGAATCTCCGCGGGCAGCAGCCCTTCGAGCGCGTCATCATCGGCCTGCTCGGCATCATCGCGATCGGATTCCTTGCCTCCCTGGTGTTCTCGCCGCCGTCGGCCTCGGAGACCGTGGGCGGCCTGGTGCCCCGCTTCGACGGCTCCGGCAGCGTGCTGCTGGCCGCGGCCATGATCGGTGCCACCGTCATGCCGCACGTGGTCTACCTGCACTCCGGCATGGCCCGCGACCGCCACGGGCATCCGGAGGTGGGCGCCTCGCGAAACCGGTTGCTGCGCGTCACCCGGTACGACGTCGGCCTGGCCATGCTGCTGGCGGGCACGGTGAACCTGGCCATGCTGCTGATGGCGGCGAGCACGCTGCGCGGCCGCGACGGGGTGGACACCATCGAGGGCGCGCACGCCGCGGTCCAGCAGGTACTCGGCCCGGCGGCCGGGCTGTTGCTCGCGGTCGGCCTGCTCGCCTCGGGCCTGGCGTCCACGTCGGTAGGGGCCTATGCGGGGGCCATGATCATGCAGGGCCTGCTGGACCGGCACATTCCCCTGGCCGTGCGCCGCGTGATCACGCTGATTCCAGCCCTGGTGGTGCTCGCGCTGGGCGTCGATCCCACTCGCGCCCTGATCATTTCGCAGGTGGTGCTGTCGTTCGGCATTCCGTTCGCGCTCATCCCGCTGGTGCGCCTCACCAGCGATGCCGGGCTCATGGGCGCGAACGTCAACCACCGCGTCACCACCGGCCTGGCCTGGCTGGTGGCCGCGGTCATCACCGCCCTGAACGTGGTGCTGATCTACCTGACCGTCGCCGGAAAGGGCTGACGCGCCGCGCTATTCGGCGAAGACCGCCCGGCGCTTCTGCAGCATGGCGGCCGCGCCCTCGGCGAAATCGGCCGAGCCGAGCAGTTCGCACTGGCCGGCCTTCTCGGCGGCCAGGGCGGCGTCGAGCGAGGTCAGCGCCGCCCCATTGAGGGCGCGCTTGGTGAGCTCCAGGGCGCGGCGCGGACCGTGCGCGAGCTTGGCGACGGCCGCCTCCACCTTGGCGTCGAGCTCCTCGTCGCCGTACACGCCCGCGATCAGGCTGTGCTCCACGGCCTTTCGCGCCGGGAGCCGCTCGCCGAGCAGCGCCATCTCCGCGGCCAGCGGGCGACCGGCCGCGGCCGCCACCAGGGCCGCCGCGCCGCCGTCGGGCATCAGGCCGATATTGATGAAGGCCAGCAACAGGTAGGCGTCCTCGGACGCGTAGGCCAGATCGGCGGCCAGCGCGAAGGCCACGCCCACCCCGGCCGCCGCGCCCTTGACCCGGGCGACGACCGGAACGGGGGAGTCGACGATCGCTTTGATCATCCGGTTGGCCACGTCCATGGTCATCTCGGGCGTGATGCCGCGTTCCCTCTCGCCCGGGGCGGCGGCCAGATCCGCGCCGGTGCAGAAGTCGCCGCCCGCTCCGGTCAGTACGATGACCCGCACGGCCGGATCCGTCGAGGCCGCGAGCACGGTATCGCCCAGCCCGGCCATGGTGTCGTAACTGAGCGCGTTCTTACGCTTGGGGTTGGTGATGGTGATATGCAGTACCCGCCCGTCCTGAACCGCGGTGTACCCCGGCGTGGTCTCGATGTCGGTCATCGGGCGCTCCCCAGATATATATGCGGCGGCAACGCCGCAGACTGTGTTCGGCTTTGCGAATTGTGGTTAACTTAGGGGGGTTCGTCCGGCACTGTCAACAGCAGGTGTTCGTCGAGAAGGAGAAACTGTATGGTCGCCGATCGCAGCGAGGCAACCCTCGCTTCCGCGCGACCGGACAGTAACTCCGGGCCATCCGACAGCGAACCCGGTCCCCGCCGCCGCCCCAAGAACCGCAAGGCCCAAATCGTGCGGGTAGCGGCCCGGGCATTCGCCGAACGCGGCTACCACCCGGTCGGCGTGGACGAGATCGCGGCCGAGGTCGGCATCTCCGGTCCGGCACTGTACCGCCACTTCACCAATAAATACGCGCTGCTGGTGGCTGCCGCGGAAATGGGCGCACAGCAATTGCTGGACGCCGCCAAGGCCGCCGACCATCCCGAGCTGGAACCGGAACCGCGACTCACCGCGCTGATCCGCGGCATCGCCGAGTACACCATCGACGTGCGCCGCGAGGGCGGGCTGTACCGGTGGGAGCGCCGCTACCTGGAACGCACGGACCGCGACCGCATCCGCGTCATCTACAACGAACTGCGCGCCACCCTGGCCGCCGCGATCGCCGAGCTGTACCCCGACGCGGACACCGCCGACATCGAGCTGCGCGCGGCCGCCGTACTGAGCGCCATCGGCTCCATCACCGCGCACCGCACCGCGCTGTCGACCACCCGCCTGGTCAACCTGATCACCGAGATCTGCTGGGACCTGCTGCGCTGCGACCTGCCGCCCGCGCCCGCCCCGGCCACCGGCGACCCGCTGGTGCGCGGCCTGCCCGTCATCTCCAAGCGCGAGCAGCTGCTCACCGAGGCCATCCGCATCTTCGGACGGCAGGGCTACCACGAGGCCAGCATCGAGGAGATCGGCGCCGCGGCCGGCATCAACGCCTCCAGCGTCTACCGCTACTTCGCCAGCAAGGCCGACCTGCTGGCCGCCGCCTTCCACCGCACCGGCGAGCGGGTCGCCATCGGCAACAACGAGGCGCTGGCCGAGGCCACCAGCCGCGCCGACGCGGCCGTGCGGATCGCCGACCGGTTCACCCGCATGACCTTCGCCATGCCCGAGATCCTGCCGGTCTACTTCTCCGAATTCTCGAATCTGCCCGCCTCCGAACAGCATCGGCTGCGCTCGGTGCAGCGGCAGAACGTGCTCGAATGGGCCAACCTGCTCGAGGGCGACCAGGTCGAGGCGCGCTTCCGGGTGCACGCGGCCATCGCCCAGGTCATCGATGTGGGCCGGCGCATCCGCTTCGACGGGCGGCCCGAGAACCTGGCCCGGGTGAGCGCGCTCATGCGCGCCGTGCTGCTGGGCGTGCCCGCCGCCGAATAGTCTCCGGCGCGCCGCCGAATAGTCTCCGGCGGCAGCCACTTCCACCGTCAGACCCGGTGCCGCATCCGGAACAGCGCGCGGGCCACCCGCAGACGGCGCGGATGCTTCTCGAAGGTGCCCGAGGTGATCTGGTCCTGCGGATGCTTCTCGGTGATCGTCTGCGGCCGCGCGAATTCCCGCAGCGTGCGCGGATCGCGAATGCGGCCCGGCCCGTTGACCCCGTAGACCGGGGCCGCGTTGACCGTGATGAGCTCGCTGCGCAGCCGGGCCGCGAACTCCGGGACGCTGCGGGTGTCACGCGTGAAAACCGAGACGGCGCGCGGCCTTTCGGCGGCATTCACCCGATCGGCGGCCTCGTCCATGGTGGCCACCCGATTCACCACCAGCACCGGCCCGACCGCGTCCCCGGTGACCGCGGTGCTCACCTCGGGCACCTCGGTGAGCACGATCGGCTCGATATACGGTTCGCGGATCGACTCCAGGCTCCCGACCACCAGCCGCGCGCCCCGGGTGACGGCGTCGCGCACCTGGCGGCGCACCACGTCGATCTGGGCGTCCAGGATCATCGGTCCGTAGGAGGCGCGGCGATCCGCGCCCGGGCGCAGCCGCCGGGCCTGATCGGCCACCAGCTCCAGGAACGGTTCGTACACCGAGTCGGCCACGTACACGCACTGCACGCCTGCGGGCTGCTGACCGGAATTGGCCATGGCGCCGTACACCGCGGCCGCCGCGGCGGTATCGAGCTTGGCGTCGACCTGGACCACCATCGACCCGCGTCCCCCCTGCTCGACGAGCAGGGGGGTGGACGCCTGCGCGGCCAGTGTGGCCACCTCCCGGGCCCCCGCGCCGGATCCGGCGTAGGCCAGCTTGTCCACGCGGGCGCGGCACAGGGCGGCGGCGGTGCCGCTGTCACCGGTGACCACCTGCAGCACAGGCTGATTCGGGGCCAGATGGTTCCAGGTGTCGGCCAGCCAGGCACCCACGCCGGGGGTCAGCTCACTGGGTTTGAACACCACCGCATTGCCCGACGCCATCGCACCGGCGATCGAATTCATCGGTGTCAGAACGGGATTCTGCCAGGGGCCGAGCACGCCGACCACGCCCAGCGGCAGGTAGCCGACGGTGCCGGCCGCCTCGCGGCGCAGCGCGGCGCCCAGCCGGGTGGTGCGGCCCAGCGTCTTCTCCGCATGCCGCGCAACCCAATCCAGATGTTCCACCGCCAGCGTCACCTCGATGGCCGCGTCGATGCGCGGCTTGCCGGTCTCGCTGCTGATCAGCTCGACCAGATCGCGGGTGCCGCGGGCCAGGCTGCGTTTCCAGTCCAGTAGCCAGCGTTTGCGCGCGTCGAATCCCAGTGCCGCCCACCATTGTTCGGCACTGCGTGCCGAGCGGACGGTCCGGGTGAGCTCGCCCGCGCCCATACTGGCGTATTCGCCGACGACCTCCCCGGTCCGTGGGTCGAAGGACGTCAGCACCTTGGATCGGCGCGCACCGGCGCGCCCTGTTGCCGGCTGCGCCGACTCGGCCATGGTCAACCTCTCGTGGCCTGTGAATGTCTCTCCCCGCCAACGCCAGACTATGGTTCGAGTCGCAGATGCGACAAGGTAGCGAAATTGCCGCATACCGGCCGGTCTGCGCCTGGATCAGCAGCTATGCGAGAACCTTTTGGTTTGTGACCAAGCACACAGTTTGGAGAATGCTGCTTCGGCAAAGAAACGGCCTTGTTTGGGATGCGCCGGTAACATCACGCCCGGCGGTGTGGATCATCCCGGCGGGCGGTAACGACTCGTCCCCGTGGGATGTGGGGACCCGCCGCACGGGGCGACATCGTTCAGCCCGACCAGTCGATAGTGGAGAGTTGATGCCCAGCTTGGACAGACCGCAACCCGGAGAACCCGACGATCCGGCCGTTTTCGTCGAAGACGTCCGTAAGTCCTTCGGCGAGGTGCACGCGCTGCAGGGGATCAGCTTCACCGCCGCCCGCGGACAGGTCCTCGGCATTCTCGGCCCCAACGGGGCGGGCAAGACCACCACGGTCAAGATCCTGTCCACCCTGCTGCGCCCCGACTCCGGCATCGCCCGCATCGCCGGGCACGACGTGCGCTCGGACCCCGCCGCGGTGCGCCGATCGATCATGATGACCGGCCAGTACGCGGCCCTCGACGAGAACCTCTCCGGTCGCGAGAACCTCGAGCTCTTCGGCCGCCTGATGGGCCTGCCGCGCAAGGCCGCCCGGCAGCGCGCCGACAACCTGCTCGAGGAATTCGACCTCACCGGCGCGGGCCGCCGCGCGGTGCGCCACTACTCCGGCGGCATGCGCCGCCGCGTCGACATCGCCTGCGGCCTGGTGGTCCGCCCCGAGGTGGTGTTCCTCGACGAACCCACCACCGGCCTGGATCCGCGCAGCCGCCAGGGCGTCTGGGATCTCGTCACCGCCCTCAAGAACCAGGGCATCACCGTCCTGCTGACCACGCAGTACCTCGAAGAGGCCGACGTGCTCAGCGACAACATCATCGTGATCGACAAGGGCACGGTCATCGCCGAGGGCACCGCCGACGCCCTCAAGGAGAAGACCGGCGGCAGCTACTGCGAGGTCGTGCCGCTGGACCCGACCCAGCTGACCACCGTCGCCGACGCGCTCGGCGATCTGGTGCCCGACGCGGTCCGCGCGGATATGGACGGCGGCGACCGGCTTTCGATTCCCGCCCCGAACGGTGCGGCCACCCTGTCGGAGGCCCTGCGCCGGCTCGACGCCGTCGGCGTCAAGCTCGCCGACATCGGACTGCGGCGGCCCTCCCTCGACGACGTCTTCCTCTCGCTCACCGGGCACTCCGGCAGCCACGAGGCCGCCGCCGACACGGCCGACACCGCAGGCGTGGCATGAGTGCCCCCGCGGCCGACGCCGCCGACCTGTTCGCCGGCGTACCACCCGCCCGGCCCAGCAGCTTCGCCCAGTGGCGCGCGCTCACCGGACGCGTCGTCTGGGTGATGGCCACCAAGGGCGAACTCGCCGTCGCGGTGATCGTGCCGCTGGTGTTCACCCTCGGCTTCTACCTGCCGCTGAAGTACGTCATGCAGGTCCGCGGCATCCACTACGCGCAGTTCGTCATGCCGATCATCGTGCTGCAGACCATGTCCTTCACCATGATGTCGAACGCGCAGCTGGCCGCGTTCGAGGCCATGACCGGGCTCAACACCCGCATGCAGACCATGCCCATCGGCAAGCTGGTGCCGCTGCTGTCCCGGCTGTCCGCGGGCCTGGTGCGCTCGGTGGTCTCGCTCATCGCGGCCCTGGGCTGGGGCCACCTGATCGGTTTCCGATTCGTCGCCGGCTGGGGACAGGCCGCGCTGTTCTGCGTGTTCTCCCTCGCCGTCGGCACCATCCTGGCCATCGGCGCCGACGGGCTCGGGTCACTGACCAAGAGCCCCGAATCGCTGAGCCAGGCCCTGACCCTGCCGACCCTCATCTTCGGCATGCTGTCCTGCGGCTTCGTGCCCGAGACCGGCTTCCCCGCCTGGGTACGGCCGTTCGTGCGCAATCAGCCCATCTCGCAGTTCTCCTTCGCGCTGCGCGACATGGCCGAGCACGGGGTGACCTGGCAGGTGTTGTGGGTGCCGCTGGTGTGGCTGGGCGGCCTCGCGGTCGTCTTCACGCCGATGGCAATCTGGGCGAGTGTGAGGCGATCATGAGCAGTGCGGTGACGGCCCGAGTGGACGAACAGGATTCGGTGGTCGAAAAGGATTCGGCGGTCGAAGTGGAATCGTGGGCGGGACATCAGCCGCTGCCCGTGGTGAAACCGCGGTCGGAGCGCGCGCTCTCGATCTGGCTGGAACAGAGCCTGATTCAGTGCAAGCGCCTGCTCATCGGCTGGATGCGTGATCCCGCGACCACCATTCAGACCCTCGTCTACCCGGCGGCCACGCTGATCATGTTCCGGATCGTGCTGGGCGACTCCATCACCCAGGCCACCGGCATGCCCAGCATCTACGGCACCGTGCCGATGGTCATGCTGGTCGCGGCCATGTCCGGTTCGGTGGTGAGCGCGCTCGGCTTCAAGACCGAGAAGGCCACCGGACTGCTCGGGCGGTTCTACACCATGCCCATCCATCGCGCGGCCGGACTCACCGGGCGGCTGCTGGCCGAGGCGCTGCGAGTGCTCATCACCTCGCTGTTCGTGCTCGCCGTGGGCGTGTGCATCGGCTTCCGGTTCTGGTACGGGCCCGCGGCTTCGATTGCCATGCTGGGCATTCCGATCCTGTTCGCCATCGGGTTCGCGGTACTGGTGACGGCGCTGGCCACGCTCACCGAGGGCGTGCTGCTGGTCTCGCTGATCGGCATCGTCAACACCCTGCTGATGTTCTTCAACTCCGGCTTCGTGCCGGTGTTCGCCTACCCGGTCTGGCTGCAGAAGACGGTCGAGAACCAGCCCATGAGCACCGCCATCGACGCCATGCGCGGACTGTCCTACGACGGGCCGATCGCGACACCGCTGTGGAAGACCGTGGCGTGGTCGGTCGGCATGATCGTGGTGTGCGCCTACCCCGCGATCCGCGGGTACCGGCGGGCGGCGGAGACCGGAGCCTAGACACGCCCGACCCGTTTCCCCGGAGCCGCACCGGAGTTGGAGTGGCGTGCGTCACGTTAAGGTGGGCGCCATGACTTACCTGGTTACCGGGGCAACTGGGTTCATCGGTCGATTTCTGCTTCCCGAACTCCTGAAACGCGGCGCGGACGTCCACGTCCTGGTGCGCCCGGGCGAGGACTCCGTGCTGCGATTCAACCGCTGCCTGCGCGACTGGGGCGCCGCCGACCGGGTGCGCCCGGTGCGCGGCGACCTCGGCGCGCCCGGGCTCGGCATCGACACGGGCTGGATTGCGGCGCACCGCGGTTCGATCGACCATGTCTTCCACCTGGCCGCTGGCTTCGACACCCGCGGCGCGGGCGGCGGCACCCGGCGGGTCGCCGAACTCGCGGCGGCGCTGGAAGCCGGACGGCTGCACCATGTTTCGACGGTGCGTGTCGCGGGAGCCTGGGAGGGCCTGTTCACCGAGGACATGACCGACGTCGGGCAGCTGCTCCCTACCCCCTCCCAGCGGGCCATGCTGCGGGCCGAACAGGACGTGCGCGAGCAGACCGCGGTGCCGTGGCGGATCTACCGGCCCGCCATCGTGATCGGTCATTCCCGCACCGGCGAGATCGACCGCATCGACGGCCCCTACTACTTCTTCCGGCTGCTGCGCATGGCCGCGCAGCTGCCCCGCATCCTGCCCGTGATCGCGCCCGAACTCGGCGAAACCAATCTGGTGCCGGTCGATTTCGTGGCCCGCGCCCTCGACCACATCGCGCACCGGCCCGGCGACGCACCCGCCACATACCACCTGGCGGATCCGCGCGAGCAGAGCGTCGCCGACGTCTTCAACCTCTTCGCCGACGAGGCCGGGGCGCCGCACCTCATCCAGGTCATGCCCAAGCAGACCCTCGACCTCACCCTGCGCGTGCCCGGCATGGGCTGGGTGTTGCGCCAGGTCGGCATCCCCATGGACGTCATCGAGGACACCGAACTGTCCTGCCGCTTCGACTCCCGCCGCACCGCGGCCGCGCTCGCCGGCACCGATATCAAGGTGCCGCCACTGGCCGCCTACGCCGCGATCGTCTGGAAGTACTGGATCGAGAACTGGGTCTGAGCCCCACCTCGGTCCGGCGTGCTACTGCGCGGTGTCCCCGGGTAGCAGATCTTCCCGGGGTTGCAGCAGATCCTCCCGGGGTTGCAGCAGGTCGTCCAGGGGGCGCGGGCGGCCGTAATCCCAACCCACCCAGCGGTTCCGGTTCCGCCAGCCGACCAGGTCGTAGCGCCAGCGGAACGGCCGGGTGGTGCCGACCGTCATGAACAGCGCCATGCCCAGCGCCGAGTAGTCGGCGTGTGCCGACAGCAGCGCGCGCTGCTGCCGGGGCGGGCGGGTGAAGAACGCGTCGAACATGGCGATGGACTGCGCGGTCGTCAGCCGGCCCAGGCCGTACACGCCCCGCATGCGCATCCAATGGACCAGGCGCGCCTGCCACGGCCACAGCGCCTCGACCGGATCCTCGCCGCGGCGCACCGCGGCCAGGGCGGTGTCCACCAGCGCCAGCGAATCCGCCACGCAGTAACCGGTGATCGGATGCATCATGCCGCCACGCGAGCCGAACGGAATCACCCGGCCGCGACCGGCTTTCGGGGGCAGCTCGTCGAGCGGATAGTGGGCGGCCTCGGTCGGCTCGTCGCCGCGCAGCCGAATCCCGTGCGCCGCCAGCCGATTCAGGGTGCGCCGCCGCAGCTCGTGCTGCGGCATGCCGCCGCGCAGGCCCAGGCTGGTCTCCTCGAAAATCACCGTGCCGTCCCCGAGCGGCACCGAGTACAGGAACGACGGCGGCTCGTCCGGGCCCGCGCCGTTCTCGTCGCGCCAGTCCAGCAGCAGGCCCTCGCCGGCGGTCACCATCGGGGCCGCGGTGTCCTCGTCCACGAAGATGCCGTGCGCGCTGGCGGTGCGCCGGCCGCCCGGCGCGGCCTGGCCGCGGGTGTCGAACACGGTGGCGGCGCGCACCTCGGTACCGTCGGCCAGCTCCACCCGGTGCGCCTCCACCGTGCGCGCGCGGCCCGCGATGACCGTCGCGTCGTCCAGCGGCAACGCGTCGAACAGGCCCTGCTTGGACAGTACGCAGTAGGGCCGGGGAATCCTGTGCTCGGTGGTGGTCCACACCGCGGGCGCCTCGATGCGGCTGGCAATCGCGCCGTGCCCCAGCCACTCCGGCAGCTCGTCCACCCAGCACGAGAAGGTCGGCGCCCACAGCCGCGTCGGCCGCGGATCCACCGCGACCACCCGCATACCCGCCGCCATGGCGCGATGCGCCAGCGCCCGGCCTGTGGGACCGAGCCCCACCACGCATACGTCGGCCGCCCCGCCGACCTCACGGCCACTCATACCCGCATTCAAACAGTCGCGTCCCGGCCCCGCCAGGCCGACTCCGACTTCGCACCGCCGCGCGCTGTGCGGCCGAATCCTCGCCGCGCGCGCCACCCTTCGGTGGTTATTGCCGCTTGCTATCGTGCGTGCCGTGGGCGACCGGCGGATACGACGCGGTGGGGGAGAGACGGAATGAACACCGGCAAGCGGTACTGGTGGGTGCCGCCGACCGCGTCGTCGGTGCTGTTCGGGTTCGGCCTGCCCGTCTACTTCGCGCTCTTCGTGCTCAGCGGGTTCGCCACCGACTCGTGCAACGGCCGCGACTCCTGCCCGAATACCTTCGGTCACCTCGACGACGCGCAGCAGCTGCTGCTGTTCGGGCTGCTCGCGGTGACCGCGCAATGGGTCGTCGCCTACTGGGCGCCGTGGGCGGCGCGGATCGTGCTGGCGATGGTGCCGATCGGGCTGGGTTTCGCGGCCCTGGTCATGCTGATGAGTACCCCGATCGGTCAATAAAAGAGCTGGGAAGGGACGGCAAGTCCATTGCGGCACAACGGACTTGCCGGCCAACGAAGGTTCGGTGTGACGGAACGGCTCACTCGGCCGGCGTCGACGACGGCGCCGCGGGCGGGGTATCGCCGGGTGCGGCCGGCGGGGTGGCGCCGGGCGAATTCGGCGGCGTCCCATTCATATTGGCGTGCTCGCGGGCGTGAGCGATGCGGGTCGCGGCAACGGCGCCGTTGGATTCCTGACCCTGCACCATGATCTGATCGCCGACCGCGAACTGCGCGGCGGTCTCGCTCTTCGCCTTGGTGCCGAATTCCGTGGTGGAGGAGATGTTCACGGTCTCGGTGCTGCCGTCCCGCTTGGTGATCACCCAGGATCCGGAGCCCTCGCTGGTGATCTTGCCGCGGACGCCCCGGCCGCCCTGACCACCCTGGCCGTCGCCGTGGCGTCCATTGGGTTCCTGCTGCTGATTGCCGCTGCCCGCGGAATTGTGATCGCTGGACCCGCAGGCGGCCAGGCCGAGCGTGGCCGCCAGGGCCAGCGCCGCGCCGGCCACGGAGAGCGTGACACGACTGGGCCGGCGTCGTCCCGGAGGGGAGTGGGAACTGTCTGCGGCGGGAATTGAATCTGTCATGGCCGCAACGCTATTGATGGTGGCTGTGAGGTTCCTCGGCGTCGGCTGGTGAGTCACTTCCAGTCGGGTGCGACTACTTCGGCGTCACCCAGGTGGTGATGTCGGCGTGCACGACCTCCAGGCCCGCCCGGTCGAAGATCGACACCGGCACCACCAGATCCTGCCCCTCGGTGATCTGCGAGAAATCCGGAACCTCCGGCAACTTCGCGACCGCCCGCAGTCCCGAGTTCGCCTTCGCCAGATACTGCACGTTCATCGCCTTGGGGATCCACCGATGCGTCTCCGGCACCGTCGCCTCCGACAGCATGCCCATCGCCACCTCGGCCAGGTTGCACGCCGCGATCGCGTGGAACGTCCCCAGATGATTGTGAATCCCGAACCACTTGGGTGCGGTCACCTCGCACAGCCCCGGCTCCAGCCGCACCACGCTCGGCAGCACGGTCCCGAAATACGGCACCCGCGCCACCATCCCGAGCGAGAACAACGTGTGCCCGATCCGATTGTCGGGAAGCTTCTTCCACCCGCGATATGTAGCGGTCTCTTTGGCCATGCCTGTATCTTACTCAAAAGTAAGTTATGGGGAAGGATCCCTCCGGTCCGGCTCCCGGGCTCCCGCGAATCGGTCATCGAATCGGTAGGCGGCTTGCCTCGCCGCGCGAAACCAATTGGTTGCTTGTTATCTGGATTGGCCGCGCCGGAGGTGCGGCTGGGAGCCGACGCCACACGGGTCGGCTATCGGGGAAATCAGGAGTTCTCGAAATCATGCGTATTCGCACCGCGGTGGCCACCGTTGGCATCGCACTCGCGGGGGCGGCCCTCGCCACCACCGCATCCGCCGGTTCGGCCGCGGCCTTCACGCCGTACATCAATCCGGGCGGCGGCATCTACGTCGGTGTGGACCTCGACCACGACGAGACCGTGGCCCTGTCCAACACCTGGATCCCGGCGGCGATCGACCAGATCAACCGGGCCAACAACCGGATCGCCCTCGACCCGTACTACTCGGAGATTCCGATGGTCGACGGCAAGCTGTACGGCAGCCTGACCCAGGTCGTCGGTGAGGCCGCCGACACTCCCGGAGGACAGGTCGGCCTGGCCCTGGTCGACCCCGCCGTGCATCACGGTGGCAACTTCCTGTTGATTCAGGACCTCGGCGGCTGGGACTACTACCTCCAGTACCTCCGCGACCGCTGAGGTGTGAAATGGCCGGTGCGAGAGCGGAGTTCCGCACCGGCCATCGCGCTCTCCGGGCCGGGCGGGTCGACCCGGTGTGACCAGGGCCATCGAGTCCGGGGTGGGGGAGGGGGCGATTTGAAGTGGGCTGGGGACTCGAGGCATACTGTTCGGGTTGCCCACACCGGGTTGCGTCTTTTCCGTTGGATCGGCGCTGGTCGTGGGTGAGCAAGACCCAATTTTGCACCCCGCTGGATTGCGGCGTGGGTGCGTCCGGAACAATGTTCCGAGGCTTACAGGATTTTGGTCCGGGCCGAGGAATGGGCGGCGGAGCGACACGCCCGACCGCGTGGACCGGATGAACCATGACAGATGAACAGCGGCGATGGATCGGGCCCAGGTGGCCGGTCGTGTGGTGGCTGATGCGTCTTCGTGTGTTCGGGCTGTGCAAATGAGGGTGGTGTGAGAGCGAAGGCTCTTGGACCACAACGTAAGCGGAGAAAAGGACACTCAGCGTGGCGGGACAGAAGATCCGCATCAGGCTCAAGGCCTACGACCATGAGGCGATCGACGCGTCTGCGCGCAAGATCGTCGAGACGGTGACCCGTACCGGTGCCCGCGTCGTCGGCCCGGTGCCGTTGCCCACCGAGAAGAACGTGTACTGCGTCATCCGTTCGCCGCACAAGTACAAGGACTCGCGCGAGCACTTCGAGATGCGTACGCACAAGCGGCTGATCGACATCCTCGACCCGACGCCGAAGACGGTTGACGCCCTGATGCGTATCGACCTGCCGGCCAGCGTCGACGTCAACATTCAGTGACGGGGACTTCGAATATGACTGACAACAAGAGCCGTCCGGCCGCGGGCATCCTGGGCACCAAGCTCGGCATGACCCAGGTCTTCGACGAGAAGAACCGCGTCGTTCCCGTGACCGTCGTGAAGGCGGGCCCGAACGTCGTTACCCAGATCCGCACGGTCGAGCGTGACGGCTACTCCGCCGTCCAGGTCGCCTACGGCGCCATCGACCCGCGCAAGGTGAACAAGCCGGTCTCCGGCCAGTTCGCCAAGGCCAACGTCACCCCGCGCCGCCACATCGCCGAGCTCCGCCTCGCCGATGTCTCGAACCTCGAGGTCGGCCAGGAGCTCAACGCTGACGTCTTCGAAGAAGGCGCCTACGTCGACGTGACCGGCACCTCCAAGGGCAAGGGCTTCGCGGGCACCATGAAGCGCCACGGCTTCCGTGGCCAGGGTGCCTCGCACGGTGCGCAGGCCGTGCACCGTCGTCCGGGTTCCATCGGTGGTTGCTCCACCCCGGGCCGTGTCTTCAAGGGCATGCGCATGTCGGGCCGCATGGGTAACGACCGCGTCACCACGCAGAACCTCTCGGTCCACAAGGTGGACGCCGAGAACGGCCTGCTGCTGATCAAGGGCGCGATCCCGGGCCGCACCGGCGGCATCGTGATCGTCAAGAGTGCAGTGAAGGGTGGTGCCCGGGCATGAGCACCGAGACCAAGACCAACCTGACGCTCACGGTCAAGGCCGCTGGCGGCAAGACCGAGGGCACCGTCGAGCTCCCTGCGGAGATCTTCGACGTGACCGCGAATATCGCGCTGATGCACCAGGTTGTCGTGGCCCAGCAGGCCGCGGCTCGCCAGGGCACGCACGCCACCAAGACCCGCGGCATGGTCCGCGGTGGTGGCAAGAAGCCGTACCGTCAGAAGGGCACCGGCCGTGCGCGCCAGGGTTCGACCCGTGCGCCGCAGTTCGCCGGCGGTGGCACCGTCCACGGCCCGCAGCCGCGTGACTACACCCAGCGCCTGCCCAAGAAGATGAAGGTCGCCGCGCTGCGTGGCGCTCTGTCGGACCGGGCTCGCAACGAGCGCATCCACGTGATCACCGAACTGGTTGCGGGACAGACCCCGTCGACCAAGTCGGCCAAGTCCTTCCTCGCCGAGCTGTCGGAGCGGAAGAACATCCTGGTCGTCGTCGGCCGTGAAGATGTCACCGCGTGGAAGAGCGTGGCGAACCTGCAGGGCGTGCACCCGATCGCCCCGGACCAGCTGAACACCTACGACGTTCTCAAGAGCGACGAAATCGTGTTCTCGGTCGAGGCGCTCAACGCCTTCGTGCACGGCCCCGCCGAAGCTGCACAGGAGGAGAGCAAGTGACCACCATCGCCGATCCCCGCGACATCCTGCTCGCGCCGGTGATCTCCGAGAAGTCCTACGGACTGATCGAAGAAGGCACCTACACCTTCCTGGTGCACCCGGACTCGAACAAGACGCAGATCAAGATCGCCGTTGAGAAGGTTTTCGGTGTGAAGGTCACGAGCGTCAACACCGCCAACCGTCAGGGCAAGCGCAAGCGGACCCGCTTCGGTTACGGCAAGCGCAAGGACACCAAGCGCGCGCTCGTGACCATCTCGGCCGACAGCAAGCCCATCGAGATCTTCGGAGGCCCGGTCGCGTAAGCGGCTGGAGCTCCAGAAAGTAGAGAAGAACTCATGGCAATCCGTAAGTACAAGCCGACAACCCCGGGCCGCCGCGGTGCCTCGGTCTCGGACTTCGCCGAGATCACCCGCACGACCCCCGAGAAGTCGCTGCTGCGTCCGCTCACCAAGACCGGTGGCCGTAACGCGCAGGGCCGCATCACCACTCGTCACAAGGGTGGCGGCCACAAGCGTGCCTACCGTCTGATCGACTTCCGTCGACTGGACAAGGACGGCATCCCGGCCAAGGTCGCGCACATCGAGTACGACCCCAACCGCACCGCCAACATCGCGCTGCTGCACTTCGCCGACGGCGAGAAGCGCTACATCATCGCGCCCAAGGGCATCGCCCAGGGCACGAAGATCGAGTCGGGCGCCGGCGCGGACATCAAGCCGGGCAACAACCTGCCGCTGCGCTCCATCCCGACCGGTACCACCGTTCACGCGGTGGAGCTGCGTCCGGGCGGCGGCGCCAAGCTGGCCCGTGCCGCGGGCATGTCCATCCAGCTGCTGGGTAAGGAAGGCGCCTACGCCGTCCTGCGTATGCCCTCCGGTGAGATCCGTCGCGTCGATGTGCGCTGCCGCGCCACCATCGGCGAGGTCGGCAACGCCGAGCAGTCGAACATCAACTGGGGTAAGGCCGGCCGTATGCGGTGGAAGGGCGTTCGCCCGACCGTCCGTGGTGTGGTCATGAACCCGGTCGACCACCCGCACGGTGGTGGTGAGGGTAAGACCTCCGGTGGTCGCCACCCGGTCTCCCCGTGGGGCAAGCCCGAGGGCCGCACCCGTAAGCCCAACCGTCCCAGCGACAAGCTCATCGTCCGCCGCCGCGGCAAGAAGCGTTAAGGAGGAGGTTAGACATGCCACGCAGCCTGAAGAAGGGCCCGTTCGTCGACGAACACCTCCTCAAGAAGGTGGACGTCCAGAACGAGAAGGGCACGAAGCAGGTCATCAAGACCTGGTCGCGTCGTTCCACCATCATCCCGGATTTCATCGGCCACACGTTCTCGGTCCACGACGGCCGCAAGCACGTGCCGGTGTTCGTGTCCGAGAACATGGTTGGACACAAGCTCGGTGAATTCGCGCCGACTCGCACGTTCAAGAGCCACGTCAAGGAAGATCGGAAGAGCAAGCGGCGATGAGCACTGAAACTCAGAACCCGACCGCGCGCGCGACCGCCAAGCACGTTCGCGTGACGCCGATGAAGGCCCGCCGAGTCGTGGACCTGGTCCGTGGCCGCCGTGTCGAGGATGCGCTGAACATCCTGAAGTTCGCGCCGCAGGCCGCGAGCGAGCCGGTCGCCAAGGTGGTGGCCTCGGCCGCCGCCAACGCGGAGAACAACCTCGGCCTGAACCCGGCCACGCTGGTCATCTCGACCGCGTACGTCGACGAGGGCGCGACCATGAAGCGTTTCCAGCCGCGTGCCCAGGGCCGCGCGTTCCGGATCCGCAAGCGCACCAGCCACATCACCATCGAGGTCGAGAGCGTGCCCACCGCCGGCGCTGCCACTCGTAGCCGCCGGAAGGGAGGGGCAAAGTAAATGGGACAGAAGATCAATCCCCATGGCTTCCGCCTCGGTATCACCACCGACTGGAAGTCGCGTTGGTACGCGGACAAGCAGTACGCGGACTACGTGAAGGAAGACGTCGCGATCCGCAAGCTCCTCGCCACCGGCATGGAGCGGGCCGGCATCTCGAAGGTCGAGATCGAGCGCACCCGTGACCGCGTGCGTGTGGACATCCACACCGCGCGTCCGGGCATCGTGATCGGCCGTCGTGGCGCCGAGGCCGACCGCATTCGCGCCGAGCTGGAGAAGCTCACCAAGAAGCAGGTTCAGCTGAACATCCTCGAGGTCAAGAACCCCGAGTCGGATGCGCAGCTGGTTGCTCAGGGTGTGGCCGAGCAGCTCTCGAACCGTGTGGCGTTCCGTCGCGCGATGCGCAAGGCCATCCAGTCGGCCATGCGTTCGCCGAACGTCAAGGGCATCCGTGTGCAGTGCTCCGGCCGTCTCGGCGGCGCGGAAATGTCGCGCTCGGAGTTCTACCGTGAGGGTCGGGTGCCGCTGCACACGCTGCGCGCCGACATCGACTACGGCCTGTACGAGGCGAAGACCACCTTCGGCCGCATCGGCGTGAAGGTCTGGATCTACAAGGGCGACATCGTCGGCGGCAAGCGTGAGGTCACCGCGGTGGCCCCGTCCGGCCGCGAGCGTGACGACCGCCCGCGTCGCGAGCGTCCGAGCCGTCCCCGTCGCAGCGGTGCCCAGGGCACCACCGCGACCAGCACTGAGGCCGGGCGTGCCGCGACTGCTGTCGCGGAGGCTCCGGCAGAGAACCAGGAGGGCTGACCTATGTTGATGCCCCGCAAGGTCAAGCACCGTAAGCAGCACCACCCGAAGCGCTCCGGCATGGCCAAGGGCGGCACCGCGGTTTCGTTCGGCGAGTTCGGCATCCAGGCTCTGGAGCCCGCCTACGTGACCAACCGTCAGATCGAGTCCGCTCGTATCGCGATGACCCGCCACATCAAGCGTGGCGGCAAGGTCTGGATCAACATCTACCCGGACCGCCCGCTCACCAAGAAGCCGGCCGAAACCCGCATGGGTTCCGGTAAGGGTTCGCCGGAGTGGTGGATCGCGAACGTGAAGCCCGGTCGGGTCATGTTCGAGCTTTCTTACCCGAACGAGGAGACCGCTCGTGAGGCCCTGCGCCGCGCGATGCACAAGCTCCCGATGAAGTGCAGGATCGTGACCCGAGAGGAGCAGTTCTGATGGCTACTGCCAATCCGGCCGCAGAGCTCCGCGAGCTCGACAATGACGCGCTCGTCGCGAAACTGCGCGAATCCAAGGAAGAGCTGTTCAACCTGCGCTTCCAGATGGCGACCGGCCAGTTGCAGAACAACCGGCGCCTGCGTGTGGTCCGCCACGAGATCGCGCGCATCTACACGGTCATGCGTGAGCGCGAGCTCGGCCTGGCCTCCGGTCCTGAAGGCAAGGGAGACGCGGCATGAGTGACGCCAAGGGCCCGGCCAAGACGCCGGCCAAGCAGGAGGAGCGGGGCCAGCGCAAGGTGCGCATCGGCTACGTCGTCTCCGACAAGATGACCAAGACCATCGTGGTCGAGCTGGAAGATCGCGTGAAGCACAAGCTTTACGGCAAGATCATCCGCACCACCTCGAAGGTGAAGGCCCACGACGAGAACGAGATCGCCGGTGTCGGCGACCGCGTGCAGCTGATGGAGACCCGTCCGCTGTCCGCCACCAAGCGGTGGCGTCTGGTCGAGGTCCTGGAGAAGGCCAAGTAAGCCTGCTCCATGACTTTGAACAAGTCGTAGAACATTGGCCCGCTTCCCGAAAGGGAAGCGGGCCAATGTGTTTTGTGGGTGTGGGCGGAGTGTTTTGTGGGTGTAGGCGGACTCCGCTTCCCTTCGGGGCCACCGTGGTTCGAGTAATTCGTCGCATATGTGTGGCTGTTTTTCTGTGGGTCGATAGGTTCTATGCGTGCCCGCGCTCGAGTGTGACCAAACCGAAACCCGGTATATCCGAACGGAATTGGCGTGTCGCCCCGGTGAGGCGCTAGTTTTGTCTGGCTATGAGGGATGCTGCAACAACTTCCGGGGCTTGGCGGATCGACGACCGGACCGCGGTGACATTCCGCGATGCGGCGGTGGGCTGGGCTCTGGCCGCCCACGAGGTGCTGGCCGAATGCGCCTCCGGCTACGGCCATTTCGTGACCATCAATGAGCTGGCCGAGCGGGTGCAGGAGATGTCGGGCATCCGTACCGACGCCCCCACCCGCACCTGGATGGACGCCATCCTGCGCAAGGTCGCCCGCCGCTGCCACAATGCCGGCGAGCCGCCGCTGACGGCATTGTGCGTCAAGCAGAACCACAAGGTCGGCGACAGCTACAAGTACGTGCTGGAGCTGGCGCACCTGCCCGTCCCGGCCGACCTCGAGGTGCATGCCGCCTACGCCCGCTGGCAGTGCTACGCGGCCTACGGCGCGGACATCCCCTCCGATGGCGGCATCCCGCCCCTGATCCCGCGCAATGGCGGCGCGCCCCGCCGGGTAACTCCCGCCGGCCCGGTCTCCACCCCGAAGCCGGAACCCGAGGCCCGCAAGGCGGTCTGCAACTCCTGCTTCACCGAACTCCCCGCCAACGGCGTCTGCTACTACTGCTGACGCGCGGTCGAGCCGGAACTCGAAGGCCCGCTTCCCCCGGAGCGGGTCTTCGCGTCTCCAGAGTCGTCACGCGTCCTTGTGGCAGACCGCCTCCAGCATGATCCCGTCGAAGCCGATCCAGAACGTCGCGTAATAGGGCGGCGGGTACTGCGGGAATTCCTGTGGCTCGTGCAGGATTTCGGCTCCGCGCCCGGCCGCCCACTCGTGCACCCGCCGTACCGCCGCGCGCGTGGGCACCATGAATGCCAGGTGCTGAAGTCCCGGCAGCGCCCGCGAATACTCGCCCGACGCGGCTGGGTAGAAGAACACGTAGGTGCCGATCTTCCGGGCCGCGGGCCAGTAGGCGAACTGGGCGTCGTCGGCCAGCAGCGGTTCATAGTCCAGCAGCGGCATCAGTTCGTCGTAGTACTTCCGCGCACCCGCCAGATCGCTGACATTGATCCCGAGATGTCCAAGAGGCATGCCCCGAACCTACGTCCGGAATTCGTTGCGGGCGTCCCGAATTGGTCGCACTATCGCCCCTGCTGATACCGACTCATGTAAGTCCCGAGTGCCGTTGCGGTACTAGCCGGCCTCTTTCTGGAACCAGGCGAGCAGGTCTGGCTCGGTGGTGATCGCGGTCTGAGGCGCTCCTGCGGCCATGGCGCAGTACTCGCTCACAATGGCTTGGCTGTCGAGGATCGAGAGCAGGCAGGGCCGATGGTCGTCGGGGTGGATCGGATCGCCGGGTAACGGGTAGCAGGTGAACCGCCCGATCGGTTGATTGTTCCGGATCCAGACGCTGTCTTGTCCCGGCCGTCCATCGCAGGGATGGCCCGAGTGCAGATTGATCGTGTCCTGGTACGTCCGGCGCGCGGCGTCGGTGGTGGGATAGCTCAGGAACCCTGCGCTGGGGTAGTTCACCGGTGTGTCACAGTCGATTTCAGCCTTCGCCGGTTGTTGCGGGTCTGCATGTCGGCAGTTCGTGCGGGTGAAGTCCGGCCCGAGCAGCGACAGTAGGTTCTTGTCGGCGGAGGTGAATACGTCCGGGTCCTTCGCCTCGTCCGGTGCCAGGAACTGTCGGTAACCCCGCGCCGCGTCGTAGTCGCGTAATTGCTCAGCGAGAGGTGATGTCCAGTCGGTAGGCGCGTAGTAGAAAATGGCGATCGCAAGGTCGGGTTCGTCGGTCACGGTCAGCGCCGGCGCGGCCGGGCTGACCGTAGGGTTGACGCCACAGGTCTTGCGGCCTACCAGTTTGTGCAGATTGTCGAAGACGGGCGCGTCTGGTCCCGGCGGGTCGCCCGGGCAGTTTCCGGTGTGCAACATCCGATTGATCGTTTGGGAGAAGTCGGTGAGTTTGTCGACGTTGGAGAATCGGATGAACCGAGAAAAGGGCGCCCCCGCTGCCTTGGTGATTTCACAGGTGATATGGGCGATCTGGCCCGGGTCCGGGTCGGCGTGGTAGCAGTTGCTGCGGTGTCTGCCGTTCGAGTCGATCAGCTTGAGCAAATCGATGTCGGGCCCTCGGAGTGCTATGTCGTCGGCGATCGGGTGCCCGGCCACGCCGGTACGGGCGAGGTGCCAGCCGCCCACGGCGACTACGCAAGCGATCGTCACAGCGGCGGCTGTCATCGGTATGGCCCATTTCCGGGGAATGGCCCATTTCCGGTCGCGGAGTCTGCGTCGGAAACTGCTGTCGCGGCGTTCGATTGTCCGGTGTTCCGGTGGGAGAGGCGGCCCGGGTTCGCTGAAAACCTGGGCGATGGCCGGTGCGTCTTCGTGTTCCGCGGCGTCGGTGCCGCGCCCCGGCGACCTTGCCGGGACGGTCTCGCCGACCGGCTGAGGGTCGGGCTTCATGGCTGTGTCGGTGCCGTCACCGGCCGGCGGCGTTGCCGTGCCGGTGGGGTGGGTGTCGAGCCAGTGGGCGGCCGCGGCGGCGATGGCGCGGCTGTCGTCGTCCAGGAGTCGGGTGATGGCGTCGCGGACGCGGGACCGGACAATGGCGCCGCCGGTGCGGTGCAACTGGTCCAGGTCATCGAGCGCGTTGCGCCGATCGCGAACGGCCGGACTGTCGAGTGCGGTTCGAATATGTTGCGGTACTTGCCAATTGCGGTTGCGGGCCAGGAGGGTGCGGCCTTCGATATTGTCTTGTTTCTTGGGCCGCTGGCGGGGGCGTTCGGCGACGACATGGTCGTGTACGTAGCTGTAGAGCTCGTCGACGGTGATGTCGCCGTCCTGGTCGAGGTCGGCGCCGCCGTCGCGCAGACCGGCGACGAGGTGCCGGGTGAACACCGACTGGGTCGCCTGTCCGTGCGGAGTGCTGCCCTCGAAGGCGAACTGGGTGGCGTCGGAGGCGGTGAGCACGGTCCGGCCGCGGCCGCTGAAGGTTTCCAGGGCATGGACCTGGTCGTCGGCCTTGGCGATGGTGCCGACGGGGAAGGCGCCGCTGTAGCAGCAGTCCAGGATCAGCACCTGATGGTTGGAGTCGCATCCGGTCATGGCGTAGTCGATCTGATCGGCGGGGACCGAGGTGAACAGGGGGTTGAGCGGGCGGGTGTCGGTCATCGCGAGGTAGAGCTTGCCGGCGTCGTCCTTGAGTCCGTGCCCGCTGAAGTACAACAGCGTCAGATCATCGCGCCGCCGGTCCGAGAAGAAATCGCCGATCGCCGCACCGACCACGTGGTGCGGCTGGTTGATCAAGGTGGTGACCTCGAACCCGCCGATCGTGGGGTCGGCCAGCACCTCGGCGAGTGCCTCGGCATCGTGCGCGGGTGCGGTCAACTGCCGCAATCCGGGATCGTGGAACGTGTAGGTCGCCACTACCAGGGCGAATCGGCCGGTCATTGCCGTCACCCGGCCACGACGCCGCCGTGGCGTCGAATATAGGCGTCGACCAGTGCGCGCTGCTGGTCGCCGCTCGCGGCCTCGAGCTCGATGCTCTCGCCGTCGATCGTGACCGTCACCCGGTGGGTGCCCGGGTGGCGGCCCAGCCAGTCCCGCACCGTCTCGATCAGGGTGGTGAACACCCCGCCGGAAGCACTCAGCGCCAGCACGATCGCACCGATCGTGACGGGGTCGGCCACCTTCGTACCCGGCGCCGTACCGGCGCTGTCCCGCGCCAGCGCCGCCGATTCGACGCCGTCCATCGCGGCCAGCTCCGCCCGCAGCATCCGGGTCTGCCGGTCCAAGCGCTCGTCGTCGATCTCCGTGGCGGCCATCGATACTCGAACTGTCACGCCGCGGTGGTCGTTCTGCGCGATACCCATCGGAAACCTCTTTCCCGCCTGGGCGGCCGACGCCGACCAGGATGCGAATCGACAAGACCGATTCTCATCGCTGATATCCGGCGTCTCACGGGTACGCGACTACCTGAACCTGGCAAAACGGGCAGTGCGGCTCGCACAATGCCATCACCCGCAGCGGGATGGGGCCGACCATCGCCGCCGCGGCGCACCGAGTCCGTTGTGGCACAACAAGATCGACAACCTACGAGTCGACCCCTTCGCTGCGTGATGTAGGTAGCCGACTACTTGCGGACAGATGTCGCAGGGCTCCGCGACGCGGGTCGGTCCTGGGAATCAGGCTGGGGTGCGGAGGGATTCGAGGGTGTGGACGAGCGGTGCCAGTTCGGGATTGCGGGAGGCCGCGGTGAGCGCCTCCCGGAGGGCGGTGGCATTGGTGGGGCGGGCCGCCTCCAGGAGCTCGTGCCCGGCGTCGGTGACCTTGGTGTAGATGCCGCGGCGGTCGTGGGGGCAGAGGTAGCGCGCGAGGAGGCCGCGGTCCTCGAGCCGGGTGACCAAACGGGTGGTGGCGGATTGGGAGAGGACGACGGCGTCGGCCACCTGTTTCATCTGGAGCATGCCGCCGTCGCCGTCGTGCTGGCGGGAGAGGACGTCGAGCAGGGAGTACTCGCGGACGCTGAGGTCGTGGGCCGACTGGAGGGCGCGTTCGATGTGGGCCTCGATCGTGCCGTGCAGCAGGGAGAGGGCGCACCAGCCCTGGGCCAGGGCGGTCATGGCGGGATCGGTGGCTGTCATCGCGCTTCCTCGGGTCGGAGGGACGCCACCAGGATAGACCAACTCCGCAATAGCCAGCGCTTGCAAGTAATATGCGTCTGCAACTATTGTTGGCGCACGTAAAGCGCTCTTGCAACTCTTTGCTCGGAAGGTGTATCCATGCCACTCGCGCTGCTCGCCCTCGCCATCGGGGCCTTCGGGATCGGCACCACGGAATTCGTGATCATGGGCCTGCTGCCCGAGGTTGCCGGGGACTTCGGCGTCTCCATCCCGACCGCCGGCTGGCTGGTCACCGGCTATGCGCTGGGCGTCATGCTCGGTGCGCCGGTGATGACCGCGCTCGGCACCAAGATCTCCCGCAAGCGCATGCTCATGCTGCTGATGGGATTGTTCATCGCCGGAAACCTGTTGTCCGCCATCGCCCCGGTCTTCGGGGTCATGCTGCTGGGCCGGGTGATCGCCTCGCTGGCGCACGGCGCGTTCTTCGGGATCGGCTCGGTGGTGGCCGCCGATCTGGTGGCGCCGGACAAGAAGGCCGGGGCCATCGCCCTGATGTTCACCGGCCTCACCGTCGCCAATGTGGTGGGCGTGCCGCTGGGCACCCTGGTGGGCCAGACCGTCGGCTGGCGCAGCACGTTCACGGTGGTCGCCGCGCTGGGCGTGGCCGGGCTGGTGGGCGTGGCCAAGCTGGTGCCGGACCTGCCCAGGCCGGAGGGCGTGCACCTGCGGCACGAACTGGCCGCCTTCAGGAACATTCAGGTGCTGCTGGCCATGGCCATGACGGTGCTGGGCTTCGGTGGCGTGTTCGCGGCCATCACCTATATCGCCCCGATGATGACCGAGGTGACCGGTTTCGCCGACGGGTCGGTGACCTGGCTCCTGGTGCTGTTCGGTCTCGGCATGTTCGCCGGAAACCTGGTGGGCGGCAGGTTCGCCGACCGGGCGCCGATGCTCATGCTGGTCGCGCCGCTGGCGGGGCTCGCGGTGGCACTGGGTCTGTTCACGGTGACCGCGCACGACAGGATCGGGGCCGCCGTGACGATCTTCGTGATCGGTGTGCTCGGCTTCGCGACCGTGCCGTCGTTGCAGAAACGGGTGCTCGATCAGGCGCACGCGGCGCCGACGCTGGCCTCGGCCATGAATATCGGTGCGTTCAACCTGGGCAATGCCATCTCGGCGTGGCTGGGCGGGCTGGTGATCGCGGCCGGATTCGGTTACACGGCCCCGAACTGGGTCGGCGCCGGGCTGGCGGTTTCGGCGCTGCTGCTGGCCTGCCTGTCGGAGGCGCTGGAGCGCCGTGCCGCACAGCAGTTTTCGACATTCCAGACGAACCAGGCGTACCGTACCGTCCATTCTTGAGCGCTTGTCCGCGCCGCGCTAACCTCGCCGACGTGCCCGGATTCGGTCACGGCTAATCGAGCGCGATCGGTGAGTTTGCATGCTCGACAATGTTTTACGGATCGCCATAGTTGGAGTGGGGCCGCGGGGTCTGAATGTTTTCGAACGCATTTGCGCCAACGCTCGGCAGTTAGGCATCTCGGCCGGCGTCGAGCTGGTGCTCATCGATTCGACGCGGGTCGGTACCGGCGCGGTCTGGCGCACCGGCCAGCCCGCGCACCTGCTCATGAACACGGTCGCCGAGCAGGTCACCATATTCACCGACGACACCGTCGAGATGGCGGGCCCGGTGGAACGCGGCCCCAGCCTCTACGAATGGTCGAACTTTCTGGCGAAGATCGGCAATTTCGCGAGCCTGCCCAGCGATGCTTTCGGTGCGGCCCTGCGGATTTCCCCGGAGAGCTATCCACCACGGGCCTTCTACGGCCATTACCTGCGCTGGGCCTTCGAGCGCACCCGCGACCGATACGCCGATTGGGTGCGGGTAAGCGAAATCGTGGCAACCGTGGTGGATATGCGCGACGGCCCCGGCGGATTTCAGGAGCTGGAACTCGATACCGGTGAACGCGTGCGCGGATTGCACGCGGTGGTGCTCACCCAGGGCCACCTGGCCGAAGCGCCGCCCGGCACGTCCGGTTCGCTCGCCGACACCGCGGATCGCCTGGGCCTCACCTACATTCCGCCCGGCAATGCCGCCGATGTGGATCTGGACCGCATTCCCGAGGGGGACCCGGTCATCATCCGCGGTCTGGGCCTCACCTTCTTCGACTACCTCGCCCTGCTGACGGCGGGCCGCGGCGGCCGGTTCAAGGAGTCCGAGGCCGGGCTGGAGTACGTCGCCTCGGGCCGGGAGCCGCTCATCGTCACCGGCTGCCGCCGCGGCGTCCCGCATCACGCGCGCGGCGAGCATCAGAAGGGGGTGGCCGGCCGCTACGAGCCGTTGCTGCTCAACGCCGACCGAATCGCCCGATTACGCCAGCGCGCACGGAAATTCGGCGACGTCTCCTTCCGCCGCGACGTCTGGCCGCATATCGCGCGCGAGGTCGAATCGGTCTACTACACCCGCCTGATCGCGGACCGGGTGAGCCCGCACCGCCTGGCCTCCTTCCGCGACCGCTACCTGATCGCCCCGACCGCCGAGGACGCCGGGGAACTGCTGAACCGCTTCGGCGTGCCCCCGCAGGACCGCTGGGACTGGAGCGCACTCGCCGATCCCACCGGCGGCCGCTGCTTCGCCGATCCCGGGGATTTCCACGCCTGGCTGCTGGCCTACCTCGACGCCGATGTGCAGCAGGCGCGCCTGGGCAATGTGCACGGCCCGGTGAAGGCGGCCCTGGATGTCCTGCGCGACCTGCGCAATGAGGTCCGGCTGGTGGTCGACCACGGCGGCATCGCGGGCTCCTCCTACCGCGACGACCTGGATCGCTGGTACACACCGATGAACGCCTTCCTGTCCATCGGGCCACCGGCGCAACGGATTTCGGAACTGGCAGCACTGATTCGCGCGGGTGTGGTGCGAGTCGCCGGTCCCGGCATGCGGGTCCGGGCGGACACCAGGCACGAGTGCTTCGTCGCCGATTCACCCCTGGTGGGTGATTCGGTGGCGTCGGCACAGACTCTCATCGATGCCTGGATGCCCGCACCGGACCTGCATCGCACCGCGGATCCGTTGCTGCGCAACCTGTTGCACCGCGAGGAGGTGCGCGGCTACGTCATCGCCTCCCCGGACGGCAGCCGCTATCGCACCGGCGGCCTGGCGCTTGCGCCGGGTTCGTTCCATCCGGTGGACACGATCGGGCGAATCCACCCGCGCCGCTACGCCTTCGGAGTGCCGACCGAAGCGGTGCGCTGGGTGACGGCGGCGGGCGCGCGCCCCGGGGTCAATTCGGTGACGCTGGCCGACGGCGATGCCATCGCCCGCGAGATCCTCACCGCCCATCGGTACGAGGGCCCGGCGATCCCGCCGAATCAGCATGGGGTGCAGCGGCATTCCGAACTCCAGCACGACACTGAAAGGCACGATGACATGGCGCTGGAATGTGGTCTGCTGGCCCCCGTCGGGGTGGGCACGCCGGTGGAGTCCCTGCTGAGCGACGACGCCTGGATCGAGGCCATGCTGGAGGTGGAGCTGGCGCTGGCGCGCGCCGAGGCCCGCCTGGGCATGGTGCCCGACACCGTCACCGATCATCTGGCGGTGGCGGTGCGCGAGCACGCGTTCGACGCCCGCGAGATCGCGCAGGCCTCGCGCGGCGCCGCGAATCCGGTGGTGACCTTCGTGGAGCGCCTGCACGACGCGGTGGCGGACGTGGATCCGGTGAGTGCGAACTACGTGCACTACGGCTCCACCAGCCAGGACATTCTCGATACCGCGACCATGGTGATCGCCGCCCGGGTGCTGGGCGTGCTCATCGCCGACCTGGACACCATCGTCGGCTCCCTGGCCGAGCTGGCCCGCCGCCACCGCACCACCCCGATCGCCGGCCGCACGCTCGCCATGCACGCGGTGCCGACGACCTTCGGCGCGAAGGTGGCGGTGTGGATGCAGGGCCTGCTCGACGCCCGCGAACGCCTGGACCGCGTGCGCGGTACGCTGCCGATCCAATTGGGTGGTGCGGCGGGCACTTTGGCGTCCTATATCGAATGCGCGCGCTGCGCGGATTCGGAACTGTCGCAGGCGCCCGCCAGCGAGATCATGGAGCGCCTCACCCGCGAGTTCGCCGCGGAACTCTCCCTCACCGTGAGCGCCACCCCCTGGCACACCGTGCGCACCCCGATCGCCGATCTGGCCGCGGCGCTGGCCCTGACCTCCGGCACCCTGGGCAAGCTGGCCGTGGACGTGATCTCCCAGTCCCGCACCGAGGCCGCCGAACTGCTCGAGCCCGCCGCCCCGGGCCGCGGTGAATCCTCGGCCATGCCGCAGAAGCGAAACCCGGTGCTGAGCACCATGATTCGCGCGGCGGCGCTGCAGGTCCCCGCGCTGGCCTCGACGCTGTTCGGCGCGCTGCTGGCCGAGGACGAGCGTCCCGCCGGCGCCTGGCACGCCGAATGGCAGCCGCTGCGCGAATGCCTGCTCCTGGTCGGCGGCGCCGCCCACACCGCGGTCGAACTCGCCGCGGGCCTGATGGCCGATGCCGACCGCATGACCGAGAACCTCTCGCTCACCGAGGGGCAGATCGTCGCCGAACGCCTCTCGATCCGCCTGGCCCCCTTGCTCGGCAAGCCGATCGCCAAGAAGGCCCTGCAGGCGGCCTCTTTCGAGGCCCGGACCACTACCCGGCCGCTGGCCGACATCCTCGCCGAATGCCCCGATATCGCCCTGCACCTGACCAAACCCGAACTGGCGGAGCTCCTCCGCCCCGAGAACTATCTCGGTGCGGCCCCCGACCTGGTCGACCGGGTGCTGCGCCGGATCTGATCCGATTCGGCAGTGGCGGAAGGGAGTTCAGGGCAGATGACGGGGCGAGGGCGTCGCGTTCAGTTGCCGAAGCGGTTCTTGGGCGGGCGGTTGGAGGCGGCGCGGCGGGCGGCCTCCTTCTCCTTGACGCGCTCGGCTTCCTTGCGGACGGCGACCAGATTCTCCCGTTCGCGGAGCAGCCATTCGGGCGGGTCGGCGAGCAGGGCCGCGATCTCGTCGGCGGTGAGGGCGTCGGCGACGCCGGCGCGGGCCAGACCGGAGTTGGAGATGCCCAGCTTGCGGGCCACCACATCGCGCGGGAAGGGGCCGTTGGCCCGCAGCTCGACCAGCCACTGCGGGGGATCGGTGCGCAGTTCCTCGAGCTGGGCGCGGGTAACGGGTGAGTTCCGGAACTCCGCGGGGGTTGCCGGGAGGTAGATGCCGAGTTTGTTCGCCGCGGTGAGCGGCTTCATGGTCTGGGGGTTCTTGTCCGGGCTCACCGATCAAGGGTATCGGGCGGGTGGGGTGAACCTGCTGGCCGGTGCAATACCGTGGACGCCATGAGCCGGTTGGAGTCCATCGATCTGACGCGCCTGCGCTGGTTCGTCGCAGTTGCCGAGGAATTGCATTTCGCCCGGGCGGCGCGTGGCCTCGGTATTTCGCGGCAGCGCTTGAGCGGGACGGTCATCGAGCTGGAGGAAGAGCTCGAAACCAGACTGTTCGTGCCGGGCGCGCAGCCCACCCAGCTGAGCGAGGACGGGCGGGTGCTGCTGGACGAGGCCCGCGCCCTCATCGCGGCCGCCGCGGCCGCGGAGCCGGAGCAGGCACCGGCCGCGGCGGACCGCCTGCGCGTCGGCTTCGTCCCGGGCGTGACCGTCACCAAATGGGAGCGCATCTGGCGCGAGCGGTTCCCCGAGGTCGCGCTGGAGCTGACGCCGATCCCGATGAAGGAGCAGGAGCAGGCCCTGCGCACGGACGCGGTCGACATGTGCTTCGTGCGGCTGCCCATCGATCTCGATGGGGTGAGCGCGATTCCGCTCTACCGCGAGGTCCCGGTCGTGGTCGTCCCCAAGGATCATCCGATCGCCCTGTTCGATCAGGTCGCCACGGCCGATCTGGCCGATGAGCGCATGCAGGACGCCGCCGACCTGGACGACGCCGCCATGACCATGGAGCTGGTGGCCGCGGTGAGCGGAGCGGCCATCGTGCCGCACTCGATCGCCCGCCTGCACCACCGCAAGGACCTGATCTACCGGACCGTCACCGATGTGCCCCAGACCGAGATCGCGCTGGCCTGGCCCGCCGACCGCACCACCGAGCTGGTAGAGGAGTTCGTGGGCGTGGTGCGCGGCCGCTCCCAGCGCAGTTCCCGTTCGCCGTCCGGACAGCAGCCGGACAAGCCTGCGCGGCAACAGAATTCGCCCAGGCGGACGGGTGCCGCCAAGGCGGGTGGGACGCGCAGTCAGGCCGGGGGGAAGAAGCCGCAGACCGCCGCGAAGTCGAAGCAGGGCGGTGCGAAGAAGCCGGGCAAGCGACGCGGTCGTTAGCGCGCAGCTCGGCGCGGACGACCCACGAGGGCCCGCCTCTCGTTCGGGAGGCGGGCCCTTCGTGTCCGGATGCTCAGGGAAGCATCTGGAGAAAGTTCAGGGTCGAGTCGGGGTTGCGCTATACGTATACGTCTACTTATAGTGACTGAAGACGGGGAATGACCGTCCGGAACCCTGAGAAGTGCAGCGGCACAGCGGGTATCGACCCACAGTGCCGTGCTGTACACGCATGCCCATATGCGCATTCACTGATGATTTGGAGCACCCCATGGCCCTCGATATGGACAAGTCCAACGACGCCGACCCGCAGGACGCCCCGGCGCCGGAGGCCCCGGCCGCGACCGGCACCGATCTGGTGCCGGACCCGCTGCCCGAGGGCATGCGCGAGATCACGCTGCGCGTCGGCCCCGGCGGTGGCCGCACTCAGCGCTTCGTCGGCCGGCTGCTGGCCGAGGCCCAGCACGTGACCAAGGAGGGCAGCGAGTCCGTGCAGGTCTTCCTGAGCCGCAAGGGCAAGCTGGTCGTCCACCGGCACTATGTCGAGTGGTCGGATTTCGCCCAGGCCTCCAAGAACGCCGCGCGCGAGCGGAAGGAGGAGTTCCTCACCGCCCGGCACAGTTCCGACCAGTCGGATCTTGCGGTATTCACGAACTGGGCCAAGGGATTTAAGAACTGGCGCGAATTCCTCGGTCTGAGTGAGGATGGTTACGGCGACTTCACATTGGAGATCGTGGACTCGCTCACGGAACTGCGCGACCGCATTCCGGCGAAGGTCTATCGCATCGTCGCCGACGTGGTGGAGAACCCCTCCTCGCAGGTCCTCGACATCTGAATAACGCGGCCGAACCCGGAAAGGACTTCTCCCGCATGTTCTCCCGTTTGGGGCGCTTCGTCGTCCGATTCCCGTGGCTGGTGATCGCCGCGTGGCTGATCGCCATTGTCGCGGTCGTCGCCACCGCGCCGAAGCTCACCGCCACCACCGACCAATCCGACTTCCTGCCTTCGCATTACGAATCCATCCAGGCAGCGAAGTTGCAGCAGCAGGCATTTCCCAACAGCAATACCCCCGCTGCGCTCATCGTCTTCGAACGCTCCGACGGAGCCCCGATGACCGATGCCGACTCGACCGCGGTGGCCGCCGCCGCGACCAAGCTGTCGGAGCGGAACATCAAGGATGTCACCGGAATCCAGGCGGTGCCCCCGGCGGAGAACCGGGCGGTCGAGGTGGTCGCGGTGCAGATGACCAAGGTCACCAGCGCCAATGACACCCACCAGTCCGACGCGGTGAAGTCCCTCCGGGACGCGCTGAAGGAACAGGTGAACGGCACCGACCTGAAGGCCGGCATCACCGGCACCGCTGCCCAGACCCTGGATCAGCAGGATTCCAGTACCAAGGGCCTGATCATCATCGGTGTGGCGACCGTGGTGCTGATCCTGGTGTTGCTGCTGCTCATCTTCCGCAGCCCGATCATCGCGCTGCTGCCCATCCTGGTCATCTTCATCGCGGTGTCCCCGCTGGCCAGCGGTTTGATCGCGATCGCCAGCAACACTTTCGACCTCAAGATCGACAGCTCGGTGCAGTCACTGCTGGTCGTGGTGCTCTTCGGCGTCGGTACCGACTACATCCTCTTCCTGATGTTCCGCTTCCGGGAGCGCCTGCGCGCCGGTGAGGACGCCAAGACGGCTGTGGTCAGCGCGGTCACCCGGGTCGGTGAGGCCATCACCTCGGCGGCCGCGGCGGTGATCATCGCCTTCGGCGCGCTGACGCTGTCCACCCTGGGCATGTTCCGGTCCATGGGTATCGCCCTGGCCATCGCGGTCGCGGTGGCGCTGCTGGCCGGGCTCACGCTCATCCCCGCGATCGTTTCCCTGTTGGGCACCAAGGTTTTCTGGCCCTCGAAGGCCTGGCAGGTGGAGCCGACGGGTGCGCGGTTCGCGGCCGTGGGCGGCGCGCTGGGCAAGCGGCCGGGCCTGTTCGCCGTGGCGTCCGGTGGTGTCCTGATCGCCCTGGGCGTCTTCGCCTTCGGCTTCAATCCGACCTTCGACCTGAGCTCGGGTTCGACCTCGGGCAGCTCCGAATCCGTGGTCTACGGCAAGGAATTGCTCAAAGGCATGCCCGCGGGCAGCACCCAGCCCTCGCAGGTGTATCTGCGCAGCGAGCACGGCGCGCTGAGCGCCGACGAGCTGAACGCCTTCGGCGCGGCACTGCGCGGCGTGCACGGTGTGGGCGAGGTGGGTCCGCAGCCGGCGCTGTCGGCCGACAAGACGGTCGCCGAATATCAGGTGACGCTGTCCGACAAGCCGGAATCCGATGCGGCCCTGAAGACCGTGAAGGGTCCGCTCCGGGATGCCGCGCATGCGGCGGCCCCGGTCGGTACCTCGGCGGTGGTGGGCGGCATGACCTCGGTGTTCGTCGACTTCCAGCACGCCATGAACCGGGACTACATGGTGGTGTTCCCGGTGGCGGCCATCCTGATCATGATCGTGCTGGCCCTGCTGCTGCGCAGCGTGGTGGCGCCCTGGTACCTGATGGCCTCGGTGTTCCTCGGCTTCGCCGCGACACTGGGTTCGGCGGTGCTGGTCTTCCAGCATCTCCAGGGGGATTCGGGTCTGATCTTCACGCTGCCGCTGATCATGTACCTGTTCGTGGTCGCCCTCGGGACGGACTACAACATCCTCATGGTCGCCCGGTTGCGGGAGGAGGCGCGAGAGGGCAACGACCCGCACCGCGCGGCCGCCCTGGCCCTGCGTCACACCGGCCCGACGGTGGCGGCGGCCGGTGTCATCCTGGCGGGCACCTTCGCCTCGATGATGCTGGCGGGCAACGACACCCTGTCGCAGATGGGCTTCGCCATCTCCGTCGGCATCGCCATCGCCGCGTTCGTCATGGCGATGTTCTTCACCCCGGCGGTGACCGCGCTGATCGGCCGCCGCGCCTGGTGGCCGGGCCACGGCGGTGATCCGGAACAGCAGCAGCCGCAGTGGGACACGGAATGGACGCCGTCCGATGTGGTGAGTGACGCTCGCCGCTGACGATCCGAGTTTGCTCCGAACGGTTCGGCCCGCTTCTCCTCCGGGGAGGCGGGCCGATCTCGTTGCTGCGATCATGCCGCTGACCTGCATGGGGCCGCGTCTGACAGAAACGTGTTTCAGTATTTTCCCAAAAGTGCCACGCAATGAACTGGACAACCGATACAGTTCGCCGGACCGCATCGAAGCGGGTTGGCACCAAGGAGTTGAAGACATGACAGTGTCCCTGAGCAAGCGCATCGCCCGGCGGGTCGGCGTCGGCCTCACCGCCGTCGCCGCGATGGCCTGTTCCGTGGGCCTGACCGCCTCCACCGCCTCGGCCGTACCCACCGGCCTGTCGGTGAACGCCCGCAATATCTACATGGGCTGCGTGTACCAGATCACCGCGACCTATGACAGCTGGATCCAGGCCTGGTTCTACGACAATGGCGCGATCATCTCGGGCAGCCCGATCACCCCGAGCAACGGGCAGGCCACCATTCAGTGGACCCCGCACAGTGCGGGCACCCACACCCTGTCGACCCTGCAGGGTTCGGCCTGGGAGCTGAAGGTGAACGTCCTCGAGCCCACCCTGACCGGCAGCGCCACCTGTGGCGCGGGCCCGCTCGGTTTCCTGGGCTCGTAGCAGAGCTTCCGGGCTCGTAACAGACTCGGTTCGGTGTGGGCCCGACCCGCCGAACCGTCCCGGGCCGGCTGACCATAATCCTCTGTTCCCAGGTCAGCCGGCCCCTCTGCGTTCGCGTGCCCGGCCGCGGTCAGTGCACGGTCACGTGCCAGACCACGGCCGCGGCCAGCGCGCCCGCGCCGTTCACCGCCCAGTGCAGTGCGATGGGCGCGAGCAGGCTGCCGCTGCGGCGCCGCAGCCAGGTGAAGACCACGCCCGCCCCGGCGGTCGCGAGGACCGCGAGCCCGATGCCGAGCAGCTGTCCGGCCGGGCCGCCGCCGAGGAATCCGGTCAGTCCCTTGTTCCCGCTGGTCAATCCCAGCGACGAGGCAATGTGCCAGAGGCCGAACAGCATTGATCCCGCCGCGAACACCCCGCGCGCCCCGGCCACCCGGTCCAGTGTGCCGTGCAGCACGCCGCGGAAGGCGAGCTCCTCCGGGATCGCGGTCTGCAGCGGGATCACGATCATGGACGCGATGAGCGCGCCCGAGACCGCGGCGTAGCGGTCGTTCAGGAAGAAGGGCCGGGTGATCGGCAGTGCCGCGCCGATGACGACGGCCGCGAGCACCACGCCCACTGCCGCCAGCGCCCACAGCGACCCGCGCCGCCACTGTCGCGGCGACAGGCCGAGGTCATCCCAGCCCAGCCCGCGGCGGCGCACCAGGGCGACCAGCACCACTGCGGCAATCGGCACCGTGAAGATGCTGGCCCACCGATTGGTGAAGTGTGCGATGAGATTCGTGCAGATCAGGACCGCAACGACGACGGCCACATCCACGTAGGCGTGCAGCTTGTGGCCTGGCAGCGGGGGCGGGTCAGGGAGCACCGCGACCGCACCGTTATCGTTTCGCGACATCCCGGCCAGTCTACGAGCGGATTCTTGGAACGGCCTTCGATTGTGGTTAATCCCGCTGTGCGGAATACCCGGCGGCCGGCGCTCGTCCGCTCGCCCAGCCCTCGGGATCGTCCCAGGCCTGCAGCGTGCGCGCGGTGTCGAAGCGGCGCGGCTCCCGGGTGATCGGATCGATGAATTCCAGTGCCGAGGCCAGCAGTTGCAGTGGCCGGGTGTAGTCGTCGACCGGTTTGTCGGTGAGTTCGGGATAGAAGTCGTCACCGAGGATCGGGACCCCGAGGCTGTTCATGTGCAGCCGGATCTGATGCGTCCGCCCGGTCCGCGGCCGGAGCCGGTAGCGCCCCAATCCGTCCCGCTGCTCGGTCAATTCGACGAGGGTCTCCGCATTCGGTTCGCCCGCGGTCTCGTAGGCGCGCAGCACCTGCCGCTCCTTGACGATCCGGCTGATGATCGTGCGCGGCAGTCCGAGCTCCGGATCGAAGCGCGCGACGGCCTCGTACTCTTTGTGCACCAGCCGCTTGTGGAACATGGTCTGGTACGCCCCGCGCACGGCCGGATTCACGATGAACAGCACCAGCCCGGCGGTGACCCGGTCGAGCCGGTGCGCGGGCACCAGATCGGGCAGGTCCAGGTCGCGGCGCAGTTTCACCAGGGCGGTCTGCAGAATGTGCTGCCCGCGCGGGATGGTCGAGAGGAAGTGCGGCTTGTCCGCGACGAGGATGTCGTCGTCGCGGTAGACGATGCCGATCGGGAACGGAACCTCGGTCTCGTCCGGCAGATCGCGGTGGAACCACACCGCTCCGCCGGGCGCGTAGGGCGTGTCGAGGGTGATCGGGCCGTCCAGATCCACGATGCCGCCGGTGGACAGCAGTTCGTCGATACGTTCGGGGCGCACCCGTGGCAATCGCTCAACGAGGTGGTCGCGAATGGTCGCCCAGTGGCCGTCCTCGGGTAGCCGCAACCGGGCCGGGTCCAGCCCGTGCCGCTTGGGTAGCGGTGGTTGCTGCCTGCGTCTCACTCGCCAAACCCTAGTCCCCGAGTTTGTCCGGACCAGGGGGTACGGTTGGCCAACGCCCGGAATGTCCGGGTCGAAACGAGTGATCGGGGGTCTCGTGTACCCGAACGACCAACAGCCGCAAGGGTATCCGGGCCAGCCCGGTCAGCCGGACTACGGCCAGATTCCACAACCCCCGCAACCGGAATACGGCCAGCCGCAGCCGGGATACGCCCAGCCCGCCTACGGCCAGCCGGGTCAGTGGGATTACAGCCAGGGCGTTCAGCCCGGGTATCAGCCGATGCCGCCGGGCTATCCGATGGCTCCGCCGCCGCAGGGCACCAATGGCCTGGCCATCGCCGCGCTGATCCTCGGCCTGCTCGGCGCGTGTCCGCTCGCCGTCCCGTTCGGCATCATCGCGCTGACCCAGATCAAGCAGCGCAATCAGAACGGCAAAGGGCTGGCCATCGTCGGCCTGGTCGCCTCCGGTGTGTGGGCCCTGATCGTCGTGATCCTGTTGGCCGTGGGCGCGGTGAACAGCTCGGATACCTCGGCGTCACAGGACAATACGACCCGAACCTCGGCCCTGCCGGATTCGCCCACCTCCATCTCGGTCGACGAGGTGAAGGTCGGCGACTGCCTGCAGACCGTCGAGGAGAACAACCACATTCGCAAGGTGACGGTGCTGCCCTGCGATTCCGCGCACGATGCCGAGGTGATCGCCCAGGTGCATCTGACCGGTTCCTGGCCGGGTTCGCTGGATGCCTCGTTCCAGCAGGCCAATGACGCCTGCCTGGACGAGATCGACAAGCAGCTGAGCAAGAGCTCGATGTACGACCAGCTGGAGACCTTCATTCTCTATCCGGCCAACGAGACCCAGTGGAACAAGCTCAATGGCCGCGCGACGTGCATGGTCCACGACGCGGGCGGCAAGAAGCTGACCGGGAAGGTGCCGCGCTGACCGACGGTATGGTTGTTCAGCAAAAGTTAGCCTAACCTATCTTCTCGCCGGTGTTCGTGGAAGCGCCGGACGGAGGAAGGTGGGAGGCGGACTGATGACGGTCGAGTCACCGCCCGCGGTCGAGGCGCACGCCATCGATCCGGGCCCGGCGGCAGCCGACACGGGCGGGCCCGACGCGAAAGCGGAGGTGAAGGCGCGCCGACGGCGAGAGGCCGCCGCGCGCAAGGAGATTCTCGCCCCGGTGCGCGGGCCGCTCACGGTGGCCGGCCTGATCGTGGCGGTGGCCGCGGTGTGCTCGGTGCTGCCGTTCCTGCTGATCGTCTCGGCCTGCCGTGAGCTGCTGCGGGATGCGCCCGACGCCGACCGGGCGTGGCGGCTGCTGTTGATCGCGGTGCTGGTGCTGGTGGCCCGGGCGGTGCTGCAGGCGGTGGCGCTGACCTGGTCGCACGCCGTGGACGCCCGCTACCAGCTGACCCTGCGCCGGCTGCTGGCCGACAAGCTGACCCGGGTGCCGCTGGGCTGGTTCGGCGCCCGCACCTCCGCCGAGGTGAAGAAGTACCTCCAGGACGATGTCGAGGCGCTGCACTATCTGGTGGCGCATGCGCGGCTGGACTTCATCGGTTCGGTGACCGTCCCGCTGGTCACCCTGGTCTACCTGGCGACCGTGGACTGGCGGCTGACGCTGATCCTGCTGCTGCCGCTGGTCGTCTACGCGCTGTGCATGCGCGCGATGCTGGACGAGCCCGGCCGCGAACGCCTGCTGGCCTACAACGCCGCCGAGCAGCGCACCCGCGCCGCGACCGTCGAATTCGTGGACGGCATCCAGGTGGTGCGGGCCTTCGGGCGAGCGGGCAGGGCGCACAGCGAGTTCCGGGCCGCCGTCGAGGAGCAGACCGAGCGGCTGCGGCGGCTGAAACTGCCGGTGATGACGGTGCAGTCGATCTCGGACACGGTGGTCTCGCCGGTGTTCGTCATGCTGCTGGTCGTGGTGGCCGGGCTCGCCGGCGTGGGCCTCGAGTGGATCGAGCCGCTGGATGTGCTGCCGTTCCTGCTGGTCGGGCTCGGGCTGGGCAGTTCGCTGCTGGGTCTGGGCTACGGCACCCAGGCGCTGCGCACGGCCGGTGACGCGGCGCTGCGGCTGCACGATCTGCTGCAGACCGCCGAATTGGCGTCCGGCACGGGCGATTCCGCACCGCAGCAGGCTGCCGCCGGGCTGATCCGTTTCGAGGGCGTGAGTTTCGGCTACCGCGCCGACCATCGGGTGCTGCGCGACCTCGACCTCGAGCTGGCGCCCGGCACCATGACCGCCCTGGTGGGCCCCAGCGGTTCCGGCAAGTCGACGCTGGCCAAGCTGCTGCCGCGCTTCTACGATGTGGATGCGGGCCGGATCACCCTCGGCGGCCGCGATATTCGCGATTTCCCCAGCGAAGAGCTCTATCGCACGGTCGGATTCGTCTTCCAGGACGTCCGCCTGATCCGCGGCACCATCGCCGACAATCTGCGCCTGGCCCGCCCCGACGCCGATGCCGCGGCCCTGGAGCGAGCGGCCCGCGCGGCCCGCATCCACGACCGCATACTGGCGCTGCCGCGCGGCTACGACTCCGAGATCGGGGTGGACGCTGTGCTGTCCGGTGGTGAGGCGCAACGGCTTTCGATCGCCCGCACCCTGCTGGCCGACACCCCGATCCTGGTGCTGGACGAGGCCACCGCCTTCGCCGACCCCGAATCCGAGGCGGCGGTGCAGGACGCGCTGGCCGAACTGGTGGCCGGTCGCACCGTGCTGGTCATCGCGCACCGGCTGCACACCATCACCGGCGTGGACCGAATCCTGGTGCTGGAGAACGGAACCCTGGTCGAACAGGGTGACCACGCCAGTCTGCACACCGCGGGCGGCCTCTACCAGCGGCTCTGGGAAATCAATGAGGCGGCCCTGGAGGCCGTCGCCGGCGCCGACCACGCCTCCGGGAGTACCGATCGGCCGTCGGGCGCATGGTCGGACGGAACCGACCCGGTGGCAGGCGATCTCGGGGACGGCCGGGCCGGGACGAAGGCCGGCCTGTTTGCCGCTGCTGAGGAGGGCAATCGATGATCCGCAAGGTGCTCGGCCTGGTGCCGGGTGAGTTCGCGCGGCTGACACCGCGACTGCTGCTGGCCATCGTGGTCCAGGCGTTGTCGCAGGCCGCCGCCTATGTGCTGCTGGTGCCGGTCTTGCAGGCCTCGTTCGACAAGGATCTGGGCCGGGCCTGGTGGTGGACGCTGTGGCTGGCGCTGGCCGTGGCCGGAGTCGTGGTGTTCGGTTACCTGCAGTCGGTGCTGGGCCTGCGCGTCGGCGTGGGCATGCAGCACGGTTTGCAGACCCGGCTCGGTGATCACCTGAATGCCCTGCCGCTGGGCTGGTTCGACGACCGGCACGCGGGGGAGCTGTCGCGGGTGGTGGTCGAGAACGTCCGCGAGGTGCAGGGCCTGATCGCCTATCTGCTGGCGAAAATGCTGACCGGCGTGCTGGTTCCGCTCGGTGTGGCGGTGGGCATGCTGGTCGTCGACTGGCGAATTTCGCTGGCCATGCTGGTGACGGCCCCGGTGCTGTTCCTGGTGAATCTGTGGGCCAACCGCTCCTATGTCGCCGCCGATGAGCGCATGCACGAGGCCGCCGCCGAGGCGAACGCCCGGGTGCTGGAATTCGCGCAGGCGCAACCGGTGCTGCGTTCGCTGGGCGCGGTCGGCGCGGGTAATCGCGCGCTGGACGCGGCATTGGCCCGCCAGCGCCGGGCCGCCAATGGCCTGCTGATCGCCGCGGTGCCCGGCCTGATCGTCTTCTCGCTGGTGGTCCAGGCCGTCTTCCTGGTGCTGGTCTACCTGGTGGTGGGCCGGGCCACAGACGGCGCGCTCTCCGCCGCCGCGGCGATCGCCCTGATCGCGGTGAGCTCCCGTTTCATCGAGCCGCTGACCCAGGCCGCGCAGCTGGGTGGCGCCCTGCGCTCCGCCGCCGCGGCGTCCGACCGGGTGAGCGCGCTGCTGGCGGAACCGGCACTGCCGCAGCCGGATTCACCGGTGCCGCCGGGTGCCCCGCAGGTGGAGTTCGACCGGGTCAGCTTCGGCTACGGCCCGGACAAGACGGTGCTGCAGGACATCTCGTTCATCGCGGCGCCCGGCACCACGACCGCCATCGTGGGCCCCAGCGGCGCGGGTAAATCCACGCTGCTGCGCCTGGCCGCCCGCTTCCACGACACCGATTCCGGTCGTGTCCTGGTCGGCGGTCACGATGTCCGTGAGCAGCCGGCGGTGGCCCTGCTGAACCGGCTGGCGCTGGTCTTCCAGAACGTCTACCTCTTCGATCGCTCTGTGCTGGAGAACATCCGGGCGGGCCGTCCGGACGCGACCGAGGCCGAGGTCCTCGCGGCCGCCCGGGTCGCGCGGGTGGACGAGATCGCCGACCGCCTGCCCGACGGCTGGCAGACCGCGGTCGGCGAGGGCGGCTCCGCGCTGTCCGGTGGTGAGCGCCAGCGTGTTTCGATTGCCCGCGCCCTGGTCAAGGCTGCTCCGATCGTGCTGCTGGACGAGGCCACGAGCGCCCTCGACCCGTACAACGAGGCGGCGGTGGTACGCGGTGTGCACGAACTCACCCGTGGCAGAACCGTTCTCGTGGTGGCGCATCGTCTCGCGACCATCGCGCACGCCGACCAGATCCTGTTCATGGACGGTGGTCGCATCGTCGAGCGCGGTACGCACGCCGAGCTGCTCGCGCTCCGCGGCCGCTACGCCGCCTTCTGGACCGAGCGCACCCGTGCCTCCGGGTGGCGTCTGGCACCGGTGCCCGCGTAGCCGGACGGCCCTGGATTCCGCGCGAGTCCGGGGCCGTTCGGGATGGGTCACTCTCGAATTGTCAGAGTCGTTGTCGACGGGTCAGAGGCTGCAGGGCAGCATGGCGACGCTCGCGACGGTGCACTCGCCCTCGCGGGACAGCTTCCAGTCGCCGTCGACGAGCTTCCAGGTCAGCGGGAAGGTGAACGGATCGAAGCCGTCCACGGCCGTCTGCAGGGTGGCCGAGAGGGTGTCGCCGTTCTCGCTGACCGGGCCCTGGATGGTCCAGCGGAAGCTCGGCGGGGCGGCGTTCATGGCGGTGCCGATCTGGTCCAGCAGCGGCAGTCCGGCCTCGCCGGCCTCGAGCTCGGCGGCCCGGGTGGCGGCCGGGGCGCCGGTGTTGAGGGCCGTCTGCAGCTTGGCCTTCAGGTCGCCGGTGCTCGGGGCGGCGGTGTGCATGGGAGCGAAAGCCGGTGCGGCCGTGGCGGTCACCGCGCTGACGCCGGTTCCGGCGAGCAGGGCGGCGGTGGCGAGGGCGGCACCGAGGAGGCGCGAGGTACGGGGCATGGTTTCCAGTCCAATCGTTTTCGTCACGAGCGCTTCGCAAGCGCTGCCAAGCAATATAAGGTAAGGCTATGCAAACCTAAAGTGGTTGGTGGGTTGTGCGAGGCAGACAACAGTGAGCAACTGGGACGGAGAAGCGGTGGAGACACTTCTGGTGGTCGGCGCGGGGCCGAAAGCCCTGGCGGTAGCGGCCAAGTCGCATGTGCTGCGAGAACTCGGCCTGCCCGCACCGCGGGTGACCGTGGTAGAGGCACAGACGGTCGGCGGCAACTGGCTACCCACCGGCGGCTGGACCGACGGCCGGCACCGCCTGGGCACCAGCCCCGAGAAGGATGTCGGCTTCCCGTACCACTCGACCTGGGCGCGCGGCCACAACCGCGAGATCGACGCGGCCATGCGGGCTTTCAGCTGGACCGCCTTCCTGGTCGAGCACGGCACCTACGCCGAGTGGATCGACCGCGGCCGGCCCAGCCCGCAGCATCACGTGTGGGCCAAATACCTGCAGTGGGTGGCCCGGCGCATCGACCTGGATCTGGTCCAGGGCACGGTGACCGGCCTCGCCGCCGCGGCCGACGGCTGGCTGGTGTCGGTCGCCGACACTGCCGGCCGCACTGACGACACCGCCGGCCGCGTGGACGAGATCGATTGCGACGCGGTCATGATCACCGGACCCGGCCGCAGCGACCGGGCCCTGGCCGAGCATCCGAAGGTGCTCAGCATCTCCGAATTCTGGGAGCTGGCGGGCCGCCGCGAACTGCCCCCGTCCTCGCGGGTGGCGGTGATCGGCGGCGGCGAGACCGCGGGTTCGGCGCTGGACGAATTGGTTCGCCACGAGATGCTCACCGTCTCGGTGATCTCGCCCAAGGCGACGCTGTACACGCGCGGTGAAAGCTATTTCGAGAACTCGCTCTACAGCGATCCGACGAAGTGGGCGGGCCTGGGCATGGCCGAGCGCCGCGATGTCATCCGGCGCACCGATCGCGGGGTGTTCTCGGTGCGGGTGCAGGAAAGTCTGCTGGGGGACAACCGGGTTCACCATCTGCAGGGCCGGGTGGTGAACCTCGCCGACCAGGACGACCGGGTCGCCCTCACCCTGCGCAACGACCTGCGCGCCGATCAGGTGCACACCTTCGATCTGGTGGTGGACGCCACCGGCGGTCAGCCGCTGTGGTTCCTGGATCTGTTCGATTCGGCCGCAACCGATCTGCTCGAACTGGCGGTGGGCGGCCCGTTGGAGACCGCGCGCATCGAGGCGGCCATCGGCTTCGACCTGGCGGTGTCCGGGCTGGACGCCAAGCTGTACCTGCCGAACCTGGCCGCCATGGCGCAGGGTCCGGGCTTCCCGAATCTCAGCTGCCTGGGCGAGCTTTCGGACCGGATCCTGCAACCGGCGGTGAATCCCGTGCCGCGCTACCGGATCTCGGGCAGGTCGGCGGCGCTGCGCGGCAGCGCGTAGAGCGAGATGCGCCGATCCGGCCGGATGTCGAAGTCGCCCAGGTGCTGCCACCCGATCTTCTCCAGCGCCTTCCGCATGGGGGTGTTGCGATGATCGGGTTCGCACAGCAGCCGGCGGCATTCGGGTTCGGCCGCCAGGATCGCCTGCCCCAGCAGGCGCATCCAGCCCGAGATAACGCCGCGGCCCAGCAGCGTCGTGTCCGCGGTGGCGATGTGGAAGCCCATGTCGCGGGCGTCGGCGTCGTAGAGGCGCGCGATCTCGTCCTTGGCGGGGCGGTACAACTCCACATAGGCCACCTCGCGGTTGCCCAGGTCGGGGCGGTCCAGGGCGGCGAAGTCGTATTCGAGAATGCACGGGCGGGAGAAGGTTCCGGCGAGCTGGGCCGCGCAGTCGGCGCGTCGGCGATCGGCGTCCCAGGCCTGTTCCCAGGTCTCGAGCAGGTGTGGCCGGTGCATCCACTCGGTGATGGTCTCCGGATCGCGGGAGTCGACGTCCACCGGCCGCAGCGTGAACGGTGCGGCGAACTCGGGCAGCACCGGTGCGGGCGCGCGGCGGATGTGGTCGGGAAGGTCCGTGAGTTCGCGCGCGAGGACGTAGGTCGTCCGGTTCATCGCTGTGGCGCTCCGTTCGTCGGTTAGCTTGATCACCCTGTTTGGTAAGGCTAGCCTATACTAAGTAGGTGGTGTTACGGTTGCCCGGACATTGCAAGGGGGACAAGCGGAACCGACGCCGAATGCGGTCGGGCAGTTGCGTAGGAGAGATGCGGGAAATGCCACGGGAACTCGGCTGGATCAGGCAATTTCAGGCCCCGAGTGCGGAATCCGCGCCACCGCTGCTGATCTTCCCGCACGCCGGTGCGGGCGCCTCCGCCTATCGGGTTTTCGCCAGGACGCTGGCTGCTGAATTCGATGTCGTGGTGTTCCAGTACCCGGGCCGTCAGGACCGGGCCCGCGAGGCGGCCCTGGAAACGCTGCCCGACATCGCGGCCGGGGCCTTCGCCGAATTCCGGGAATCCGCGCATGAAACCGGTGTTCCCCTCACGATTTTCGGGCACAGCATGGGCGCGGTGATCGCGTTCGAATTCGCCCGCCTGGCCGAGGCCGCGGGGCTGAGCGTGCGACTGCTGGTCGCCTCCTCGGCTGCCGCACCTGCCCGGGTCGCCGCGCTGCCGGGGCATCCCACCGAGGACGAGGCCCTGCTCGACCACATGTCGGCGCTCAATGGCACCGGTGCGGAGGTGCTGGGCAGTCGCGAGGTACTGCGCATGGCGCTGCCGGTCATGAAGGCCGACTACCGTGCCTTCGACGCGTATTCGTGCGCGCACGATATTGCCGTGGACGCGCCGATTCTGGTGCTGGGTGGTGACGAGGACGAATGCGTCGCGCCGCGTGATCTGTACGCGTGGGAAAGCCACAGCCGCGGCGGAATTCGGGTGACCCTGTTCGCGGGCGGGCATTTCTATCTCAACGATCATGTCGACGGCATCGCAGAACTGCTGGTAGCCGAGAAGAGCGTCGTCGCGTGAGCGCGCTGGATTCCGGCGATCCCATTGTGATCGTCGGCATGGGTATCGAGGCGCCCGGTGACATCGACACACTGCCGGAATTCTGGGCGGCCCTGGCGTCCGGGCGGGAATTGCTCGGCCCCTTTCCTCGTGATCGGGAATGGCCGCTGGCGGAATTGCTGACCCTGGACCGGCACGAGGGCTGGGGCGCGGTGCCGGACGCCGGCGGGTTCCTCACCGGCGCTACCGACTTCGATGCGCTGTTCTTCGGCATCACACCGCGCGAGGCCGTGGCCATGGATCCGCAGCAGCGGGTCGGCCTGCGGGTGGCCTGGCGGGCACTCGAGCAGGCGGGGATCAATCCCGGTGCGGTGGACGGTGATTCGGCCGGATGTTGGATGGGCGCCTCGGTCATGGAGTACGGGCCGCGGGTAGCCTCGGTCAACGAGTACAGCGGGTACCGGGCCACCGGCACCGCGCTGGGCGCGGTGGCCGGACGGATCTCGCACGGGCTGGGCCTGATCGGGCCGTCGGTCACCGTCGACACCGCGTGCGCGTCCGCGCTCACCGCCGTGCATCAGGCGGCCGCCGCGATTCGGGCGGGGGAGTGCGAGTGGGCGCTGGCGGGCGGGGTGTGCGTCATGGGCTCGCCGGGCGCGTTCTACGAGTTCTCCAAGAACAATGCGCTGGCCGCCGACGGCCACTGCCGGTCCTACTCCGCCGACGCCACCGGCACGCTGTGGGGCGAGGGCGCGGGAGTCGTTGTACTGGAACGGGAGTCGCGGGCGCGTGCCCTCGGGCATCGGGTGTACGGGCGGCTGCTGGGTTCGCGCGTGAACCACAATGGCAAGGGCGCGCCGATCGCGGTGCCGAGCGCCGCGGCGCAGGAGCGGCTCATCCGCGACACCCTGGCCGTGTCCGGGATTTCCGCCGGACAGGTCGGGCTCATCGAGGGTCACGGCACCGGCACTCCGGTGGGCGATCCGCTCGAATTGGCCGCGCTCGCAGCCACTTACGGTCTCCCGTCCGCCGCAGGGGCGCGGCTGGGCTCGGTGAAATCCAATGCCGGTCACGCGCAGGCCGCCTCCGGGGTCTTGGGCCTGATCAAGGTGCTGCTGGCAGGAGCGCACGGGCAGATCCCGCCCACCCTGCACGCCGACCGGCCGACCGCCGAAATCGATTGGGCCGAGACCACTCTGCGGCTCGCCACCGAACTCGAACCCTGGCCGGCCGTGGACGGCATGCGATACGCGGCCGTGTCCTCGTTCGGTGTCGCAGGCACCAATGCCCATGCCCTCGTGAGCCTGTCCGAGCTGGAGGAAAACGATGTGTAGCCACCGGCTGCCGGATGGCAGCATCCCCGTCCTGCTCTCGTCCGACACCGCCGACGGCGTGCGCGCCGAGGCCGCGGGCATCCTGGCCTACCTGGAGCAGCGGCCCGCCGTCGCCCCGGATCGGGTGGCGGACATGCTGTTCCGCATCCGCACGGCCCGACGCTACCGGGCGCTGGCCATGGTCACCGGGCGTGCGGACCTGCTCGATGCCCTGCGCGCCGTCGCCGACGGGACCTCGCATCCCGCGGTGGTGCTGGGTGACGGGCCCGCCACCGCGCGCCGGATCGGCTTCGTGTTCCCCGGTCAGGGCAGTCAGCGTCCCGGCATGGGCGCGCTGTACTACGACCAGTCCCCGCACTACCGGGCCGCCGTCGACGAGTGCGCGGCCGTGCACGCCGAGCGCTTCGGCCACGATCAGCCACTGCACTATCTGCTCGGCACCGCGGGCGCGTACCAGGACACGGTGTGGGAGGTGCAGCCCGCCTTGATGTTCCACATGGCCGGTCTGGCCGCCATGTGGCAGGCCGCCGGCGTGCGCCCGGCCGCCACCGTCGGCCACAGCCAGGGCGAGCTGGCCGCGGGCGCGGTCTCGCGGGTCATGTCGGTGCGCGACGCCGTGCTGGTGGTGACCCACCGCGCGCGCCTGGTGGAGCGCCTCTCGCCGCGCGGCTACGCCATGGCCGTGCTGGCCATGAACCGTGAGGACTGCGAGGCGCTGCTGGCCCGCCACTCGGGCTGGGCCGAGCTGTCGGTGGTGAACGCCCCGCACATCATGGCCATCTCCGGCGACCGCGACACCATCGCCGACATGGTCGCCACCGCCACCGAGCGCGGCCATTTCGCCCGCGAGATCGGCGTCGCCTACCCCGCACACACCTCGATCGTGGCGGAGCTGCGCACCGAATTCGAAGGCTTCCTCGGCGGCGAGCTGACCGACCCGACCTTCACGGACACCGACATCCCCTGCTACGGAGCGACTCTCGGCGCCCCCATCACCGCAGACCTGATCCAGGAACAGTACTGGTACTGGAACCTGCGCAACCGGGTCCGCTTCGACCGCGCGGTGGTCGCGGCCGCCACCGACGGCATCGACACCCTCATCGAGGTCGTCGAACACCCCGTCCTGCAACTGGCCCTCCAGGAGAACCTCTCCCTGGTCCCGCGCGACCCGTCTCGCGGCCCCCGCGACTTCAAGGTCCTCGGCACCTCCCTGCGCACCGCCACCTCCCTGCGCGAATTCACCCGCAACCTGGCCGCCATCGCCGTCCACGACCTCGTCTACGACTGGACCGCCCTGCGCACCGACGCGCCCCCGGCCCTCCCGCTGCGCGACTTCCCCCACACGATCATGAACCCCAAGCGCCTGTGGGCGAACCCGGGCTACGCCCCCGAGACGGTGCACCCGCCGACCCCGGCCGTCCCCGAACCCCAACGCCTGGTGGAGAAGTGGACCCCCTGGGAGCGCCGCTCCCTGACCCCGCCCCGCCGCCTGGCCTTCCTCGACCCCACCGGCCGCTGGGCCGACCAATTGTCCGCCCTCCTCGCCGCGGCAGAGCGCTACGGCGCCACCGCCACCGCCCTCGAGCCGACCGAGGTCGCCTCGGGCCTCGACACCGGTCAGGAGTCGCCGCAGCAGGCGGACTTCGACAGCGTGGTGATTCTGTGGCCCGCGCTGCCCGAGTCGACTGCCGTGGACGCGGTGGCGGAGCTGACGGAGTTCTTCGCCGCGCGCACCTGGCTGTCCGCGGTGTCGGATGTGCGTGCGGGCGGTGAGGTCTGGCTGGTGACGGTCGGGGGTGAGGTTGTGGTGCCGGAGGATACGGTGCCGCAGTTGTTCCACGGGGCCGTGGCGTCCGGGTTCCGGTGTGTCGGGTTGGAGAAGCCCGGGGTGCTGTTCCGGCATCTGGATCTTGCGGCCGATGCGGGAGCCGGGGAGGCGAATCGCGTTGTCGCGGCACTGCATACGGCGGGTGAGCCGGAGGTGGCGCTGCGGGGCGGAAAGGTGTTCGTCAAGCGGTTGGTCGCGGACGAGTCTGTGCCGGGGGAGGCCGCTGAGCTCGATCATGTGCTGATCGTGGGTGGCACCGGCAAGCTCGGGCTGTTGTTCGCCGAGCATTTCGCGCGCCAGGGCGCCGGGCGGATCACGCTGGTGAGCCGGTCCGGCGAATCCGGTTCGGCCGCCGCGGAAGTGGTGCGATTGCGCGCGCTCGGTGCCACCGAGATCGTGGTCGCGGCCTGTGATGTCAGCGATGCGGACGCCGTCGCGCGCCTTGCGGCAGGGCTGGGGGAGCGGCCGGTGAGCCTGCTCGTCCATGCGGCGGTCAACTACGTGGACGCCGGTATCGAGGAGATCACCGCCGAGCTGGTCGCCACCGCCGCGGCGTCGAAGGTGCTGGGCCTGGAGGCGGTGCTCGACGCGGTGCCGTTGCGTCCGAATGGCCGGGTGCTGCTGTGCTCGTCCATGGCCGCGACACTCGGTGGGCGCGGACAGATTCTGTATGCCGTCACCAACCGGATGCTGGATATTCTCGCCCGCCGCCTGCGTGAGCGCGGGATCGATTGCGCCGCACTGGAGTGGGGCCTGTGGAGTGTCGCGGGTCCGCTCGATGCGGCGGGTATGGCGCGGGTCGAGGGCGCCGGGGTGTACCCCATGAATCCGGCCGACGCCATCGCCGCGGGATTCACCGGGCAGCCGACCGACGCGGTGGTGATCTCCGCCGACTGGCCGTTCCTGCGTGACGTCATGGGAGCCTTCGGCCAGGCTGCTGTGCTGTCGGAAGTGCCTGAGCCCGAGACGATTACGCCATCGCGCATCGCGGATACGGCAGCTGCGGATGTGAGCGCGAATCGGCCTGTCGCAGAGACGAATCCGCCAGTGCCTGCCGCTGATCACCAGCCGGTGGCGTCGGCACCGGACCGCCCGCTGGCGGACCAGGTGCTCGCCGAACTGGAGCGGGTGATGGGCATCGATGCCGGCGACACCATCGACCGCTCCACGCCGCTGGTCGCACTGGGCCTGGATTCGTTGCAGGCCTTGGACTTCCGCAAGCGGGTCCAGGCGTCGCTGGATCGGGAGCTGCCGGTCGCGGCCATCCTGGGCGGCGCGTCGCTGGACGATGTCGTGCTGCTGATGGCAGAGAACACCAACTAGGGCTAGGGGCCAGATTTCATGTCAGACACCGATGCCACCGTGACCGTGGCAGGAACCTCCGTCGTAGACCGCCGCCGGGAACTGCTGCGGCGCAGGCTCGCCGAGCAGGGCCTGGCCGCCGCCACCGGCGCGCCGGTGCGCCGCACCCGGGCCGGAGAGCGGCGCCCGCTGTCGGCCGGGCAACGCCGCATGTGGTTCCTGCAGACGCGCGACCCCGAGGACACCACGCTGAATATCTGTGTGGCGTACCGGCTCACCGGCGCGCTCGACGAGCAGCGCCTGCGGACCGCGGTGGCGGCGGTGTTCGCCCGGCACGATGTACTGCGCACCACCTTCGGTACCGACGCGGACGGCGAGCCGTTCCAGGTGTTCGCCGACGACATCACGCTGCCGTGGCAATCGCACGATCTGACCGGCCTGGCCGAGCCCGCCCGCCCGGTGCGGGTGGAGGTGCTGGCCCGCCGGGAATTCGGCCGCCCCTTCGACCCGGCCACCGAGCTGCCCCTGCGAATCACGCTGGTGCGCACCGGAACCGCGGAGTGGGTGCTGCTGCTGGCCGCACACCACAGCTGCTGGGACGACGACGCCTGGGGCGTGTTCTTCACCGACCTCAATGCCGCCTACAACGGAGCCCGGACGGCCGCCCCGGCCGCGCAGTTCGTCGATCTCGAGGTCCTGGACGCCCCGGCCGAGGACGAGGCGGACATCGCCTACTGGCGGCACACCCTGCGCCCCTTGCCGGAACCCCTCGAACTGCCCGGCTCGGCCGTGGTCGCGCCGTCGAAGCGCGCCGACCGCTGCACCGTCGCGCTGTGCGCCGATCTCCTGAACCGGGTGGACGTCTTCGCCCGCGAGCACGCGGCCAGCCCGTTCATGGTGCTGCTCGCCGGCTACGCCGCCCTGATCCAGCGCTACACCGCCGCCGACGATTTCCTGATCTCCATCCCGGTCACCAATCGCCGGTCGGCGGCTGCCGAACAGCTCATCGGCTACTTCGGCAACACCCTGCTGCTGCGCGAAACCTTCGACCGCGCCGAGACTTTCACCGGCCTGGTCGCGGCCACCAAGCGCACCTGCCTGGACGCCTTCGCCCATCAGGCCGTCGGCGTCGACCGCGTGGTGCGCGAGGTGAACCCGGAGCGCGTCGCCGGACGGGACGGCATGGATCAGCTGGTGCGCCTGGGCTTCAGTGTCCGCAAGAGCGCCGACGGTTTCGCGCTGGACGGCGTCACCTCGACCCAGCTGGACGAACTGGGCGCCCCCACCGCGCAGGTCCCGCTGGCCGTCGCGGTCGTGACCGAGAGCGCGCACGGCGCGGTGCTCGAGGCCGAATACCAGGTGGACGTGCTGCCCCGGCCGCTGGTACAGCGCATGCTGGAACACTATGTGCGGCTGCTGGATCGGGCGCTGAGCACCCCTGGCGGCCGGCTCGCCGACCTCGACATGCTGGGCGGCGACGATCGCCTCGCCATCCTGGAACAGTCGCGCGGCGCGGACGTGCCGGCCGATCCGGCCACCATGGTCGACCTGTTCGAGGCCGGTGTCGCCGCCGGACCCGGCACCCTGGCCCTGGTCTCCGACGACCTCGAACTCACCTACGCCGACCTGAACCGCCGCGCGAACCGCCTGGCGCACTGGCTCATTCGCGAGGGCATCGGCAGCGAGGACATCGTCGCCCTGCGCATGAGCAACTCGGTCGAGTTCATCGTGGCCGTCTACGGCGTGCTCAAGGCGGGTGCGGCCTACCTGCCCATCGACCCGGCCTACCCGGACGACCGCATCGACTACCTGATCGCCGATGCGGGTCCGCGCCTGGTGCTGGGCCGCGTCGAACTCGACGCCGCCGAGGACGCCGCCGCCGGGCTGCCGGACACCGATCCCGCCGACACCGATCGCGTCCGCCCGCTGCTCCCGGCAAACCTGGCCTACGTCATCTACACCTCGGGTTCGACCGGCAAGCCCAAGGGCGTCCCGGTCTCGCACGCCGCCATCGCCGAGCACGTGGTGAGCTTCACCGCCGAATGGGGCATGACCGCCGACGACCGGCTGCTGCAATCGTCCTCGGTGAGCTTCGACGCCTCCCTGCTGGACATCTTCGTCACCCTGGCGCTGGGCGCGCGGCTGATCGTGCCGAAACCCGATGCCTTCCGCGACATCCGCTATGTCGCCGATCTGATCACCCGCCGCGGCGTGACCGTGCTGCACATGGTGCCGTCCATGCTCGGCACCTTCCTGCTGCTGCCCGAGGTGAGCGAATGGCGTGCGCTGCGCCATGTCCCGGTGGGCGGCGAGGCGCTGCCGGGCGAGGTGGCCGACCGGTTCGCCGCCGTCTTCGACGCCGAACTGCGCAATCACTATGGGCCGACCGAGGCCGTGGTGTGCGCGACCCATCAGCCGGTGGCGGGCCCGCAGGGCACCGGGATCGTGCCCATCGGCGTACCCAATCAGAACGTGCACGCCTACGTGCTCGACGAGGCCCTGCAGCTGGTACCCGCCGGGGTGGTCGGCGAGATCTACCTGGGTGGTGCGCAATTGGCGCGCGGCTACCTGGGCCGGCCCGCACTCACCGCGAGCCGCTTCGTCGCCGACCCGTTCACCGCCGGCGCGCGGCTCTACCGCACCGGAGATCTGGCCCGCCGCAATGAGTTCGGGGAGCTGGACTTCGTCGGCCGCGCCGACGAGCAGGTCAAGGTGCGCGGCTTCCGCATCGAGCTCGGCGAGGTGGAGTCGGCGCTGACCGCGCATCCGAGCGTCGGGCACTGCGTGGTGATCGTGACCGAGGATCCGGCCGTGGGCGCACAGCTCGCCGCCTACCTGGTGCCCGCGGCCGGTGCGACGGTCGAGGTGGACCAGGTGCGCGCCCACGCCGCCGCCGCGCTGCCGGAGTACATGGTGCCCAGCGCTTTCGCCGTCATCGACGAGATCCCGCTGACCGTCAACGGCAAGCTGGACAAGCGGGCGCTGCCCGCGCCGGCGCCCGCGGTGGAGCGGGTGCACCGCGCGCCCGCCACCGCCACCGAGCGCCGCCTGTGTGCCATCTACACCCAGCTGTTCGGGATTCCGACGGCGGGTGCGGATGATTCGTTCTTCGAACTGGGTGGGCATTCGCTGCTGGCCGCGCGCCTGGTCGCGCAGGTCCGCGCCGAGTTCGGCGTGGAGCTGGATGTGCGGATCGTGTTCGACACCCCGACTCCGGCCGCGCTGGCCGCCGGGCTGGTCGCGCGGTTCCGCGACGAGTTCGGCATCGACCTGGATGCCATGGACGACGACGTGGAGACGTCCGAGACAGCCTGTGCCGCACCGGCTTCCGGGCGTCCGGCCGTCACCGCGCGCCCGCGTCCGGACCGGCTACCGCTGTCCTACTCGCAGCTGGCCATGTGGTTCCAGTACCGCATGGAAGGCCCGAGCGCGGTCGGCAATCTACCCTTCGCCGTCCGGTTCGACGGTGGCATCGATATCGCCGCGTTGCGCGCCGCGCTCGCCGATGTGGTGGCGCGGCACGAGGCGCTGCGCACCGGTTTCGGTGAGCAGGACGGCGTTCCGTACCAGGTGGTGCGAGCCGCCGGGGCGGTCGAGCTCGAGATCACCGGCATCGAGGCCGACCGGTTGACGGACGAGCTCGCCGAGATCGGCCGCTACCCCTTCACGGTCGAATCCGAGCCGCTGCTGCGGGCCCGCCTGCTGGTCCTCGACCCGGGCACGCACGTGCTGTCGCTGCTGGTCCACCACATCGTGGCCGACCACGCGTCGCTGGGCATCCTGCTCGAGGACCTGGTCGCCGCCTACCGTGCGCGGGTCGAGGGCGGGCGGGCGCCGCAGTGGACCCCGCTGGCCATCCAGTACCCGGATTACGTGCTGTGGCAGCACGATGCGTTCGCCTCCGGTGCGGATGGCCTGCCCGGCGACTACGGCCGGGCGCAGCTGGACTTCTGGCGCGCCGCCCTCGCCGGTCTGCCGGACCAGATCGATGTCGCCCCTGATCGGCCGCGGCCCGCGGTCCTCGGCAAGCGCGGCGAGGTCGCCACCTTCGCGGCGCCCACCGCCCTGCGCTCCGGACTGACCGCGCTCGCCGAGGCCTGCGGCGCAACGGAATTCATGGTGTACCAGGCCGCCGTCGCGACCCTGCTGCACAAGCTGGGCGGCGGCACGGACATCACCCTCGGCACCCCGGTGGCCTGCCGCGTCGACGATGCGACCGCCCCGCTCGTTGGTCTGTTCGCCAATATGGCGGTGCTGCGCAACGATCTGTCGGGCACCCCGACCCTGCGCGATACCGTGCTGCGCGGCCGCGACGTGGTCCTGGATGCCCAGGCGCACCAGGAACTTCCGATCGAACGCCTGGTGGAGGCGCTCAACCCGCCGCGCTCGCGCTCCCGGAACCCGCTGTTCCAGAGCATGCTGCACTTCCGCGGCGCGGACTGGGCGCCCGCCACCCTGGCCGTGGCGGGCACGACCACCGCCACCGTGCTGCCGGTCGACTTCGACGTTTCCTTCCTGGACCTCAATGTCTCCGTGAACGTCACCGGTGACGGCGGCCTGGCCGTGCGCCTGGTCGCCAATGCCGACCTGTACGACCCGGAGACCGTGCAGCACATCGCGACCGCGCTGGCCACCATCCTGGAGGCGTACGCCACCGCGCCCGACCGCACCGTGGTCGAGCTCGAGGTGCTGCCCGTCGACCGGCTGGAGCGGCTGCTCGCCCCGCCCGCGCCCGCCGCGGCGACCCGCGCCGCCGCCACCGGCGACCACGCCCGCACCGAACGCGCGCTCATCGAACTGCTCGAAGAGCTGCTGGATATCAGCGAGGTCGAGGCCGACGACAACTTCTTCGCCCTCGGCGGCGACAGCGTCATCTCCATCCAGTGGTCGGCCCGCGCCACCGCGCTCGGCATGCCGCTCAGCCCGCAGCTGGTGTTCGAGCATCTCACCATCGCCGAACTCGCCGCCGCGGTCGACGCCGCCGAACCCGTTGCCGCGCAAACGGAGTCGATCCCGCAGGAGGAATCCGCCCCCATGAGCGCCTCCGGCCTCGACGCCGACGCCCTCGCCGCCCTCACCTCGTCCTGGCAGGCCCGATGACCACCACCGAAAACCGCACCGCGCCACCTCAGATCGAGGACGTGCTGGCGCTGAGCCCCCTGCAGGAGGGGCTGTTCTCGCTGTCGCGCCTCAGCGGTGACGGCCTCGACCTGTACACCATGCAGTTCGTGGTCGACATCGACGGACCGCTGGACACCGAGCTGCTGCGGCGCAGCGCGCAGGCCATGCTGGACCGGCATCCCAACCTGCGCGCCGCCTTCTGGGACGAGAACGTGCCGCGGCCGGTGCAGATCGTGCCCGCACAGGCCGAACTGCCCTGGACCGAAAAGTCGGCGCGGCCGGCGGAATTCGACGCCATCGCGGCGGCCGAACGACACACGCCGTTCGACCTGAGCCGCGGTCCGGCCCTGCGTATCCTGCTGCTCACCGTGCCGGACACCGGCACCCGGCGCATGATCCTCACCGCCCACCACGTCCTGATGGACGGCTGGGCGGTGGCGGTGTTCTTCACCGAACTGCTCGCCGTCTACCGGTCCGGCGGATCCGTTGCGGCACTGCCGAAACCGCGCCCCTATCGCGACTACATCGCGTGGCTGGGCGCACAGGACACCGCCGCGGTCACCCAGCGCTGGGTCGACTACCTCGCGGGGGTGAGCGGTCCGCTCATGCTGGCGGACGGCGCGCCGGTCGGCCCGAACGCCGTGCCGGAGAAGACCCGCCTGCTGCTGTCCTCCGCCGACACCGACCGGGTCCGTACCTGGGCCGGTGCGCACGGGCTGACCCTCAACACCGCCGTGCAATTCGCCTGGACGGTGCTGCTCGGCCGGCTCACCGATCGCCGCGACATCGTGTACGGCACCACCATCTCCGGTCGGCCCGACCAGCTTCCGGGCGTGGAGGGCATGGTCGGGTTGTTCATCAACACCGTGCCCGTCGCCCACCATCTGGACTCCGGCACCTCCATCGCCGACCAGTGCACCCGCCTGCAGCGCGAGTGCGCCGCCATGCGTGACATCGGCTTCCTGAGCCTGTCGGCCGTGCAGCGCGCCGCGGGGCACGGCACCCTCTTCGACACGCTGTTCGTCTTCGAGAACGCCCCCATCGACGACGCCATCCGCACCGTCACCGCCCCCGACGGCGCCTGCTTCCGTCCGGTCGAGATGGAGAGCCTCGCGCACTACCCGCTCACGGTGGTCGCGCACATGAGCGGCGACGAGTTGCTGGTCCAGCTCGAGGTGATGCCCGCCGCGCTGCCCTACTTCCCGGCCGCGGACCTGGGCGAGCGGCTGCTCGCGCTGCTGCGGCAACTACCGGAAACCGATACGGCCACACCCGATTCGCTCAGCGTGCTCACCGCGTCGGAGCAGGCGATGTCCGCAGCGCCGATCAGCCCCGTCTCGCCCGCCGCGATGACGGAAGGGCCCACGACCGCAGTCGCCGACGCTGCCTCGGTCTGGGAGTTGTTCGAGCGGCAGGTGGCCGCCACGCCGGAAGCCGTTGCGCTCCAGGATAGCTCCGGCTCCCGGTACACCTACCGCGCCCTGCATGACGCGGCCGTCCGGCTCGGCGCCGAGTTCGCCGCGCAGGGTGTCGGCCCGGAAACAGTGGTAGCGCTTGTGCTTCCACGCACCATGCGATCGATTGTGGCGGTGCTCGCGGCCTTCGCCGCGGGCGGAGCCTATGTGCCGGTGGATATCACGCTGCCCGCCGCACGCATCGAGTCGATCCTCCGGCAGGCGCGGCCGACGCTGGTGGTCACCGACGACAACACCCGCGATCTGCTCGAAACCGCCGAATCCCCGCGGTCCGGTGCAGGCGTCGCAGCCGTCGGCGAGCAGCGGGTGCCGGTGCTGCTCCTCGGCGATCCCCTTGCCGCCGAACAACCCTCGGCCGCCCCTGTCGAACTCCCGCGCGTCGTCCGCCACCCGGACCAGCTCGCGTACCTCATCTTCACCTCCGGCTCGACGGGCGAACCCAAGGGCGTCGCCGGGACCAATGCCGCCCTCATGGCCTACTTCGCCGACCATCGCGACCGGGTCTACCGGCCCGCCATGGCCCGCCTGGGCCGGCCCCTGCGCATCGCGCACGCCTGGTCGCTGAGCTTCGACGCCTCCTGGCAGCCCATGGTGGGCCTGCTCGCCGGGCAGACCATCCACCTGTTCGACGCCACGGAAATGCGTGACGCGCAGCGCTTGTGCGCGGGCATGATCGCCCACGACATCGACATGATCGATACCACCCCGTCGATGTTCGCCCAGCTCAACGCCGCCGGGCTGGTGGACCGCGAGCTGCCCGTGCTGGCGCTGGGCGGTGAGGCCATCGACGCCGCGCTCTGGTCGCGGCTGCGCGCGCTGGCCCCGTCCGAAGGCCGGTCCGGCACCGCGGTCTACAACTGCTACGGACCCACCGAGACCACCGTCGAGGCCGTGGTGGCCCCGGTCGCGGACTTCGACACTCCGACCATCGGCACCGCGAACGCCGGAATGTCCGGCTACGTCCTGGATTCCAGGCTGCGCCCGGTACCCGGCGGCGTCGTCGGCGAGCTGTACCTGTCCGGGCCGCAGCTGGCCCGCGGCTATATCGGCCGCGCCGCAACCACATCCGACCGCTTCGTCGCCGATCCCTTCCGGCCCGGCCGGCGCATGTACCGCACCGGCGATCTGGTCCGCCGCCTGCCCCACGGCGGCTTCGGCTACCTGGGCCGCGCCGACGCGCAGGTGAAGGTGCGCGGCTACCGCATCGAGATCGGCGAGATCGAGACCGCCCTGCGGCGACTGCCCGGCGTGGACACCGCCGCCGTCACCGTGGTGCGCCGCGCGGGCGGGGCGAGCCTGGTCGGATTCGTCGTGGGGGAGCGGGGCGAGTCCGTCGATCCCGCGCGCACCCGCGCCGCGCTCGCGGAAGGCCTGCCCGCCTACATGATTCCGGCCCGTGTGCTCGCCCTGCCGCGGCTGCCGGTGAACGCCAACGGCAAACTCGACGGCCCCGAGCTGACGCGGCTCGCCGAAGCCGCCCTTGCCGACACCCGATCGGCCGCCGCGCCCAGTACCGCCACCGAGAAGGAGCTCGCCGAGGTCCTCGCCGAACTCTTCGACGGCCGCACCCCCGGCCTCGACGACGACTTCTTCGCCCTCGGCGTGGACAGCATCGTCGCCATCTCCCTGGTCAACAAGGCCCGTCGCCGCGGCCTCACCCTCACCCCGCGCATGGTGCTGGCCACCCCGACCCTGCGCGAACTCGCCGCTGCCCTCGACGCCGCGGACTCGACCACAGCGGAGAGGGTGGCGGATTACGGTGCGGTGCAGCCGCTTCCGGTCGTCTCGTGGATGTACGAGTACGGCAACTACCGCCGCTTCACCCAGTCCGCCCTGCTCCGGCTGCCCGACGGCATCGACCGCGACACCCTCGAGGCTTCGCTGCAGGCCGTCCTCGACGGCTACGACACCCTGCGCTCACGCCTCGTCGACACCGATGACGGCCCACGCCTGGTCACCGCCGCGCCGGGCACGGTCCGCGCGGCCGACATCCTCACGCACACAGCCGATCCCGCCGACGCCGACGCGGCCGTCCACGCCGCGGCCCGTACGGTCATGGACCAGATCGACCCGCGCACCGGCGATATGGTGCGCGCCGTCTGGTTCTCCGGCACCGAGCACGGCGATGTCCTGCTGCTCACCATCCACCACCTGGCGGTGGACGTGGTTTCCTGGCACCTGCTCATCGCCGCCCTGAACGAGGGCGCCGCCCTGCCCGAATCCACCTCGTACCGTGAGTTCTCGCGCCGCATGGCGGAGCGGGCCGAGTCCGCGGAAGTCCGTGCACAGCAGGACTATTGGCACGACCAGCTCGCCGCCCCCGACCCCGCCATCGGCCGCCGCATCCCCTACCCGCACACCGACACCTGGTCCTCCCTCCGGGTCGCCACCGCCGTGACCCCGGTCGAGGTCACCGCCCGCCTGCTCGCCGCGCTCACCCGCGACGAGGGTGTGCGCGAACTACTGCTCACCGCCCTCACCATCACCCTGGCGAGCTGGCGGCGCGAGCGCGCCCAGGATCCTGCCCACGGCGCCCTGCTCGCCCTGGAGGGCCACGGCCGCGCCGACGACCTGCTCGGCACCGACACCAGCAACACCCTCGGCTGGTTCACCACCGTGTTCCCGATCCGGCTCGGCGCGGGCGAGACGGTGGATGCCGAACGGGCGGAACAGGATCCGGCCGCGGCCCGCGCCCTCCTGGAGTCGGTGACCGCGCACCTGTCCGCCATCCCCGGCCAGGGCCTGGACTACGGCCTGCTCCGCTACACCGCCCGCGTCCCCGAACTAGCCACCGCACGGCACCCCCAGATCGAGTTCAACTACCTCGGCCGAGTCGACCTCAGCGGGCAGGACACCCGATCCTGGTCCCTGCTCACCGGCCCGCTCAACGAGGCACTGCCCCTGGACCCCGAACCCGACCTACCCCTGCGCTACGCACTGGATGTCATCGCGGGCATCGGCTCGACCCCGGAGGGACCGCAGCTCACGACCAATTGGCGCTGGAGCGAAACCCTGTTCACCGCAGCGGAAGCCAGCCGCCTGACCGAACTCTGGCAGCGCAGCCTGGCCGCCCTGGCAGTCGCCGTGTCCTGATCACTCGGGCGGTAAGGGCCGTCCGCCCCGGGAGAGCAGGCGGGCGGCCGGTACCGCAGGAGAAGCTGCGCGATCGGTCGAGGATGCGGTGCGGGGGCGTCAGGCCGCGGCGTAGCCGGTGGTGTCGTCCCGGCCCGGCGCGGGGATCGACTCGGTGGCCGAAGGCGCTGTGGGAGAAACGGATTCGGTCATGTCCAGCAGCAGCCAGCCATCGGCGGTCCAGCCGCCGTGCGTGTCGGTGCGTACCAGCCGGCCGCCCGGCACGAAGGGGTCGTCCACGAAACCCTCGGCGGCGCTGTCCAATTCCAGCGCCAGCGCGGAACCACCCATGTACACCCGCCCGGAGCGTCCCGGCGGCACCAGCCGCAGCGACTCGTCCAGCACCAGCAGCCGCGCGCCCGGAATCGGCCGCACCCGGCCGGAGCCGTCCAGCGGTCCGCGCGCCGCGACGCCCGCGTATTCCGGTGTGGTGTAGGCGAATCCGGCGCACGACCCGGGGGCCAGTTCGCGCAGCAGGGCGGAAAGCGCGGCCGGGCAGTCGTTTCCGAACACATCCCAGCGCCGCACGGTCGGCAGCGCGGGGGAGGGCAGGAAGGCCAGGTTCGCGAGGGTCCCGGCGTCGGCCACCACATGGGTCGAGGCGCTCAGGGCGATCAGCTCGGCCAGGGCGGCCGCGTCCGCGCGCTGGGCGGCGGTGGACAGTACCAGGGTCGCGCCGTCAGCCAGCGTGGCCAGCAGTTCCACCGCGGCGTCGGTGGTATCCCAGCGGATGGCCAGCAGACGCACATCCGGCGAGCCGTAGGCCCGGTCGATGGGGCAGGAGCGCTGATCGGCGGCAACCGCGCGGCGATCGTCGGCGGCCGCGGCCACCGCGACCGGCTTCATGCCGGTGCCGTGCGGCCCCAGTTCGGCCAGCACCGCGCCGAATTCGGCGGCCGCGGCGATATCGCACAGCACGCGGGCCAGATCGTCGAGCGTAGGCCCGGCGGTCCCGGTGACGCCGCCGTCGAGGCGTTCGAAGAGCTCGGCATAGGTGAGGATGTGATCGCCGCAGCGCACAGCGGTCCGCAGGGACGGCACGCGGCGACCGCACTCGATGAGCATGGAGACCGACGGCACGTCGTACAGTTCGACGCCATTGGCCCATTCGTCGACGAGCCGGTGACGCTCGACGGCGGACAAGATTTCCGGCACCGCTCGCTCCATCGTTCCAAACCCCCGGGTTCTAACTTATGCAACCCTAACCTAATCGATCAAGGGCACGATCGACCACCCCGTAGGGGATCGAATCGGCGACAACGGTCCCCACCCTTCGAGAAAATTAGGCTAGGCTCACCTACCGCTCGCCCCTGAACGGGTGGGCACCGGCAGACAGGAGAGTCACGATGAAGTCGGCGTTCACCGCGCGTAGCGGGCGAAAGATCACCGCGCGAGCCGCCACTGCGGCCGTGGTGAGCCTGCTCGCCCTCGGGCTCGCGGCCTGCGGATCGAAGTCCGACGACTCTGCCGCCGGCGGCGGCGAACCGGTCACCATCACCCACGCCCTCGGGCAGACCACCGTGAACGGGACCCCGGCCCGCATCGTGGCGCTGGGCAATCAGTGGCTCGACACCGCGCAGGCGCTCGGCGTCACCCCGGTCGGCTACATCGACAACATCGCAGTGCTCAGCAAGGGCGCACCGCCGTGGGAACCGGCCGCGCTGGCAAAGTCCACCGCACTGCAGACCACCGGCAACCTCGCCGAACAGGTGGCCGCGCTGAACCCGGACCTGATCCTGGCCGACCCGTTCATCGCCGACGCCAAGACCTACAGTGACCTGTCCAAGGTCGCGCCCACCCTGCCCGGGCTCACCAAGGAGGCCGTCACGCCCTGGGCCGACCAGGTGCGCGCGCTCGGCCAGGTGCTGCACAAGACCGACGCCGCCGACAAGCTCGTCGCCGACCTGAACGGCCGCATCGACGGTATCGCGCAACGCAATCCGGGCCTGAAGAACAAGACCTTCATCAGCTCCTGGCTGGCCGGGCCGTCGCAGCTCATGGTGCTCACCGACCCCAAGGACGGGTCCAGCCGCCTGTTCACCCAGCTCGGCATGACCATCCCGCAGCATCTGGTGGACCAGGGCGGCTCCGGCGGGCGCCTCGCCCTCTCGCCCGAACGCCTCGACGAACTCGACTCCGACCTGCTGCTGGCCGGCTACTCGCCCGGCATGGACGAGAAGTACCGCGGCCTACCGGGATTCGGCGCGCTGCCCTCGGTCAAGAAGAACTCGGCGGTCTTCCTCACCGTCCAGGAGATCAGTGCCATCAACCAGCCCACCCCGCTGGCCCTGCCCTACCTGCTCGACAAGCTCGAACCGGCTCTCGCCAACGCCGCCAAATGATCCGCACCGACGACATCCGCTACGCCCTCCGCCTCGGCGTCACCTGCCTGACCGTCCCCGGCGGCGCGGTCCTGTTGAACCCGCCGCACAACGAGAAGCTGACCGGGCTCACCCCGGCCCAGAGCCAGGCGCTGAAGATCCTCAATCAGGGTCCGGCGACGACGGGCGAGCTCGCGGCCGAATCCGACTCGGTGGCAACCCTTCTCGATCGGCTGGCCGGGGCGGGCTGGCTGGAGGTCACCGTACGCGACGGCGACCGGGACCTCTACACCCTGCGGCCCTTCACCACCCCGCCCGCACGTCCGAGCGCAGGAGGCGGGCCGCGCACGGTCCTCTCGAAATTCACTGTCATCCACCGTGATCCGGACGGCCTGGTCCTGGAACACCCCACCTCGTGGTGCGATCTCCGCGTCCACGACCCCCGCCTGCTGGCCCTCGCCGCCGGCGCCGATCCCACCGAACTCGGCCTGCCCGAGTCCCTTTCGGCCCGCATCGCCGCCGACCTGCGCTGGGGCGGCTTCACCGCCGACCCCACCGTCGAGGACCGCGACTTCACCACCCGCAGCTGGAGCGCCCCCGACCTCTGGTTCCACCGGCGCAGCACCCTCGGCTCCCGCACCGTCACCTGGGACAACTTCGGCCCCACGGCATGGGCGAAAGACGAGTTCCCGCAACGCCCGGCGCAGCGCGCGCCCTACCCGGGCGCCCCGATCGCGCTCCCGGCGCCGGACCTCGCCACCCTCCGCGCCACCGACCCGGCCCTGACCGCCGTCCTCGAGGACCGTCGCTCCTGCCGGTCCTTCGACGACGCCCGGCCGATCACCGTCGCCCAGCTGGCCGAACTGCTCTACCGCAGTGCCCGCACCCGCTCGGTGGAGTCCACTCCGGACGGCGGCGAACTCCCTTCCCGCCCTTACCCTTCCGGCGGCAGCGTCCACGAACTGGAGCTCTATCCTGTGGTCCGCACTGTCGAGGGCCTGGCCCCCGGCATGTACCACTACGACTCCTTCGAGCATGCCCTGCGCCCCGTCGCCCCCGCCGATTCCCCCGCGGTCCAGCGACTCCTGCGCACCACCACGGCCACCCTCGCCAACGCCGCCGAACCCCAACTGCTGCTGCTGATCTCGGCTCGGGCAGGCCGGGTCATGTGGTCCTACGAGTCGGTCGCCTACGCCAATATCCTCAAACACGTCGGCGTCCTCATGCAGACCCTCTACCTCACCGCTACCGCCATGAACCTCGGCGCGGTGGCCCAGGGCTTCTCCGACACCGCCGCCTTCACCGCCGCCACCGGTGCCGACGAACTGGAGGAATGCAATGTGGGCAGCATGATCCTCGGCACCCCCGCCGGGGACCGCTGGTCCGGGTGTCATACCCGGCTGGGAGCATCGAGATCATGACGGCGACCGGGGATCAGGTGCGGGCGGTGGCACTCGCGCTGGCGCGCACCACCGAGCAGTTCGAATGGCAGATGCCCACATTCCGGGTGGCCGGGAAATTGTTCCTGACCCTGCCCGAGAACGAGACCTCCATGGCGGTCCGGTGCCCCATCGTGGATCGGGACGAACTGGTGCAGGCCGAGCCGGAGAAATTCTGGATCGCCCCGCACGAGGCCGGGAACGCGTGGGTGCGGGTGCGACTCGCCGCCCTGGACGACCACGACGAACTGACGGCCATCGTCACCGACTCCTGGCGGCTGGCCGCACCCCGGGAACTGGTGGATCCGGCCTGAACGGCCGGATCCCGCCGCGATCGGGGTGGGTCAGAAGGTGACGCGCTGGTCCTCGGCCAGGAAGAGTTTGTCGCCGTCCTTGGTGGTGAAGGCCGCGTGGTACTCGGCCTGGTTGCGGACCACCTGGTTGGCGCGGAACTCGTCGGGCGAGTGGGAGTCGTTGGCGAGCAGATTCTCGGTGTACTGCGAGGTCTGCTTGGACCGCCAGTTGCGGCCCCAGGATTCGAGCATGGGCTGATAGTCGGGGTTCTCGACGCCGGCCCGCTTCTGGTTGATGCGATAGGCGGCGAAGGCCATCTGCAGGCCGCGGTTGTCGGCCACGTTCTCGCTGAGGGTGAGGGTGCCGTCGACGTGGTGCGCGGGGTCGAGACCCGCGGGGACCAGGCCGTTGTACTGGTCGACGAGCTTCTTGGTGCGGGCGTCGAACTTCGCCCGGTCCTCGGCGGTCCACCAGTCCTTCAGGTTGCCGTCGGCGTCGTACTTGGAGCCCTGATCGTCGAAGCCGTGGCCGATCTCGTGACCGATGACCGCGCCGCCCGCGCCGTAGTTGACCGCCGCCTCGGCCTTTGGATCGAAGAACGGCGGCTGCAAAAAGGCTGCGGGGAACACGATTTCATTGTTGACCGGCTGGTAGTAGGCGTTCACCGTCTGCGGCGTCATACCCCACTCGGTCTTGTCGACCGGCTTGTCCAGCTTGTCGAACATCTTCTTGGCGCCGAAAACATTGGCGGCGCGCAGGGATTGGATGAGCTGGCCGCGGGTGATCTTCAGCCCGGTGTAGTCCTCCCACTTGTCCGGATAACCGATCTTCACGCCCATCTTGCCCAGCTTGACCAGCGCGGCGTCCCGCGTGGGCTGCGACATCCACGTCGAATTGGTGAAGTTGTCCCTGTAGGCCGCGACCAGGTCGGCCACCATGTCCATCGCCCGATTCTTGGCCTCGGGCGGGAAATGCTTGGCCACGTACAGCTTTCCGAGCTGCTCGCCCACCGTGCTGTCGACGGTGCCGACCGCCGACTTCCACCGCTCCGGCCGCTGCTGCTGCCCGCTCATCACGGTGCCGAAGAATTCGAAGTTGGCGTCGGAGAGCGTCTTCGGCAGGAACCGGGCGAACTCCCGCACCACCGCCAGTTTCAAGTAGTCCCGCCACACCGCGATATCCACGTCGTGCCACAGCTGCCCCGCCGCGGTGACGAACGACGGCTCGCCGACGATCACCGTCGCGAACAGGCTCTTGGGCCGATCGGTGTTCCCGGAAAGCCAGGGGTCCCAATCGAATTGCGGCGCCAGCGCCACCATGTCGGTCCACGACATCTTGTTGTAGCTGGCCTCGGTGTCGTGCAGTTTGATGTTGTCCCAGAATCCGGCCGCGATCCGCTTCTCCAGATCCAGTACCCGGCCCGCCATGGCCACCGGGTCCGGGAATCCGGCCCCGGTCGCGATCTTCTCCAGGAAGGCCTTGTATCCGGCGAGTTTGTCGGCGTATTCGGGCTTGCGATAGTACTGCTCGCTCAAGCCGATTCCGGACTGACCGACCGAGGCGATGTGCGCGCTGGAGTTCTTCCGGTCCACCGAGACGCCGAGCCCGATCAGCCCTCCGATCGGCAGCGCGCCCATCACCTTGGCCAGCTCCGGCTTGCCCGCGGCCTTGTCGATGTCGGCGAACATGTCGGCGAGCGGCGTGAGGCCCAGCTGCTCGATGGTGTCGACATCCATCCGGGCGTCGTACAGATCGCGGATCTGCTGCTCGGGTGTGTCCGGCTTGGGATCCTTGATGTCCTCGATGATCTCGCGCAGCTGGCCCTGGACCCGATCCGCGACATCGTCGAAGGTCCCGAACGACACCTTGTCCGCCGGCAGCTGATACTCCTGCAGCCACTTGCCGTTGACGAACCGGTACAGGTCGTCCTGCGGCCGCACCGCCGCGTCCGACCCGGACATGTCGGGGCCGGTGAGCTGGGTCGAGGTGACCGTGTTCTTCGTATCGCTGCTACACGCCGCCAGCGTGGCGACGGCCGGCGCGAGACCGAGCGCGATCAGAAAACGACGACGGTCCATACCGGCCGGACGATCCGACGAACTCACAGGCACTACCTCTCCCCGAAGCTGCGATACCGACGCGAGGCTACCGGGGACGGCGGCCACGCGCGGGTTGTCGCGTTCTCAGAGGGTGACGCGCTGGTCCGGCGGCAGGTATTCCTTGTCGCCGTCCTTCAGGTGATAGGTGCTGTAGAACTCGCCCAGATTCCGTACCACCTGATTGCACCGGAATTCGGCCGGGGAGTGCGGATCGGACGCGATCTGACTCTGCAGCTCCTCGGTGGTCATCTTGGTGCGCCAAGTCCGGCCCCAGGATTCGAACATCGGCCGATAGTCGGGAGTGTCCGTCCCCTTGCGCTTCTCGGCCATCCGATAGGCCGACAGGGAAATCTCGAGTCCCCGCAGATCCGCCAGATTCTCGCCGACCGTGAGCCCGCCGTTGACGTGCTGATCGGGCGGCAGGTCCGCCGGCACCAGCGCGTTGTACTGCGCGATCAGCTGATTGGTCTTGGCTGCGAAGGCCGCCTTGTCCTCCGGTGTCCACCAATCCTTCAGATTGCCGTCCCCGTCGTACTTGGAGCCCTGATCGTCGAACCCGTGGCCGATCTCGTGCCCGATTACCGCACCGCCCGCACCGTAGTTCACCGCGGGCTGGGCATCCGGATCGAAGAACGGCGGCTGCAGAAAGGCCGCGGGGAAGACGATTTCATTGCCGCTGGGGTTGTAGTAGGCGTTCACCGTCTGCGGCGGCATGACCCATTCCGACTTGTCCACCGGCGTCCCCAGCCGATCGAACATCCGCTTCGCCTCGAAAGCGTCCGAGGCGCGCAGGGATTCGACCAGTCTGCCCCTGGTGACCGTGAGTTTGGAGTAATCCTTCCACTTGTCCGGGTAGCCGATCTTGGCATTGATCTTCCCGAGTTTCGCGATGGCCGCGTCCCGGGTGGGTGGCGACATCCACGTCGAATTCTGGAAGTTCTCCCGATACGCCGCGCGCAGATCGTCGACCATCTCGAGTGCCCGCTTCTTGGCCTCGGCCGGGAAATGCTTGTCCACGTACTGCTTTCCGAGCGCTTCGCCCACGGCGTCGTTGACCGTTTCCACGGCCCGCCGCCACTGCTCCGGCTGTTCCCGCAGCCCCTGGACCACCTTGCCCATGAAATCGAAATTTGCGTCGGCGATCGCCTTGGGCAGATAGGGCGCGTACGCGCGCACCAGGCTCAGCTTCAGGTACTCGCGCCAGGCGGCGAGGTCGGCGTCGGCCCACAGCTGCCCCGCGCCGGTCACGAACGACGGCTCGGCCACATCGACCTTGTCGAACATGTTCTTCGGCCGGTCGGTGCTCCCCGAAAGCCAAGGGTCCCAGTCGAATTGCGGTCCCAGCGCGGTCAGCTCGGTCCAGGTCATCAGGTTGTAGGTCGCGTCGGTATCGCGGGTTCTGACATTGTCCCAATGGAATCCGGCGATGCGGGTCTCCAGGTCCACCACCCGGTCGGCCAGCGCGGTCGGGTCCGGGAACCCGGCTCCGGCAGCGAGGCGCTGCATGAACGTCCGGTACGCGGCGAGCCGGGCGGCGTATTCGGGCTTGCGGTAGTACTGCTCGCCCATGCCGAGCCCGGACTGCTCGACCGAGGGGAGATAGGCATTGGAGTTCTTCGGGTCCGGGCCCACACTCAGGCCGATGAGACCCACATTGGTGAATCCGCCCATCACATGCGCGAGATCCGGCTTGGTCGCGGCCTTGTCGATCTGATCGAACAGATCCTGCAGCGGCGTCATGCCGAGCGTCTCGATCTCGTCCCGGTTCATCCGCGCGTCGTAGAGGTCGCGGATCTTCTGCTCGTCCGACCCGGCCTTGGGATCGCGGATCCCCTCGATGATCTCCCTCAGCTGCCCCTGGACACGCTCCTGCACGTCGTCGAAGGTCCCGAACGACGACTTGTCCGGCGGCAGCTGATACTCCTGCAGCCACTTCCCGTTGACGAACCGGTACAGATCGTCCTGCGGCCGCACCGTCGGATCCGACCCGGACATGTCCGGGCCCGTCGGCGGTTTCGACGACTGGGAGTCCGGGGAGCAGGCGGGCAATACGGCCACCGCGGGCGCCAGGCCCAGGGCGATCAGGAACGTACGGCGGTCGAGAGCGATGGGGCGCTCGGACAACGCGAATCTCCTCTACCGGATGATCGGAACAGCTCGGACGTTGCTCGCGCCGACGCTAGTTGACCCGACTGAGGAAAATCTGAATCCGCGCCGAGCCATCTGCTCCGCCCCCCGATTTCACCCTGAACAGGGTCTTCGCTAAACTGTTGCGGTTGCCTGCGGGAGCTATGCCCGCACTTCGGCCGCGAACCCACAGTGGTTGTTCTCCTGTTCGGTGAAAAACCGCTGGCAGGCGCTGCCCCGCGTACCCGCGGAGCGGGCCATTGGCTCAGCTGAAGGGCAACTGACCATGCCCGTCGGGTCGGCAATCCGGCGTGCATATCGTCCAGGTCTAGGAGGAGCTGAAGTGATTCAGCAGGAGTCGCGGCTGCGCGTCGCCGACAACACGGGTGCCAAGGAGATCCTCTGCATCCGCGTTCTCGGTGGTTCGTCGCGCCGCTATGCCGGCATCGGTGACATCATCGTCGCCACTGTCAAGGACGCCATCCCCGGCGGCAACGTCAAGAAGGGCGAGGTCGTCAAGGCCGTCGTCGTGCGCACCGTCAAGGAGCGTCGTCGCCCGGATGGCTCGTACATCAAGTTCGACGAGAACGCTGCGGTGCTGATCAAGGCGGACAACGATCCGCGTGGCACCCGCATCTTCGGCCCGGTCGGCCGTGAGCTGCGTGAGAAGCGCTTCATGAAGATCGTCTCGCTGGCCCCGGAGGTGCTGTAACCATGAAGGTGCACAAGGGCGACACGGTCATCGTGATCTCGGGCAAGGACAAGGGCGCCAAGGGCAAGGTCATCCAGGCCTACCCGGCGACCGGCAAGGTCCTCGTCGAGGGCGTGAACCGCATCAAGAAGCACGTCGCGAACTCCGCGAACCAGCGTGGCGCCAGCTCGGGCGGCATCGTCACCCAGGAAGCGCCGATCCAGGCCTCCAACGTGATGGTCGTCGACTCCGACGGCAAGCCGACCCGCGTGGGCTACCGCACCGATGAGAACGGCAAGCGGGTCCGCATCTCCCGTCGCAACGGGAAGGACATCTGAGATGACTTCTACTGAGAACAAGGTGCAGCCGCGCCTGAAGACCCGCTACCGCGAGGAAATCAAGCCGGCCCTGAACAACGAGTTCAACTACGCCAACGTGATGCAGATCCCGGGCGTGGTGAAGGTCGTCGTCAACATGGGTGTCGGCGACGCCGCCCGTGACGCCAAGCTGATCAACGGTGCGGTCGCCGACCTCACCCTGATCACCGGCCAGAAGCCCGAGATCCGCAAGGCGACCAAGTCCATCGCGCAGTTCAAGCTGCGTGAGGGCATGCCGATCGGCGCGAAGGTCACCCTGCGCGGCGACCGGATGTGGGAGTTCCTGGACCGTCTGATCTCGATCGCGCTGCCGCGTATCCGCGACTTCCGCGGTCTGTCGCCGAAGCAGTTCGACGGCCACGGCAACTACACCTTCGGTCTCTCCGAGCAGTCCATGTTCCACGAGATCGACGTCGACAAGATCGACCGTCCGCGTGGTATGGACATCACCGTGGTGACCACCGCCACCAACAACGAAGAAGGCCGGGCCCTGCTCAAGCACCTCGGCTTCCCGTTCAAGGAGAACTGATCCATGGCTAAGAAGGCTCTGATCAACAAGGCCAACGCCAAGCCGAAGTTCGCGGTGCGCGCCTACACCCGCTGCCAGCGCTGCGGCCGCCCGCACGCCGTCTACCGCAAGTTCGGCCTGTGCCGCGTGTGCCTGCGCGAGATGGCCCACCGCGGCGAACTCCCGGGCGTCCACAAGTCGTCCTGGTGAGCTAGTACCCCCCCAAACCTGAAGGCCCCCACCGAGATCCGTCCCGGTGGGGGCCTTCGGCGTCTCCGGCTTCGCCCTGCGTGATCTGTGCGGCGTCTCCGCTGATATGCCGTATATTTGATGTGAATAGGGCATATATACGTGAGGTGGGTCGATGTCGAAGCTGCTGATCGAAGTCGATGACGAGGCTCTTGCCGAGGCGCAGCGTCTGCTGGGCACCCCGACGAAGAAGGACACCGTGAACGCGGCCCTCGTCGAGGTCGCGAAGCGAATCAAGCGTGCGAAGGCGCTCGCGGAGCTAGCCGAGATGGGGGAGCGGGGTGACTTCGAGATCCTGTTGGAGAAGGGCAACTACCGCCCATGATCGAGTACCTGATCGATACGTCCGCGGTAGCGCGGCTGTTGACCAATCCCTCGATCCGTAAGGCGTGGCACGAGCCTCTGACTGCGGGAGTCATCGCCGTCTGCGATGTCGTCGAACTCGAATTGCTCTTCAGTGCAACCTCATTGGCCGACCGTCTGCGCAAGAAGGAACTACTGGCCGAACTGTTCGGCTGGGTGGTCGTACCGGACGAAGCCTGGCCTCGTGCCCATCGCATCCAGCAATCCCTCACCGAGCGCGGCCACCATCGCGGCGCAGGCATCGCCGACCTCCTGGTCGCCGTGACCGCCGCAGCCCACAACCTGACCATCCTCCACTACGACCGTGATTTCGAAACCGTCGCCGAGGTGACCGGTCAGCCCACCCAATGGATCTCGGCACCCGGCTCAATCTCCTGACCCCTGCGATTCTCGCTACGGTGTCGGTCGCCTGCAGCCGCCGGTGGTTCGAATGAGGGCGAACACCTGAGCGTCCCTCCGAAGCGCGGCCAGGGCATCGCCGGAGGTCAATCCTCGCAATGTGGTGAGCGGTCCAGCAAGATCATGGGCTGGCCCAACCTGGTGATCGCGTCGGGCGCTCTATCCCATCGCGGGGGAGTCGAATCTCTCACTGGCGCAAAGGGTCCGCAGATACTGTTCGGCGATGGGGGTCACATAGGGCACCGGCCCAACCCCCTTGCCATTCCATCGAATTCGCGTGCGGAACCGTCAGATCAACCGCAGCGCATTTAGCGCGACATGGCGGAGGGGGTCGACGATTGGTGGTCGTCGCCGCAGCACGCTACCGTGGCGATTCGTCGGAAATGGCGGGTTTGAATCGGGGGAGGATTCCGAATGCGTTGGGTGGTGGCCGTTTCGGCGCTGCTGTTGGCATTGTTCACGAGCGGATGCGGTCTGATCGGCGGTTCCGCGAGCGCCGTCCAGCAGGGCGATTGTCTGAAGAAGGCCGGCGACGACGGTTTCGACAAGGTCTCCTGCTCTTCGTCGGACGCCGGATTCGTCGTGCTCGACCGAGCCGGCACCGGCAAGACCCACGACCGCTGCGTGGACGTCGCGGGCACCGAATACGTTTACACCGACAAGGGAAGCGGGTCCATCTGCGTGGGCATCAAGGGCGCCGACCCGGCACACGCCGCGAACGCGGCCCAGAAGGGCGACTGCCTCACCGACACCGGCGGCAGCACCGTGCAGAAGGTGGACTGCGGCGACCGCACGGCCGTCTACCGCGTCCTGGCCCGCCCCGACGGGTCCGAGTTCATGACCGACATGGCCTGCAAGGACGTCCCCGGCACCCAGACCACCTACAGCTACCTGCTGAAGGCCAAGAAGGGTATCGGAGCATTCGGCACCGGCATCGTATTCTGCCTGATCGCAAAGGATTCCGACGCGACCCGCACCGTCGACAACGCCAAGGAAGGCGATTGCCTGCGGAAGTCGGGCGCCAATGATGTCGAACTGACCCCCTGCACCAGCCCCGACGCCGAATACAAACTCCTGGCCTCGCTCCTCGACAAGTCCATGTGCGACCACATCAAGGGCTCCGTCGCCACCTACTCCTACGAACGCCCCGGCGACATCCCCCGGGCCCTCTGCCTCGGCGCCGCGCACTGATCCACGGCGTCGGGAGCAGGCGTCGCCGGGTGTGGCGGAGGCCTCGATTTGGCCGCTGATCAGCCCTTGTCTACACTAGACCGGTTGCTCGGGCACACCTGTGTCTGCACGCGCCTCGCGTGTGCGGCTTTTTTGCTCCGGGCGCAAGCGTTTTCTCCAGTCGGGCATCCCCGGCTGGACCGCCCCGAATTGTCGTAGGCCCACGACCGCCGATCTCAGACGGTGCTGAATGGGAACCGCGGCGAGAAAGGTACCGGTCAAACACATGACCATGACTGATCCGATCGCAGACTTTCTGACCCGTCTGCGCAACGCCAACTCGGCGTACCACGATCAGGTGAAGGCTCCGCACTCGAAGCTCAAGGTGAACATCGCCGAGATCCTCAAGCGCGAGGGCTACATCGCCGACTTCCGCGTCGAAGATGCGCCCGTCGGCAAGAACCTGATCGTCGACCTGAAGTACGGCCCGAGCCGTGAGCGCTCCCTGCAGGGTGTGCGCCGCGTGTCGAAGCCGGGCCTCCGGGTCTACGCGAAGTCCACCAACCTGCCCAAGGTGCTCGGCGGCCTGGGCGTGGCGATCATCTCCACGTCCTCGGGTCTGCTCACTGACCGTCAGGCCAAGCAGCAGGGCGTGGGCGGCGAAGTCCTCGCCTACGTCTGGTAAGGGAGGTAGGAACAATGTCGCGTATCGGTAAGAAGCCGATCCCGGTTCCCGCCGGCGTCGAGGTGACCATCGACGGCCAGAGCATCACGGTGAAGGGTTCCAAGGGCACCCTCTCGCACGTGGTCGCCGAGCCGATCACCGTCGCCAAGGCCGAGTCGGGTGAGCTGGAGGTGGCTCGTCCCAACGACGAGCGCCAGAACCGCTCGCTGCACGGCCTGACCCGCACCCTGATCAGCAACATGATCGTGGGTGTGACGCAGGGCTACGAGAAGAAGATGGAAATCTTCGGCGTCGGTTACCGCGTGCAGGCCAAGGGCTCGAACCTCGAGTTCGCCCTGGGCTACAGCCACCCGGTTCCGGTCGACGCGCCCGAGGGCATCACCTTCGCGGTGGAGTCCCCGACCAAGTTCTCGGTGTCCGGCATCGACAAGCAGAAGGTCGGCCAGATCGCCGCGGTGATCCACGGCCTGCGTAAGCCCGATCCGTACAAGGGCAAGGGCATCCGCTACGCCGGCGAGGTCGTTCGCCGCAAGGTCGGAAAGACGGGTAAGTAAGCCATGGCACAAACCGAAAAGCAGAAGGCCGCTCGCAAGCCGATCGGCAAGGACGCCTCGACCGCGCGCCGCCTGTCCAAGACGCGTCGTCACTTCCGTCTGCGCAAGAAGGTCGTCGGCACCACCGCGCGTCCGCGCCTGGTGGTCAACCGCTCCGCGCGCCACATCCACGCCCAGCTGATCGACGACTCCGCCGGCAAGACCATTGCCGCCGCGTCGACCATCGAGGCCGATGTGCGTGCTCTCGAGGGTGACAAGTCCGCCAAGGGCGCCAAGGTCGGCGAGTTGCTCGCCGCCCGCGCCAAGGCTGCCGGCGTCGAGGCGGTCGTGTTCGACCGTGGTGGTCACGACTACCACGGCCGTATTGCGGCTCTCGCCGACGCCGCCCGTGAAGGTGGGCTGAAGTTCTGATGATCAACACTGCGAACGGAAGGAACGTCTGATGCCGGGACGTCAGCGGCGTGACGGCGGAAACGGTCCCGCCGGACAGAATGGTGGCAGCGACAACCGCGATCAGCGTGGTGGCGGTCGCGACCGCCGCGGCGGTGGCGACCGTCGCGACAGTGCCGCCGAGAAGAACCAGCTCGAGCGCGTCGTCGCGATCAACCGCGTCTCCAAGGTCGTGAAGGGTGGTCGTCGCTTCAGCTTCACCGCCCTCGTGATCGTCGGTGACGGCAACGGTCTCGTCGGCGTCGGCTACGGCAAGGCCAAGGAAGTTCCCGCGGCCATCCAGAAGGGTGTCGAAGAGGCTCGCAAGAACTTCTTCCGCGTTCCGATGATCGGCTCCACCGTCACCCACCCGGTTCAGGGTGAGGCGGCCGCCGGTGTCGTCATGCTGCGTCCGGCTTCGCCCGGTACCGGTGTGATCGCCGGTGGCGCGTGCCGTGCCGTGCTCGAATGTGCCGGTATCCATGATGTTCTGGCCAAGTCGCTCGGTAGCGACAACGCCATCAACGTTGTGCATGCCACCGTTGCTGCCCTCAAGATGCTGCAGCGTCCCGAAGAGGTTGCCGCGCGCCGCGGTCTGCCGATCGAGGACGTGGCTCCGGCGGGCATGCTGCGTGCGCGTGCGGGACAGGGAGCCTGATATGGCACAGCTGAAAGTCACCCAGATCAAGTCCAGCATCGGCGCCAAGGCGAACCAGCGGGAGTCGCTGCGCACCCTCGGGCTGCGCGGTATCCGCCAGACCGTGGTGCGCGAGGACAACTCGCAGAACCGCGGCCTGATCAACGTCGTGCGCCACCTCGTTGTTGTTGAGGAGGTTTCCGCATGACCATCAAGTTGCACCACCTGCGTCCTGCCCCCGGTGCCAAGACCGAGAAGACCCGTGTGGGTCGCGGTGAAGGCTCGAAGGGCAAGACCGCGGGCCGCGGTACCAAGGGTACGAAGGCTCGCAAGAATGTCCCGGTCCGCTTCGAGGGCGGTCAGATGCCGATTCACATGCGTCTGCCCAAGCTCAAGGGCTTCACCAACCCGTTCCGCACCGAGTACCAGGTCGTGAACGTCGGTGACATCGCCCGCGTGTTCCCCGAGGGCGGCACCATCGGCAAGGCCGAGCTGGTCGCCAACGGCCTCGTTCGCAAGAACGAGCTCGTGAAGGTGCTCGGCGAGGGCGAAATCGCTGTGGCCGTTCAGGTCTCGGCCGACAAGTTCTCCGGCTCCGCCAAGGAGAAGATCACTGCGGCGGGTGGCACTGCCACCGAGCTGGCCTGACGGTAACCTGAAATAGCAATGGCACCGGGCGAGTCGCGAGCTCGCCCGGTGCCGCTGTTAGAGTTCAAGTGTTGTCTGCCAACACCGTCATGGTTCTCGGCGTTTTTCGGCTGAAACAGCCCATCGCTGAATCCGTGGCCTGACCCATGTCGTTAGCCAGGAGGATCTGTGCTTTCCGCCTTCGTGTCGGCTTTCCGGACCCCGGACTTACGGCGGAAGATTCTCTTCACGCTGGGACTGATCGCGCTCTACCGGCTCGGTGCGTCGCTGCCCTCGCCGGGCGTCAGTTACAAGAACGTTCAAGAATGCATCAACCTGGTCAACGGCGGCAATGACGCCGGTATCTACCAGCTGATCAACCTCTTCTCCGGCGGCGCGTTGCTGCAGCTGTCCGTGTTCGCGATCGGCATCATGCCGTACATCACGGCGAGCATCATCATCCAGCTGCTGACGGTCGTCATCCCGCGGTTCGAGGAACTGCGCAAAGAAGGCCAGTCGGGTCAGAACAAGATGACCCAGTACACGCGGTATCTGTCGATCGCGCTGGCCGTGCTGCAGTCGACCGGTCTGGTCGCGCTCGCCTCCCGCGGTCAGCTGCTGCGTGGCTGCCAGAAGGACATCCTGGACGACACCTCGATCTTCGGCATGATCATCATCGTGCTGGTCATGACCGCGGGCGCCGCTCTGGTCATGTGGTTCGGCGAGCAGATCACCGAGCGCGGCATCGGTAACGGCATGTCGCTGTTGATCTTTGCGGGTATCGCGGCGCGAGTTCCGTCGCAGGGCAAGCAGATCTACGACAGCCGTGGCCTGCTCACCACCATTCTGGTCGGTTTCGCCGCATTCGTGGTCATCGTCGGCGTCATCTTCGTCGAGCAGGGCCAGCGCCGGATTCCGGTGCAGTACGCCAAGCGCGTGGTCGGCCGGAAGATGTACGGCGGGTCCTCGACCTATCTGCCGTTGAAGGTGAACCAGGCGGGTGTCATCCCGGTCATCTTCGCCTCCTCGCTGCTGTATCTGCCGAACCTGTTGGCGCAGTTGACCCAGAAGAGTTCCGGTAACCCTGCCAAGTGGCAGGAGCTGATCCAGAAGTACCTGGTCAACCCGAGTAACCCGGTCTACGTGGCGATCTACTTCGCCCTGATCGTGTTCTTCACCTACTTCTATGTCGCGATCACCTTCAATCCGGAGGAGCGCGCGGACGAGATGAAGAAGTTCGGCGGCTTCATTCCCGGCTACCGCCCGGGCAGGCCGACCGCCGATTACCTGAACTTCGTCCTGAGCCGGATCACCCTGCCCGGCTCGCTCTACCTCGGCGCTGTTGCTGTGCTACCGAACCTGCTGCTGGGCATCGGCTCCAGCGGTGGCGGTGTGTCCAGCCTGCCGTTCGGTGGTACCTCCGTGCTGATCATTGTGAGCGTCGGCCTCGATACCGTGAAACAGATCGAGAGCCAGTTGATGAACCGAAACTACGAAGGGTTCCTGAAGTGAGACTCGTACTGCTCGGACCGCCCGGTGCCGGTAAAGGCACCCAGGCCGAACTGTTGTCGGAAAAGCTCGGTGTTCCGCACATCTCCACCGGGAACCTCTTCCGCACGAATATCGCGGAGCAGACTCCGCTGGGCCGCGAGGCGCAGCAGTACCTGGACGCCGGCAACCTGGTCCCGTCGGACGTGACCAACCGCATGGTCGAGGCGCGCATCGCCGAGCCGGACGCCGTCAACGGCTTCATCCTGGACGGCTACCCGCGCACCGTGGATCAGGCCGAGGCGCTGGAGAAGATGCTCAAGGAGGCCGGCAAGGAGCTCGACGCCGTCATCTCCTTCGTGGTCGACGAGGACGTGGTGGTCGAGCGCATGCTGGCCCGCGGCCGCGGCGACGACACCGAAGAGGTCATCCGCAACCGCATGCGTGTCTACCGCGAGGAGACCGAGCCGCTGCTGGAGCACTACGACGGGCAGGTCGTCTCGGTCGAGGGTGTCGGCGACGTCGCCGAGGTCAATGAGCGGGCGCTGAAGGCCCTGGGTCGCTGAATGGTCTTCGGACGCAAGAGCAAGCGGGTGGTGCCCTTCCGCACCGCCGGTGAACTGGACGCCATGGCGGCGGCCGGCGCTGTCGTCGGCCGCGCGCTGGTGGCGGTGCGAGCCGCCGCTGCGCCCGGTGTCTCCACCTGGGAGCTGGACGAGGTGGCCGAGCAGGTCATCCGTGAGGCCGGGGCGATCCCGTCCTTCAAGGGCTACCACGGTTTCCCGGGTTCCATCTGTTCGTCGGTGAACGACCGAGTGGTGCACGGCATCCCGTCCAAGGACGAGGTCCTGGCCGAGGGCGACCTGGTGTCCATCGACTGCGGCGCCATCCTCGAGGGCTGGCACGGCGATTCGGCGTGGACCTTCGGCGTCGGCACCATCATCGAGGCGGACCGCCTGCTCAGCGAGGCGACCCGGCTGTCCATGGAGGCCGGCATCGCCGCCATGCTCCCGGGCAACCGGCTCTCGGACGTCTCGCACGCCATCGAGCAGGGCACCTACGCCGCCGAGAAGCTGCACGACCGCAAGTACGGCATCGTCTCCGGTTACGGTGGCCACGCCATCGGTCGCGAAATGCACATGGACCCGTTCCTGCCCAACGAGGGCGCACCCGGCAAGGGCCCCGAACTCCGCGTCGGCTCCGTCCTCGCCATCGAGCCCATGCTCACCCTCGGCACCACGGAAACCCATGAGCTGGACGACAACTGGACCGTCGTCACCGACGACGGCACCCGGGCCGCCCACTGGGAGCACACGGTCGCGGTCACTGAAAACGGCCCGCGCATCCTGACCCTGCGCCCGGAGTAGGCTCCGCGCAACACTTTCCGCACCCGCTTCAGCCCCAGGCTGAGGCGGGTGCGGTCGTTTCCAGCCCATGCGAGTTGGTCATACCGGGTATGCGGGATTCTCGCTGTTCGCATGCCCGCACCGCTCGTAGCGTCGACCGTATGAGCAACACGGACAATCGAGAACTCATCCGGGCCGTCTTCGAGCAGCTGGCCCTGGGCAACGGTCGCGCCCTGACCGACGCGATGGCCGACGATTGCCGCTGGACCTTTCCCGGATCGTGGTCCTGGTCGGGCACCTGGGGTCCGAAAACCGCTGTGGTGCAAGGTCTCCTGCGTCCCCTCATGGGCCAGTTCGCCGACGCCTACCGCATGGAGGCGGATCTGATCCTGGCCGACGGCGACCGAGTGGTGGTCCAGGCCCGCGGCTCCGCCACCACCCTCACCGGCGAGCCCTACCACCAGACCTACTGCTTGCTGTTCACCATGGCGGACGGCCTGATCACCGAGGTGGTGGAGCACTGCGACACGGCCCTGGTGGAGCGGGTCCTGAAGCTGCTCACGCCCACGTGCTGATCCGCCGGGCGTGGCGGCGGGGGCCCGGGGCGGGTTCTGGTTCGATGGAGTGATGGCCGACAGGGTTGTTCTCATCACCGGGACCTCCAGCGGGATCGGGCTGGCGGTCGCCGCCGCGGCGGTGCGGGCGGGGTACAGGACCGTGGCGACACTGCGCAATCTGGACAAGGCCGGGCGGGTCCGGGACACCGGGGCCGACGTGCGTCGCCTGGATGTCACCGACCCCGCCTCCATCGCCGAGTGCCTGGCGGGCGTGGTCGCCGACTACGGCCGGCTGGACGCTCTGGTCAACAATGCGGGCGTCTCGGTGCTGGGCACCCTGGAGCACCTGCCGATGGCGGACATCCGCCGGGCCATGGAGGTCAACTACTTCGGAGTGGTCGAGGTGACCAAGGCCGCCATGCCGCATCTGCGCGCGTCGAAGGGACGCGTGGTGACGGTGACCAGCGTCGGCGGTGCGGTCGGCCAGCCGTTCAACGAGGCATACTGCGCGGCGAAGTTCGCGGTCGAGGGATTCATGCAGAGCCTGGAGCCGGTGGCGGCCACGGTCGGTGTCGGCGTTAGCGTCGTCGAACCTGGCGCGGTGACAACGGAATTCGTCACCAATGCCCGTATCGACATACCCGCCACGATCGCGTCCGCCGGTCCGTACGCGCCCGCCCTGCAGGCCTACATCGATCGCACCCGTGGTGCGTACAGCACCGCCCAGACCGCCGAACAGGTGGCCGAGGTGGTCCTGTCCGCCCTCACCGCATACCCGGTCGTCTTCCGTTGGCAGACTTCGGACTTCGCCCGCGCCTTCGTCGCCGACAGCCTGTCGGACCTCGACGGCTCCATCGTCGCGGGCCTGACTTCGAAGTGGGTCCGCTGACAGCGGCGTTCAGAACAGTCGAATATGCCTGACCCCCACCAGGATCCGCCGTAGCTCGGTGCGGAGTCTGCCGTCGGTGTTCGGGGTCAGGGTAAGGCCGGAGGCGGCGGCGATGTGGTCGGCGACCGCACGCAGCGAGAGCTCGTCGGTGTGGATGTGTTCGGCGAATTCCGGTCGAGCCAGGGCATTCAGGCAATGATCCACCCGGTCGATGGCGAAGCTCTCGTGCCGCAGCCCGCCCAGCGCCCGTTCCCGCAGCCGCCGCACTACCGTCTCCGGACGCGCCATGAGCGCGAAATGCCTTACGTCGTGCCCTTTTTCGCGCAACCGCCCGACCGTCTCCGCGAAGTAGACCGGTTCGACCACCGTCATGGGCGCGATCACCGGCCCGCCGTGCTTGCTCAGCACCAGATCGAGGGTCTCGAAGACGCCCTGCCGCCAGGCCGGTAGATCCTGGAAGTCGGGCCGAAACTCCTTGGGGATAACCCGATGCAGCCCGAACCCGACCTCCTCGGGATCACAGACCAGGCTCCCGGGCAGCCGCCGATGCAACTCGAACGCGGTGTGTGTCTTCCCTCCGCCGAACGGCCCATTGATCCACAGCAGCATGCCCGCCACCCTAGCCGCGGCGGCGTCGTCGCAGGTCAGCCTTCGAGCAGGATGGTGACAGGGCCGTCGTTGACAAGTTCGACGTGCATGTGCGCGCCGAACTTTCCGGTGGCGACGGTCGCGCCGAGGTCGCGGAGGGCGGCGGCGAAGGTGTCCACCAGCGGTTCGGCGACCGGGCCGGGTGCGGCGGCGTTCCAGGAGGGGCGGCGGCCCTTGGCGGTATCGGCGTAGAGGGTGAACTGGCTGATCACCAGGACGGGTGCGGACAGATCGGCGGCGGAACGTTCGCCGTCCAGGATCCGCAGTCGGAACAGCTTGTCGGCCAGCGCTTTCGCGGTGCCCTCGGTATCGGTGTGGGTGACCCCGACCAGCGCGACCAAGCCCTGTGGCGCGCCGTGCGCGGCGGGGTCGATCCGCCCGACCACCTCGCCGTCGACGGTCACCTGAGCCGATGTCACCCGCTGCACCAGTACCCGCATGGTCATCGATCTTCCCAGATGGCCGCGGTTCGTCCGCCCGGCTACCCCGGGGCGTTCACACATGCCCCGAATTTCCTTGTGCGCCATCGGCAGTTCACAACAGTAGGCTGTGCTGGCACGGACAGCTGAACCCGGTGGGAGCGACAGTAGTTACCGATGGCAGATGACAAGAACAAAGACAACACGGTCTGGGCCGGTCTGAAGCAGCAGGCTGACGCGGGTGCTCTGAGTTATGAGCCCGGCACGGCCGAGAAGGGCGCGAATTACGCCGCGACTCTGATCGGACAGCTGCAGTATCTGAAGAAGCAGGGCGCTTCACTTGCCAATCTCCCGCAGATCGGCAGTCTCTCCTCCGGCAATCGGATGACGGCCGCGTTCAACCAGTCCGGTCAGGCACTGCTCGACGCCCTCGATACCAATGTCGCCGTGCTGACCGACATGGTGGCGACCTTCGATTCGGCGGGCAAGATCTATGTCGACCAGGATGCGGTGTCGAAGGCCGCATTCGACGGTTTGAACAGCAAGCTGACGCCCCCGGCGGCGGTGAAGGTGCCCATCCAGAACACCGACATCAAGCTCCCCGCCGACCTGAAGACCTTCCAGGGCGATTCGACGAAGAACAAACAATCGGTCGATGTGGCCCTGGAGAACCCGAACAACCAAGAGTGGGGCACGCTCTACAACCTCGGTCAGGCACTGACTCCCGATCCGTTCGCGACGGCGGGCGGTCTGTGGAAGTGGATGGGCGACCAGATCGAGGGATATGTCGGTGACTTCTCCAACAATATCCAGTCGTTGACCAATTCCTGGCAGAGCACGGCGGACGGTGGAGCAGCCGCCGCACAGGCCGCGGTGCAGAGCTACTGCAAGGATCTCGCGCCACTGGCCGGCGCGATGCGAACCACGGGTGAACTGTTGCAGTACACGTCGTCCTGGATGGCCCAGACGAAGATGTACATGCCGTACACGCCGACGGCCGACGGTACATACGTCAACACCGGGTCCTACTCGCCGATAACGGGCTACATGCCCTACGGGGGAGTGTCCTTGCCCGGATCCACCCAGTTGCCCTGGTACCAGAAGAATTTCGGTGATTACTACTGTGCGCCGATGAAGGACACCGCGGGCCTGCTGCCGGTGATCTCGGGGCCGACCCCGATGCCGGCGCAGAAGCCGCCCACCGACGGGGACAAAAAACCCGGCGACAAACCCGGGGACAAGCCCGGCGACAAGTCCGGTGGGGACAACACCGGCGGAGCGAATACCGGTGGAGCGAATACCGGTGGAGCGAACACCGGCGGCGACAACTCGGGCAAGAAGACACCCGGCGGTAGCGCCACGAAGCCGAAGATTCCGCCGCTCGAGGACAAGCCCGGTCCCAACGGCACCAAACCCGGATCGAACCCGAACGGCACCAACCCGAACGGGACGAATCCGAACGGGACCAATCCGAACGGCACCAACCCCAATGGGACGAATCCCAACGGCACCAACCCGGGCGGCACGAATCCCGGTGGGACGAGTCCGGGTTCGAACCCGTCCGGCACGTCCAACCCGTCGACCGGCAGCAGTTCCGGACAGGACGGCATGTCCTCGATCGCCAGCTTGCTGAGTTCGCTGGTCGGCGCCGCGTCCAGTGGAATGCAGGGGCTTTCGTCGCTGGGCACGGTGTTGCAGCAGCTGGAATCGGCCTGGAGCACAGGGGATATCGCCAAGCTGGCCGAGGTGCTCGGGGTGCCGCAGGATCAGGTGACCTCCGCGCTCACCACGCTCGAGCAGTCGCCGGACAAGGTGAACCAGCTCAAGCAGCTGCTCGGCCTGAGCCCGGACACCGCCCAGCCCGCCGCGCCGGCCACGACCACGACGCCGACCACGACCACGACGCCGGCCACCGCGCCCATGGGCGCGGCCATCCCGACGCCCGCGGCCGCGCAGGCTGCCGGGGCGCCGTCGTTCACCAACCTGTTCGGCGGCCCGGCGCTGCTGCCCGACGGTGGCATCGTGCGCGCCGATATCGATCACGGCGACGTCGTCCGCGCGGGTCTGGACCAGGACGGCGCCGTGCAGCCGGTGGTCGGCATGACCGCGGCGCCAGGGGCGGCCGTGATGACCGAAACCGCCACTACCGGAGCGGAACCCGCGCAGTCCGACTTCGTCGACGCGCTGGCCCACACCCTCGATGCGCATGTCCCGGTGATCGAGTCGTGACCTGGGAGTTCACCGACGACGAGTTCCATGTGCTGTGCATGCAGTACCTGGAGGGGGCGCTACCCCAGCCCCTGACCTACCTCAGCCGCATTCCACTCCTCGAGGATTACGAGCGTGAGGTTCTCGCGATCCAGGAGCGACTGGACGCCGAGTTGGGCCCGGAGATCCGGCTCGCCCTGGAGGTGGTCGCGCGTCCCGAGGTCTGGATCTGGTTGCGCGCCAGCATCGATGGCGATGTCGGCAATCCGGCCAAGCAGATCCGGGTGCACGGCGCGCGGCTGGGGCGACGGGCACTGCTGATCCGTCAGGAGCCGGGCGAGACGCTCGAGCACGGCGGGAATGTCACACTGCTGGAGTGTGATCCGGAGGAGCTGCCCGGTCTGCTGGTGGCACAGTTGCCGCCCGCGAAGGCCGGTCGGCGGATCTCGATCCCGATCGTCGCGGAGTCGGCCGCCCCGGACTCGTACGCCCCGTCGGGTGCGGGTGCGTTCGACAGCTTCGAGGAATCGGACGAATCAGCCACGGCGGCCTTCCTTTCGGAGCCCGTCACGCTGGTCGGAGCTGTGCAGGTGGCGCAGGCGCGGTCCAAGTACGGTCCGCGCGGGGTCACCGAGATGATGCTGAGCTGGCGGGATGTGGTCGATGACGGGCGCTATCTCATCGATTCGGGCCAGCCGGAGCTGCTCGCGGTCGGTGCGGACGCGCGGCAGTTCACCAACTGGCTCGCGCGGTCGATGGAAGAGATCATCCGGCAGATGGAGTGGCGGGGCGAATACGACGAGTGAACGCCGGGCGGCGTGCTGTCCCGGGCCGTCCGAATCGGCACTCTCCGTTAATATTCCGGCCACTGAGTAGTTGCCCGAGGGTGTCAAGGTCAACATCATGAGCGGCAGTCGGCTGGAGTCGTACCATGATTTGCTGGTCACGGCCTCGCGCAAGACCGGTGACGTGCGGGACGGAATCCAGGGTGTCGTGGACAATTTCGAGTCCAGTGCCGACGGGCTGGGGGAGCCGTGGGGCAGCGACAGCCTCGGCAGGCAGTTCGCCAATGGCGCGCAGGGGTACCTGGCCAGCAAGACGAACATTGTCGATGGCGCCAAGAACATGGCGGGCACCTTCGCGAATTTCTCGAAGTCGCAGCATGACTCGGCGGTGGAGCTCGAAAAGAAAGAGAAGGAAAACGCCGACCAGTTCAAGGGCGGGTCGCAGTCGTGAGCAATGAGCAGGCCAAGTCCGATCTCGCCGAGATCCTCGACGGTTTCGCGGATCAGATGCGCACCATCACCAAGTTGCAGCGCGAGCGCGCGGCGCTGACCGCGTCGGCGACGGTCCGCGGCAAGCGGGTCACCGTCACAGTGAACGCGGACGGCACCGTCATCGAGACCCGATTCGGTTCCGGCATAGAGGAACTCGACTACTCGGAGATCGCCAGGGCGGTGACCGAGGCGGCCCAGCAGGCGGCCGCCGAGGTGGCACGCCGCAGTCGCGACATCATGGCCCCGGTGTCGCAGAACCGGAACCGGCTGCCCAAGCTGACCGACATCATCCCCGGAATGCCGGATCTCTCCAAGGAATTGGCGATTCCGGAGCCGCCCGTGGTCTCCACTGCACCCCCGAAGGCACCGGAGCGGCTCGGCGGATTCCAGGAATCGAGCCCCGATGCGGAGCAGCCGCGGCGAGGCGGAGCCACCGATTCCGGATGGTAATGCGCACTCGCTGGGTGAGGTAGCGCCGAATGGCCCTCTACCTGCCACCTGAACTCGAATGGCTGGGCTGGCTCGTCGGCGTGGAATGGCCCGACGGCAACGAAGACCAGATGTGGGACCTGGCGAACTACTGGAAGGCCGCCGCCAACGGTCTCCGTGGCCAGGTCACGAAGATGGACGAGGCCAAGTACGCGACGCTGGCGGCGTACGTGGACGGCGAAGGCCGCGACGCCATGGCCAAGCAGTTCGACAATATGGCCGGTGTCGGCGGTAAGCAGGATGGCAATACCTCCATCCTGGATCTGGCGGGCTTCTTCGATCAGCTGGGTGATTCGGTGCACGACACCGGCACCGAGATCGAGTCGACCAAGCTGATGTTCTACTCATCGCTGGCCATGCTGGCGTTCGAGATGGCCGCGGCCTGGATCTTCCCGCCCACCGCGCCGGCCGCGGAGGCGGCGGCGCAGGCGGCCACGCGCATCGCTGTGCGCATCATCGGCAGGGAGGCGGTCGAGCGCATCGCCGCGTATGTCGGCAGGATGGTGGGCTCGTCGTTGGCGAAGTTCATGGTGCGGCACTTCGTGCTGGACGCCGGGCTGGGCCTGCTGCAGGAAGTCGGCATCGAGGGGTACCAGGTGGCGGCGGGACACCGCAGCGGCCTGGACTGGGGCAAGATCGGGGTCACCGCCGTCAGTTCGGCCGCCGGCGGCATCGCGGGCGGCAAGGTCGGCAAGGCGCTGGGTGAGCACTTCGAGGGCTCCGCCATCAACCACTACCTGGCCGCCGCCATTACCGGCACCAGCGCCGGATTGGCCGGTGCGGGAGCGGGATTCCTGGCCGGCACCGGAACGCAGTTCGGTCTCGACGTGTACCAGCACGGTCTGGGTGACGCGTGGAAGAACATGAGCAACGCGTTCACCCATTTCGATCCGCGCATGCTGACCGGTGGCGTGAGCAATGGCGCGCTGTCCGGCATCAATCACACTGCCGCCCACAGCTTCTGGGAGCCCCGGGTCTCTCGCATGCGGGCCGGTGTCTCGACCGATATGGCCAATGTCGGCGCCCATCCCGGCGGGACCACCGCCGGGGATACCGGTCATGTCGGTGGCGGCGACCCCGGCCATACCGCCGGTGGCGGCGACCCGGGCCATGCCGCCGGTGGCGATACCGGCGGTCCCGCCCTCCATCCGGCCGGATTCGCCGGTGACGCAGGGGATTCCACCTCAGGCGCGCACCCGGCGGGTGACGGCAGTACCGCGCACCCGGGCCAGGATGTCGGCGGCGCGAGCATGGACGTCCGCGGCAATTCCGACCGTGGCGAGCCCACCGGCGACCAGTCGGGCTCCGGCGATCACAGCCCGTCCGGCGGTCCGCAGCACGACTCCCATACCCCCTCCGATGCCGGGACGCCGACGGACTCGCACGGATCCCAGTCCCACGCGGGCGCGCCCGACACCACCGGCGCCCCGGAATCGGGCGTTCAGGCCGGCAAGCACGAGAACCTGGCCCCCGCAGCCGATCCCGTCGCAAACAACTCCGGCCCGGTCGCGCAGGCCTCGGGCGGCTCCGGACCTCAGTCCACCTCGGGCTCGGGGCCCCAGTCCTCCTCGGGTCCCGCAACCAACCCCACTTCCGCCGCGGGCGGATCCGATTCGCGCCCCGCCGCGTCGTCCGCCCCGGCCTCCGACTCCCGCGCCACCCAGCCCACTGGCGGGCCCACGGATTCCGGCTCCCGATCCCCGTCCACCACAGCGGATCCGAGCGCTGGCAATACGTCCGCACCTGCGGCGCAGTCCGATTCGGGCCCGAGCCGCTCCGGTGCCGGAGTCCCCACCGACTCCGGTGCGAGCCCGCACCCGGCCGCGAGCGCCCTGGCGCCCGACCCGCACGAGTCACCCGCCGCAGGCGCCCCCGCCTCCGCCGCCCCCACCGAGATCCCGATCGCGGCCGCCGCCAACGCCGCCGCCTCCGCCAACGCCGCCTCCGGCGGCAACGCACCCACCGGCGCGATGGACCGGCCCGGTGTCCCCGCCGCCGCATCCGCGGCCGGAAGCCCTTCGGCCCCTTCGCATCCCGCACCCGCGCAGCACACTGGCACTACCCCCGAACCCCGCACCGCAACTCCGGACGCCCGCCCCGCACCCACCCGTGCAGGTGACGCCGCCGGCCTCCGCGCGGATGCCGCCCGCCCCCAGGCAGGCACAGATGCCCGCCCGCAGTCCGCCACGGACGCCCGCACACAATCCGGCACAGACGCCCGCGCGACCGCCACCCAGTCCCGCCCCACCGGAGAACCGGCCACCGCCCACGAACCCACTACCCCGCGCGAGCCCAACGACCACACCCGGCCCACGGATCCTGCTGCCGACCAACAGGATTCGCCCCATAACGCCACCGCCGACCGGCCTCCCGCCCCGGACGGTCACGACTCCCCCCAAGCACAACCGGCCTCACACAACCCCGCCGCCGAATCCGACCGCACACCAACTGAATCCGACCCCCGCCCCGAATCAACCCCGTCCCACGACAGCGCCGCGCCGCGCGATGCGAATGCCCCCTGGGATGAGTCCGCCCCGCGCGATGAGGCTGCTGCGCGTGATGAGACGACGCCGCGTGACGAAGCTGCGCCACGCGATGAGTCCCTACCGCGCGATGAGGCCGCGTCGCGTGACGAGGTCGGTCCGCGTGATGAAGCCACCCCGCGTGACGAGACTGCGCCCAACGACGCCGCCGCACGGGATGAGTCGGTGCCACGTGATGAGGCCAGCCCGCGCGATGAGGCTGCCCCGCGTGACGAGGTCGGACCCCGTGATGAGAGTGCGTCGCGTGATGAACCCACGTCGCGTGACGAGGCTGCGGCTCGCGATGACGCCGCGGCGCGTGATGAGACTGCGCCTCACGATGAAGCTGCACCCCGGGATTGGGCTGGTGTGCGGGCGGAGGAATCCGCGCCGCATGAGGCGGAGGCGCATTCGCGGTCGGAAGATGTGCCGGTTGACTCCGAGGGGCGTTCTCGGGGTGGCGAGGTGGCGCCCGGTGAGGGCGAGGGGCTTTCGCGCGCTGATGATTCCGTGCGTGAGCCTGTGGATCACGCCGTGGATGCGACGGATTCGGGGCGGTCGGATGCCGAGTCTGCTGCCGACCGTGGGACGCCCGTTGCGGATCGGGCCGAACCGGCTGAGCCGGTGCATGATTCGTCCGAGGCGCGTACGTCTTCGGAGCCGCGCGCCGAGGGGGCGGAGCATACTTCTCCCGCCGCTGCGCACCCTGATTCGGAGCGGTCCGGAGCGGGGGAGGCCCCGCACGACCGCGAGCGGGACGACCACCATGCGCCGGAAGACGGGCTGCTGGTTGCGCCGATTCCCCTTGGGGATCACTCGGTTTCGCACCCAGGAGAGGGCGAGCGCCGGGCAGCGGGCGGCGAGCGGCCGCGTGACGGTGCCGGGGAGGGGCAGCGTCCGGCCGATCGACGCGGTCCGGCGGATCGCTCCGGCGAGCGGCGTTCCGGGCCTCCGGAGCGCGGCGACGGCACTGCCGCCCACCCCGGCAGCGTGCGCGAGCCGTCCGATCACCCGGCGTCCTCGCATCCCGACGAGGCGCCCGATCATGCCGCGCCGCAGTCGGATCGGAGTACGCCGAAGGACGGTCACCCGAACCGCGGCCGGTGCGGTGAGCTGGCCCTGAAGCTGCTGCGCCAGCTCACCGGCAACGATTCGATCCGAGTTCCGGAGCGCCCGGTCGGTCCGGAAGGTATGACCGCCTCGGAGCTGGTCTCCATGGCGGGCGGCAAGCTGCGCGGGTACGAGGGTCACGAGGCGATCGCGGACCGGCTGCGGGATCTGGGCCCGGGTTCCTCCGCGCTGGTCGTCGACTTCTACGCCGGTCCCGCGGACGAGCACGGCGTGGGCGGGCACGCCTACCTGCTGGTCAACGAGGACGGCAATATCGTCGTGAAGGATCCGGCGGCGGGCCGCGAGCACGGCTTCCCGCCGGAGGTGCCGCGCGAGACCAAGGGCACCCACGCGATCCTGTTCAAGGACGACGGCACGCCGGTGGACCCGCTCAGCGAGCGGACCCGGTACGGACTGATCGCGACCAAGGCGGGTCACGGGCAGCAAAACACTCCCGATCAGCCCGACGACATGCGCGCCCAGATCGCCCGCGCACACGAGGTCGCCCGCCACGACCTGCGCAAGGCCATCGAGAACCTGCAGAAGGCAACGGGCCTGAAGGTCGCCGAATCCGACCTGGCCGCAGGCAAATTCGACGACACCATGCGCGACCTCGAAGGCCGCGACTTCCGCGCGAGGCGCGGCACGGACCCCCAAGCGGCCTTCACGAAATTGCGCGAGGCCGCCAAACAATTCCACCGCACCGACAACCTCACCCAACTGGTCATAGCCACCGACCTGGAGCACGCCGCCAACCTGGCCCACGCCCCCGACCCAACCCACACCCCCGACCCGGCCGGCACGCCCGACCCGGCCCACGCGGCCGACCTGACACCGGTGACCGATCCGTCGCGTGTTGCGGATCCCGCGCACGCGGCGGATCCGGCACATGTGTCCGATCCCGCGCACGCGGCCGATCCCGAACAAACTGCGGAACCTGAGCACGCGACCGGCTCTACCCGCACTGCCGACCCGACGCACAACTCCGATCCCGCACACGTGTCGGATCCTGCGGACGCGGGTGATTCTGCGCGCACGGCAGATCCGGCGCATGCGGCTGATGCTGCTCGCGTGGACGACCCTGCGCGCACACCTGATCCTGAGCGCGCGGCAGATTCGACCGATACGACCACCCCGGCAGATCCGGCGCATGCCGCTGACCGCGCACAGGTGGCCGATCCGGTACACGCGGATGATCCTGTGCATCCTGCCGATTCGGAGCACGCGGCTGATCCGGAGCGCGCAGGTGATTCGGAACATGCGAGTGACCCTGCGCACGCGGCGGATCCGCCGGCCCCGGAGTCCGAGCGCGCCGGCCGCCCGGTCCGGGGCGAGCGCGACCGCCTCGATCAGGCCGAGCAGCACGCCCGCCCGGACACCCCCGCCGTACCCGAGCAGCACCCCGCCGAGGAAGTGTCTCGCCAGCCGCTGCGCGACGAGGCCACGCAGGCCGACCGGGACGCCGAGTTGGCGGGTCTGCGCGCGAAGTGGTTGCGTGAGACGGCTGGTTCGCTGCCGGAGGGGAGCGCCGAGCGTGCGATGTTCGAGCGCCGCGCGGCCGACGCGGAGGACCGGCTGCAGACCGCCAGGGACGCGGCGGATCGGTTGTGGGAGCTGGCCGGCGGTCGCCCGGAGAAGCCGGTCACCTTCTTCGACCCGCCCGGGAGCGAACGCGCGCCGGGAACGGAGCACCCACAGTCGGCGGACGCGAGAGAGACCGCGCCCGTTCACGATTCGGCGCGACCCGGCGGTACCGAGGAGCACGGGCCGCTGGATCGCCGCGGGGCCGATTCGCCTGCCGGGGGCGAGCATCCAGCGCACGGTGGCGACCGCCCCGAGCAACCGCCCGCACACGAACACGACGCTACGGACACCCACAAGCCGGAGTGGACGTCGCAGGTCGACGACGAGTGGACCGGACTGAATGCCGAGCAGATCGCCGAGAAGCTCGAACAGCGCTGGGACATCGACGTTTTCGGCTTCGACTCCGAAATCCACCCCGAGGTGCTGCGCGAGTTCGCGCGCGCCGTCGACGCCATGTTCGAGAAGTTCCCGGCGACCAATCTGCGCTCGGTCGGGATCGGGGACCTGCCGAACGACGTCTACGCGCGCTCGAAGCCGGAGAAGAGCCCCACGGTCGGCTGGTACGCCGAGAAGATAATCCTCAACGCGGATCTCGCGCGCAATCCCGCCGACCTGGCCCGAGGGGCCGCTCTCGACGTGAGCACGGGCCACAGCGTGCACGGCACGGATGCTCGCCCGATCTACGCGACGATCATGCACGAGTTCGGGCACGCCATGGACTGGACCGGCCAGGGCGTCGCCCGCAACCGCATGATGGACGCGCTGCGCGAATACTACGTCGCCGAGAACGGCAATATTGTCGGCTTCCGGCAGTGGCTGCACAAGAGTCTGTCCGGCTACAGCTTCGAGCGCTGGCAGCGCATCGACCGCCCGGAGGCCTTGGCCGAGGCCTTCACCGATGTCGAACTCAACGGCGAGAACGCCAGCCCCGCCGCGAAGGTCATCCACCAGGTCCTCGTCGACGCCCTGGCCGACCACGCCGCCCGCCACCCCTCCGAAGCCGGCTCCCGAACCCGCATCGAACCCCCCACCCACCCCGAGACCGACGAGCCCGCCAACACCGACTCGTCCCACCCCCGCCACCGCGCGGGCGTCCCCGAACCAGAAGTCGCGAACCCCGCTGCAGCACTTCACGATCCGTCCCGCACTCACGACCCGGCTGCGCCTCACGACCCTGCCGCCGCCCGCGACCCGGAATCCACTCGCGACCCGGTCGCTGCCCACGACCCGGCGACTGGCCGCGAGCCCGAAGCCACTCGCGGGCCGACCGCCGCCGACGACACGACAACCGCGCACGATCCTGCCGCTGTCCGGGAATCGGCCCTCGCTCACGATCCGGTTGTCGCAGATGAACCAGAAGCGCCCCGTGAGCCGACCGCCGCCCACGACTCGGCTGTCACGCGCGACCCCGCGTCGGCACGCGAGCCGGAGGTCGCACCGGAGCGGACGCGCGAGCGCGAGCCATCGGCCGAATCCCGCACCGAGCCACAGGATGTCGGCGGCACCGAGCGCCCGGAGAGGGGCACTCGCGCGAGGGACGAGGCGGCTCCGGAAGGCACACGTGGAGACGAGTCGCGACCGGCCGAGCGGCCGACCGCGGAGAAGCCGGCCGTCGCGGACCCCCGCCACGAAACCGACCGTCCGGACCGCCCGAGCACCGGCCAGCGGCGCACCGACGAAGCACCCCGCGACGAGGCGCGTCCCCGGGACGAATCCCCTCTGCACAACGAGCAACCCGCCGATTCCCGATTCGGCGGGGGCCGCAAAAAATCTGGTACGGACGACCCGGGTGCGGGACCGACGCGTACGCACGAGGGTGAGACTCCGCCGGTCGGCGGAAAGCGGCCGAGTGGATACGACGATGGAAAGCCGATTCCCCCTGCGGAATGGGCAAGGGAACAGCCGCAACTCTCCTTGGCGGAACTCCTCGAGCTCTCGGCTGACGACCTGCGGTTCCACGGGCTGCCCGTCGATGAGTGGTCGACGATGTCGCCGACCGAGGTGGCGGATGAGCTAGCGCGGCGCTGGGGACTCGAGGTGGCGGGATTCGACCATCCTGCGGTCGATCCGACGGTCGTGCGTGAGTTCGCTCGCGGCATCGACGACATGATGCGGCGCTATCCCATTGCCCGGAACGTGCGCCGAGTCGCGATCGAAGAATTGAAGTCCGAATTCGCCCACTGTAAGTGGGGATTCGGTGAGCTGCCCCCTGAACGTCCTTCGATCCTGAAATCCAATCTGCTCGTAATGAGGGCCGACGCGATCGTGCTGAACCGGCGGTACGCCACGGCCGACCATGTCCACGCGCCCAATCAAGGGGACTTCCGGCCGCCGAATTCCCATAACCGCCGGATTTACACGGCGATAGTGCACGAGTTCGGCCATGCGCTGGACGCGGAGTCCGGCAAACCGTCCGAGTGGGTGCGGAATCGGTCGTCCAAGACCGCGCTGCGAGTATTGCGTGACTATTTCGAGTCGACCCGGCCTGATCTAGGCCGCAGGGAGTTCCGCCGCGCGTTCGAGGAGTGGCTGGGGCAACTCAGCGGCTACAGTCGCTCGGCCGCGGAAAGACCGGGCCCCTTCGGGCTCGGCCGCAGGGTCGAATTCAGCAGCGTCGAGGCAATCGCCGAGGCGTTCTTGGATGTCGAGACCAACGGTGAGCACGCGTCCGAGCCCGCGAAGGTTCTGTACTGGCACCTGATGGACAACCTGGAGCAGCACGGGCGCAACTCGGCCTCCTACCACATGCCGCCCGATACGATCGAGCGCCCGACGGGTCCGAACCCGGTGGAGGAGCCCGCCCGCGCGTCGCAGCGCGCCGCATCACCCTCGATCGACGCCCGTAGCCGGTTCGGCCCGGAAGTGCCTGTCTCCGAGGTGAAGCCCGAGGTATCCGGCGCGAGACCGGAGGTGGTCGCGCCGGCAACCGAGCCCGGCGCCGCGAATTACCCGGGCCTGGTGGGAGATTCGAACCCGGCCGGTATTCGGCACGACGGGCCGAACGCCCTCGATTTCCCCAGCGGCCTGGATCGTGAGCCGGCTGCCCCCGGCACGGCCGGGGCCTGGGAGGCGGTCGGCGCGGCCGAGGTGCACACGCCCACCGAGTCGACGGCCGGCGCCCTGCTCGATGAGCACCTCACTCGGGTCCGGAACACGATGCACTGGGCCGAGACCGTCGATCGGGCCAGGGTGGACGCGCTGGCCCGGGAGCTCGGCGTGGATACCACCGGTCTGTCCCGGGCCGACATGGATCGCGCTCTGATCGCCGGCTATCGCGCCAATCCCGATCATTCCCCGGAAGCCGTCGCGACCCGCCGTGCGTTGATGCACGCGCTGGAGACCTACCACGCGCGCCTCGAGGAGGCGAAAACCGCTCGCGCCGAGGCAGAGCGGGTGGCGGTGGACGACGTGACCGCGGCGACCACGGATCCTGTGCTGAAGTCCGGCCTCGGGATGGCCGGCGACCCGCCCAAGGCCATTGTCCTGCTGGACTCCCGGACCGACCCCGAGCACGTTCTCAGCACGCCGTTGCGTCAGGCCTTCGACTACCAGCGTGTCCCGGTCGAATACCGCCGGGTCGAGGTGGCCCCGGACGGCACGGTCACCACCCGGACCATCGAGCCCCCGCACGAGCCCGCCGCCGAATCGCCCCACTCCGCCGACCGTGCGGGCGACCCGGAACCCGCTCGCGAACCCGTCCCCGACGAACCCACCGCTGTCCGCGATCCGGAACCCGCCCGCGAGCCGGAGACCGCGCACGATCCGGCTGTTGCCCGCGAACCGGATGCGACCGACGAGCCGACGACCGCGCACGATCCGGCCGCGGTCCATGACCCGGAACCCGCCGCCGCGCACGATCCCACCCGGACCCGCGAGCGCGAGGACGCGCCGGAGCGGCCGGGCGCTCGCGATTCGGCAGCCGCCCATGATCCTTCGCTTTCGGCTGAGCACGAGCCCTCCGCCGCCCGTGAGCGGTCGGCCGTGGACGCGGTTTCGCCCACGGGTGAGCGGCGAGTAGGTTCGGAGCCGATCGAGCGTCCGGCTGCGGAACGCCCGGCCGCCGGTGAGCCCCATGACGCGAACACCAAGCCGGAATCCACGCGGACCGAGGAGCGCCGAGGCGGCGACCCGCTTCCGGCGGAGGGGCGTCCGGCGGGTGAGCATCCGCTGGAGGGCGAGCGCACGGCGCAAGCGCACGATGGCGGCAATCCGCCGGTAGGCGAGAAGCGCCCGACCGGGCCCGAGGATGGGCGGCCCATCCCCCCGGCGGAATGGGCAAGAGAGCGGCCACATCTCACCCACGAGGAGTGGGTCGCGCTGCCGGAGGATAGCCGCGATCCCGAGGGGTTCCCGATCGACGAGTGGACCGGATTGTCGCCGATCGAGGTGGCGAACCAGCTCGCGGAGCGTTGGGGACTCGTGGTCGAGGGCTTCGACCACCCGGCTGTCTCCGCGCTCGCCACGCGAGAGTTCGCTCGTGCCGTCGACGACATGATGCGGCGCTATCCGATTGCCAGGAATCTGCGACGAGTCGCGATCGAGCCACTGGCGGGCGGAGTCGCCCACTTTGTCGGAGACGCCGCCCATTCCCCGACTTCGATTGTGCTGAACCGGCACTGGGCCGACGATGACAGCGCGCGTCCAGTCGGCGCCGACTACGGCGATTCCGGATACCATCCGCCGAATCAAGACAGGCGCCCGTTGTATGCCACGATCGTGCACGAGTTCGGGCATGTTGTGGACTTCGAGTCCGCAAAGCGGTCCGAGTGGGGATCGCAGCCGCCGTCGAGGACTGCGCTGCGGGTGTTGCGCGACTATTTCGAGGCGACCAGGCCCGATCTGAGCCGGAGGGAGTTCCGCCGCGCTTTCCAGGAGTGGCTCGATCAACTCAGTGGCTACAGCCGCTCGGCCGAGGAAGGGCTGGACAGCGGTTCCGGGCGCCACCGCTCCGGGCTCGAGCAGATATGGCAGTTCCGAGGCGACGAGGCGATTCCCGAGGCATTCCTGGATGTGGAGCTCAACGGTGAGCGTGCGTCCGAGCCTGCGAAGGTTCTGTATTGGCACCTGATGGACAGCCTGGAGCAGAACGCGCATAAAACTGCCTCCTTCCACGTACCTCCCGATGCGATCGCGCGGCCGACCGGCCCGAGCCCTTTGGCAGAGCCCACCCGCGAGCCGGTGGTGCGGGAATCCGAACCTGGCGCGGCGAATTACCCAGGCCTGGTGGGAGATTCGAACCCAGCGGGCAGCCGCGTCGACGGGCCGACAGCTCCCGAGCTGCCCCGCGGCATGGATCCCATTGTCGAGCAGGTCATTCCGGGCACGGCCGGGGCTTGGGAGGCGACCGGTCCGGTCGCGGTGCACACTCCCACCGAGACGACCACCGGAACCCTGCTCGGTGAGCACACCACGCACGCTCGGAACGCATTGCACTGGGCCGAGACCGTCGATCGGGCCAGGATCGACACGCTGGCCCGCGCCCTCGGCGTGGATCCCACCGGTCTGTCGCCCCGCGCCCTGGACCGTGCCCTGGTCGCCGGATTCCGCGCCAACCCCGACCTCTCCCCGGAGACCGTTGCCGCTCATCGGGCGATGCGACAGGCGCTCGAGATCTATTACAGGCGACTCGACGACGTCCGCGCCGCCCTCGCCGATGCCCATCAGGCGGCGATCGAGGATGTGCTCGCGTCGTCCACGGACACAGTGTTGAAGCCCGGCGTCGGCCTGGCCGGCGAACCGCCCAAAGTTGTCGTCGTGGTGAAGCCGTCGGCGGATCCCGAGCACGTCCTCGGTACCGCACTGCGCGAAGCCTTCAACCATCAGGGCATCCCGGTCGAGTACCGCCGGGTCGAGGTGGCTCCGGATGGCACGGTCACCACCCGGACCATCGAGCCCCCGCACGAGCCCGGCGCCGAGTCGAGACCGCATGACGCCGCGCCCGATTCGGAACTCGGGAAGCCGCTGGATTCGCGCCGGGGGCCGTCCCCGGACGAGTCGGAGGGTGGTCGTCCCGTCGAAGCGGCTGGTGCCGGAGCCGGAGGTAAGGAGCCGCCATCGCCGCCTCCCAGCGCAGCCGCGTCGGGACCGGAGCGCGAGCCGAGCGGCGACGACCACGGAACTCCCTCGGAAACCGGCGAGCAGCCCGAGTCCGGGGACCCCGGTGCGACAGAGGAATCCGGGCCGGAGGAGCCCGTCATCTTCAGGGAACCGAGCCCGACCCTCGAGGCAACGCTGCCGGATACGCGTCTGCACAGCGAGGCTCTCGGTGAAGTGACGTTCCCCGAGGCCCAAACCCAGGAATTGATCGTTCCTGCAAGGGAAACCGGCACGGTGGTGCACTCCATCGATCCGGTGGAGGCCGCCCCGGCCCTGCGCGCGGTGGCCGACTACCTGGGCCGAACCGAGGCCCCGCCCGGCGTCCGGGAGCCCACACCGGCCGAACGTGCGTACGCCGAACAGCTGGCGGATGCCCTCGGCATGGATAAATCCCTTGGCCAGCGGAGTAATCCACTGGCCGCTATGCGGGATGTGGCCGAGAATGCCCGCGCGCGTGGCCGTTTCGGCGATCCGGAAGGCGACCGTCCGCCGCGCCCCATGCGCCCGGAGGACTTCGGCCCGCTGACGACGGAGGACCGCTTCGCCCCGAAGCCGGTGGAGCCGGGCCCGGGCGAGACCCGACGGCAGCTGCCGCTCGAACCGTGGGCGGAGGCGAATCACGGCCCGGCCGAGGGCGAACCGCGCGCGCTCTCGCTGCCGGAACTGCGGCAGGAGCTGGCCGACCGCCTGGGCCTGCGTCCCGAGGACATCACCCCGGAGCGCCTGTCCGAGCTGGCCGGGGAGCTGCAGTACCGGAACCTGTTGCGCGCCGGGGCGATCGAGGCGCTGAGTGATGCCATGGACCGCCACGCCGGGTCGGTCACGCCGGGCGGCCGCGACGCCTACGGGAAGGTTCGCGACGAATGGGCGCGGCTGCTCGGCGTCGACCCCGAACACCTGGCTCGCGACCCGGAGCGGGTCCTGAACGGCCTGCGCGACGAAACCCTGCGCCGCGCAAACGATGTCGCCGATCTGATGGCCGCCACCTTCCACGAGCCGGACCCGGCGAAGGGCCCCAGGCTGGTGCTCGAGGCCGATGGTCACCGGGTGCACGTCGAGGTCACCACGGGACCGGATGGTGCGCGCCGGATCGCGGTGGTCGAACGCCCGGAGCTGCCCGGGAAGCCGGAACCTGCTGCCCAGCGACCCGGATTGCTTCGCCGGGCCCTGAATTCGATAAAGGAGTACGGCGCAACGCTGAAGGGCTACCTGGGCCAGTACCCCAAATACCCGTCGGGCTCCGGCAATGACAGCGCGGGGCAGGCTGAGGTGGTTCGGGGCGTCGGCTACATGTTCGGCCACGAATTCCCGTACACCGATAAGCCGGACCCGTTCGTCGAGGCCGTCATGGGGCACGAATTCCCCGACCAGATGCACGAGATTCCGCTCGCCCGCATCCTCAAAGAAGGCTTCACCATCTGGCACGCGCGGGAGCGGATGCCCCTGATCGGGACCGGCGGGATCCCGTGGGTGCGGACCAGCCGCGTCGCCCACGTATCCGCCGATGGCGTGCCCATGCGGACCCGCGACGGCGGCGAGTACGTACCGGGGTTCCACGATGCGGATCCCAAGCAGCGGGCCGAGATCGAGACCGGTATGCGCCTGGGCGGGATGCGTACCGAAGCGGACGAAATCCGCGAACGTGAGCAATCGCAAGCACAGCACCCCGACCCGGTCTCTCACGACCCGGAATTGCCGGGTCCGTCGGAACGGCACTGGGCGTCGAATGTGCCCGAGCCCCTGGTGCACGCGGTCGAGGCCCGCGACGCCGCGCTGGTCGATCTGGTGCGCGTGGCGGCCGAACACGGCATCGAGCTGACCGACGCGGATCCGGCCACTCTGCGCCGCGCGGTCGCCGACGAGGCGTATCGATTGATGCGCCGGGCCGCCGCGATCGAGGCGTTGAACGTCGTCGCGGACCGGTTCAATCAGCACGAGGAACAGCGCCCGACCCGACCGGTCGCCATCAATGACAAGAATCCGCTGGGCCGCTATGTGCGCGAGGTCCATGCGGTCGAGGAACAGGAGCGCCGGCAGGAGCAGGCCGACCGGAAGCGGGAGAAATACTCTGCCGCGCCGGATGATCCGTCGAAGACGTTCGAGCCGCGTAAGCCCCGGGTCACCGCCTTGGATACCGACGGCACCAACATCGGCCAAGAGTGGGCGAGCCATTTCGACGATCCACAGGACGGATTCCCGCAGAGCGAGCAGGGCGGACTGTTCCATCACGCCCTGACGCGTGATCAGGTCCGTGAGGAGCGGTCGAACTGGGCTCAGTTGCTCGGCATCGGTCTGGATGAACTCGGCCCGACCAAGGCCGAACTCGACCACATCATTGCCGAGCAGCGGATGGCGGTGCGCGACGCCCGGGACCGTCTGAACGAATTGTCCGCCGCCGTGGACCATTTCATCGAGCTGGACAACGAATCCGACCGGCAGGCCAAGCAGGTGAGCGACCGCACGGCGCACGATTGGATGGAGGTCTATGGCGGCGCGATGCTCGAGCCGGGGGTCGGCGTGCGTCCGGGCGAGCACCCCGGCGACCCGGTCCGACTGGTCGTGATCAGCGGCGACGAGGACCACCACGCCCGTCTGGTCGAGGCGTTGGCCGTGCACCCGGAATTGAGCGACATGCTCAATCGCGGTGAGCTGCAACTGGATTACCGCGATGTCGGCCTGAACGACGACGGCGCGGTCCACGTCGTCGAGCGTGCCGCCCCTCAGGTGCGCTTCCACGATCTGGAAGTCGACGGCGAGCGTGCCCCGGTGCTCATGGTGCGCGACGACCACGGTCCCTGGAAGATCGTCCAATCCGAAGGCGGCCACGCCACGCCCGAGCCGAGCCGGGAATCCAGTGCGCCGCGCGATCCGGATGTAGTGCGCGCCGAACGCAATGCGGTCGCCGCCCGCCTGTCGGTGTACACGATGGACCTGGGCGAGAACCTCGATCGCACCATCGCCGCACTGCGCCAGCAGAATATGCTGCGGGCCGCGCAGATCGAGGGCATGGCGGACTACATCCGCAGCAGCGATGACATCGACCAATTCCACGAGCTCAGCGACAAACTCGGCGACCTGGCGCACGTACTCGGCATCGACCCGGGGGAGCTGTCGCCGCAGCGCCTGGCCGAGGCGATCGCCGACCCGGACATGAAGCGGGCGCGCCGCGCGCAGGCCATCGGCGACCTCGCGGATTACGCGAAACAGCTGAACAAATCCGACGCGAAGGCCGCCATCGCGGCACGGGACCGGCTCGCGCGGCGGCTCGGCTTGGAGCCGGAGGACCTGCACGGCTCCAAGCACGTCAAGAACGAGCAGGAGACCCAGATCATCGGCTACGGGCCGGATCCCAAGAGCACCAAGAAATCCGCGCTGGTCCACGCGATCAACGACGCGCTGGGCCGCGAGGGCGAGCGTCCGCGGGTGGTCGCCGCGCTCGCCGAGTACGCGCACGCGCTCGGCGCCATCGATCCGTACCACCCGGACCTGCGTTTCGACCCGCGCACCGATCCGCGCGCGGCCGACGGCGTACTGCCCATCCACCAGGATTCCCAGCCGGAGCTGCTGCATCGACTGTTGAGCGAAAACGTCGGTGAGCCGCCGCTTTCCGACAATCTGTCCGAGGCCTTGAGCGTCTGGTCGCATCTGCTGGGCGTGGATGTCCGCGATATCGGCAAGACCGTCGACTTGTACAGCAACCAACTGCCGGGCATGCACGACCGGATCTCACCCGATCAGCTTCGGGACGTGCTGCGCAACCTGCGGGACAGCAATCCTGAACGGGCGTACGCCGAGTACCGGGCGAGTCTGGAACCCAATCAGCGCCCGCTGTCCGCGGATGAGCTGAGTGGGCTGGTCACCGCCGTGCGCGAGGCCCGCTTCGCCGAGGTTTACGAGGTCTACCGCGACGGGAAGATCGAGGAACACGAGCGGCCCGAGCCGGCCGACTTCAAGAAGATGGTCGAGGATATGCGCGCGGAGGTCCGCGCCCGCGAGGCCGACATCGACGAGCTGGAGCGGCTGGCCGCCGAACACGTGGCACTCACCGCCGAACCGGAACCGGAAGCGCCGCAGCGCAGTCCGCGTGAGCTGGCCACCGAGCTGGTAGAGGCTCGCCAGGCTCGCGACGCCGCCCGCGATCAGCGTGATGCAGCCCTGAGCCACCTGGACACCGGCTCGGACCGGCCTGTGCGCGACAGTGACCTGAGCCCGCAACGCCTGCCGGGCACCCTCGAATATCTGGCCACCCGCACCGCCGAGGACGGCGGCCACCCGCTCAACTCCGAACAGCACCTCGCGGATCTGGCCCGGGCGGCGGCCGATTTCACCGAGGCCGAGGCCCGGGTGAGCGACCAGGAGGCGCGACTGCGCGCGGCCGTCGACGCCGTCGCGGGCCCGGGCGAGACATCGGCCGACGTGTGGCAGCGCGAAGTCGATAGTTCGCGAGCCGAACTGGTCTCTGCGGCCGCCGCCGCACCGGGGACCTGGCCCGAGCACCCCGATCAGATCGTCGGTCAGCTCGATCGGGTCTTGCGTGGGGAGAGCGGTCCTGCGCCCGAACTCGCCCCGCTCCGCGATGCCGTGCACCGGTACCAGACCGCCATGGATTTCCTGGCCGCGGTGCGGCCCGAGCCGATCGAGGCGATTCGCGCCGCGGAATCACCGCAGGCGCAGGCCCTGCGCGAACTGCGGTACGCCCGGGAAGACGCCGACATAGCCAAGATGGCCGTGGAAAATGCCATGTTCGGAATCCCGGTCACCGAGGCTGACCTCACCCGCGACTGGATCGCCGCCACCCGAGGGGAATTCGGCGACACCCCGCGGGACCAGCTCACCCCGGAACAGCGCGGCCGCCTCGACCTCGCCGACGCCGCCGAACGCCACCTCGACGCCCAGGACCGCGCCGCGCGCTGGCAGACCCAGCTCGACCACCTCGCCGCCGATGCCCGCATCGCCGCCGACACTCCCCAGGCCGCCGCAGCCCGTTCCGTCGAGAACGCCCGCGCCGAACTGCGCACCGCCCTCGCGGACGTGCGCGAACACATGGGCCTGCACATCGACGAGTCCGAGCTGACCCCGGACCGGCTCGCCGACGTCATGGCGAATCTGTCGAACCGCACCATCATTACCCCCGGCGGCGAGGATCCGCACGCGGCGATTCACGCCATGGGCGCGGCCGACCGCATGCGGGCCGCAGCCGAAAAGCTGCATCGCGCACAGGATTTCGCCGACTGGGTCGACCAGCATCCCACCGGTCGCGATCCGGGCGAGGAGCCCGGCCACGGTCCCGTCCCGGCCGAGCCGGAGGGCCCCGGCGGCAAGCCCGGTTCGGGTGGCAAGGGCGAAAATCCCGGTGCCGGTACCGAAATCAGGCCCGCCGACAGTCGAATCGGTTCGGCCGGAAAAGAACACGAGTCGGCCGGGAGCAACGGATCCGATCCGGCGGCCCGCGCACGGTCGGCGGACCACGCCGAGAACCCCGCGTCGCCGGAGCACCACGGTGTAGACGCCGCGGACGGTCACCCGCCGCACGGTGACGACCGGCACGAGCAGCAGCCCGCCCACGAGCACGACGCGGGTCACGAGGCGACGGACTCGCAGGCGCACAAGCCGGAATGGACCCTGCAGGTCGACGACGAATGGTCGGGCCTGGACGCCGAGCACATCGCAGACAAGCTCGAGAAGCGCTGGGACATCGACGTTATCGGCTTCGACGGCGGTTATGACGTCGAGGTCCTGCGCGAATACGCGCGGGCCATCGACGCGATGATGACGAAGTACCCCGCGACCAATGTGCGGTCGATCCGAATCGGCGATCTGCCGGAGAACGTCTACGCCCGGTCGACGCCGGAGCGGAGCACCAACGCCGGCTGGTACGTCGAAAAGATCGTCCTCAGCGCGGATCTCGCCCGCAAACCCGCCGAGCTGGCCCGACTGGCCGCGATCGACGAGGGGTCGAAGTTCCACGTGCCGGGCTCGGCCGAGCGCCCGATCTACGGGAACATCGTGCACGAGTTCGGGCACGCCGTGGACATCACCGGCCAAATTGTCACCCGCCGGGCCATGATGGACGCGCTGGCCGAGCACTATGTGGCCGAGAACGGGAGCATCGTCGGCTTCCAGCACTGGCTGAGAAAGAATCTCTCGCGCTACAGCCTCGATATGGGAGGCATCAACCGCTTCGAGGCCCCGGCCGAGGCGTTCACCGACGTCGAGCTCAACGGCGAGAACGCCAGCGTGCCCGCGAAGATCATCCACAAGGTCCTGATCGACGCCCTGGCCGACCACGCCGCGAAACACCCCGCCACGGGCGGCCCGAGAACCCGCGTCGAGCCTCCGGCCACCTTCATGCACGACCCTGCCGTCAACAGCGAGTCGGCGGGTGGTCGAGCGGAGGGCGCCGTGCACAGCCCTGCAGGCCTTCGCGATTCGGCGGGCGCCCATGACCCGGTGGGGGCTCACGACCGGCAACCGGAGCAGACGCATCCGGCGAGCACCCGCCTGGACGCCCTGGCCCCCGAGTTCGAGGCCAACGGCCACCCCGACTGGCACGCCGCCATGACCGACCGCCTCGACCACATCGAGCGCAACGCCCAGCTCGACCCGATCCGTGAGCCGGAGCGCCCTGCTCGATCGGAGACACCGCGCGACGAGACTCCCGCACCGGGCGATTACCCGGAGACCGTGCGGCCCAGCGAGGTTCGGCCGGAGGAGCGCCCCGCTGCCGAGGGCGAGTTGCGGCCGCAGGAGCCCGCGGCCGAGCGCCCAGCCACGGAACGTCCGGCCACTGAGCGCCCAGCCACGGAACGTCCGGCGACTGAGCGCCCAGCCACTGAGCGCCCGGCCACGGAACGTCCAGCCACTGAGCGCTCAGCTACCGAGCGTCTGGCGACTGAGCACCCGGCCGGGGTGCCGCGTCGCGGCGAGGAGGCCAGGCCGGAGTCCGATCGGTCCGAGCAGCGCCACTCCGAGGAGGCGCGACCGGAGCGGGCGCGTCCCGAGCGGGAGGACATCCTGGAAGGCGAGCAGCCCCGGGATTCTCGCTTCGGCGGGTGGCGATCCCAGCGGTCCGACGGCGACCATCCGGCGGAGCACCCGACGCAGCCGCACGAGGGCGAGGCTCCGCCTGCTCGTGAGCAGCGCCCGACCGGGTACGACGACGGCAAGCCCATCCCCCCGCCGGAATCGGAGCGGGGTCCCCGGGTGCCGAAGGAGGAGTACCTCGCCGCGTCCCCGACGGAGCGGCAGACCATCAACCTCCCGCTGGACGAATGGTCGTCCAAGTCGCCGTCCGAGGCCGCCGAAGAGCTCACCGAGCGTTGGGGATTGAAGGTCACCGGCTTCGACGACGCGAAGGTCGATCCACATGTCGCGCGCGAATTCGCCCGTGCCGTCGACGACATGATGCGGCGTTATCCGGCCGTCCGGAAGCTGAAGCGCATCTCGATCGAGGACGTGGAGAACGACAAGATCTACGCCTTCTGTGAGCGCACGATCCCTCGGCGCTTCGAGAGCGGGCCGCGGAAGCTGGAGGCCGACGCGATCGTCTTGAACTCGCGCTACGCGCACGAGTACGGGCCGCTGCGAAGGGCGATCGCCGCCGAGGTGAAGGCCGGAATCACCCCGCGAGGCGCCGCCAGACGCCCCGTGCACGCGGTGATCGTGCACGAGCTCGCGCACGCGATGGACGTCGAGGCCACACCGGCCGGGGCGATCCGGAATCGCCCGTCCCGGAGCGCTCTGCGGGTCCTGCGCGACCATTTCGAGGCGACCCGGCCCGACCTGGGCCGCAAGGAATTCCGCGCCGCCTTCCAGGAGTGGCTGGATCAGCTCAGTGGGTACAGCCGCAATGGGACCGAGCGCGTGGGTTTCGGCCGCAAGTACGCCTTCGACGGCGGCGAGGCGATGGCCGAGGCGCTGCAGGAGGTCGAATACAACGGCGAGCGGGCGTCCGAACCCGCGAAGGTCCTGTACTGGCACCTGATGGACAGCATGGCGGAGCATGCGCGCATCGACGCCCCGTATCACATGCCGCCCGAGGCGATTTCGAGGCCGACCGGCCCGAACCCGATGGAGGAGCGCGCGCCCGCCGCCCGTCGCGTCGCGTCCTCTCCGAAGATCGAGATCGCCGTCGACGAATCACCGGTCGGCCGCGCGCGGCCGGAGTCGATTCCGTCGAACCTGGCCGAAAGCACGAATGACCATGGCGCGCATGGCGAATCGACTCCGATCGAGCCGCAGGGCCGCCGTGGCGACGCGGACAGCGCCGCCGGGTCGGTCGATCCGGACAAGTCCGAGGGCGGTGACAAGGACAACCCTCGCGCTCGTGACTACAAGGGCGGTGGCAAGAACGGGCCGGAGGGTGAGGGTCTCGCCGATCCGGCCGCCGGTGGCGCCGGCGGCAAGCAGCCGCCGACACCCGGGAACGAGGCGGCGCCGAATCCGGAGCCCGAGCCGAACGGCGGTGACCACGAGACGCCCGCCGGTAACGGCGAGCAGCCCGAAACCAACGGTGCGGCAGCAGGATCCGCACCGGATGAGCGCAGTCCATGGCTGCGGCGCGAGGAGGCCGTCCAGGCCGACTGGAACGCCGAAATGGCGGACCAGCACGCGAAGTGGCTGCGCGGTGTGGCCGATTCGCTGCCGGAAGGCAGCGCCGACCGCGCCCTGTACGAAGCTCGGGCATCCGAGGCGGAGGCCAAGGCGCAGGAGGCCAAGGCCACCGCGGATGCGATGTGGGACAGCGCCGGTGGCCGGCCGGACCAGCCGGTCACCTTCAACGACCCGAATTCGGAACCGACCGAGCCGGGCCGGGGGGCGGGCTCGACCGCCGAGGCGACGCTGCCGGATACCCGCCTGCACACCGAGAACATGGTCGATCCGGCCTTCCCCGAGGCTCACACCCAGGAATTGATCGTTCCCGCAGGGGATGTGACGCATCCCGCCGATCCGGTGGACGCGTCCCCGGCTCTGCACGCGGTGGCCGACTACCTGGGCCGGTCCGAGGCCCCGCCCAGCCTTCGTGAGCACTCGCCCGCCGAACAGGCGTACGCGGCACAGCTGATGGATGCGCTCGGCATGGAGAGATTCATCGGCCAGCAGCGGGATCCGCTGGCCGCCATGCGGGACGTGGCCGAGAATGCACGCGCCCGTGGTGGTTTCGGTGATCCACAGGGTGATCGTCCGCCGCGAACGTTGCGCCCGGAGGACTTCGGCCGGCTATCGGACGAGGAGCGCTTCCTCCCGAAGCCGGTGGAGCGGCCCGCGGGGGAGACGCCCCGCGGGCTGCCGCTCGAGCCGTGGGCAGAGGCGAATCACGGTCCTGCCGAGGGCGAACCGCGCATGTTCACGCTGCCGGAACTGCGCCAGGAGCTGGCCGACCGCCTGGGGTTGCGGCCCGAGGACATCACTCCCGAACGCCTGTCCGAGCTGGCCGGTGAACTCCAGTACCGGAACCTGCTGCGCGCCGGCGCCATCGAGGCACTCGGCGATGCGATGAACCTCCACGATCGAGCGGCCACGCCCGAGGGGCGTGAGGTCTTCGGAAAGATCCGCGACGAGTGGGCGCGACTGCTGGGCGTCGATCCCGAACACCTGGCCCACGATCCAGAGGGTGTCCTCACCGGTCTGCGCGACGAAACCTTGCGCCGTGCGAGCGATGTCGCGGACCTGATGGCCGCCACCTTCCACCAACCGGACCCGGCGGCCGGTCCGCGGCTGGTGATCGAGGCCGATGGCCACCGCGTGCATGTCGAGGTCACCGCGGGACCGGACGGAACGCACGGGCTCAGGGTGGTCGATCGCCCGGACGTGGCATACGAGTCGAAACCCGGTGCCCCGGAACAGAAAGTCGGATTGCTCCGGCGGGCCTGGCGCTCGTTCAAGGGTTACGAGGGCCAGTACCCCAAGTACATGTCGGGCTACGAACACGGTGACGGCGAGGGACAGGCGAAGGTCATCCGAGGCGTCGCTCACATGTTCGGTCACGACTTCCCCCTCGAGGAGGAGGTGAATCCGCACGAGCATGTCGCCCCGGGACACAAACCCCACACCATCGAGGTCCTGGGGGAGGCTCCCGTGGCCCGCGCCATCAAGGAGGGCGCCACCATCTGGAAGGCGCGGGAGCGGATGCCGTTCCTGAAGCGCTGGACCAGCCGCGTCGCGGATGTCTCCGCGGATGTCGTGCCCATGCGCGGACGCCGCGGCGGCGAATACGAACCCTGGTACTCCGAGGCCGATCCGCACCTTCGCGCCCAGAACGAGGCCAGCCTGCGCCTGGGCGGGATGAAGACCGAGGCGGACTACCTCCGCGAACGGCAGGAAGGGCAGACACAGGAGCTCCCGGCCGGCTCGCATGCCCCGGAACTGCCGGCTCTGCCGGAACACCACTGGGCTTCGAACCTGCCCGAGCCCGTGGCACACGCGATCGAGGCCCGTGACGCCGCGCTGCGCGAGCTGGCGCGGGTGGCCGCCGACCACGGATACGACCTCTCCGAGGCGAATTCGGACGCGCTGCGCCGCGTCGTCACCGACGAGGCGTACAAGCTGATCCGCCGAGCCGCCGCGCTCGAGGCCCTCAACCATGTTGCGCACGAGTTCAACAAGGTGGAGGCGGAGGTCCCCAGTCGCCCGGTCGCCATCAACGACAAGAATCCGCTGGGCCGCTTCGTGCGGGAGGTCCACGCGGTCCAGGAACTGGAGCGCCGACAGGGGCAGGCCGACCGGAAGCGGGAGAAATACGGTGCCGCGCCGGATGATCCGTCGGAGCGCTTCCAGCCGAAAAAGCCCCGGAACACCTTCCTGGACGCCGTGGGCACCAACAACAACGGCGAGTGGGCGAACCACTTCGAGGACGCGGACGAAGGTTTCCGGCAGAGCGAGCGGGGCGATCTGTTCCGTGACGCTCTGATGCGCGACCAGCTCGCCGAGGAGCGGTCGAACTGGGCTCAGCTGCTCGGTATCGGTTTGGACGAACTCGGCCCCGGCCAGGGCGGACTCGATCGCACCATTGCCGAGCACCGGATGGCGGTGCGTGACGCCCGTGATCATCTGAACGAATTGTCAGCTGCGGTGGAGCATTTCATCGAGCTGGACGAAGCGTCGAAGCAGCGGGGCCGAGAGCTGATCGACGGCACGGCGCACGATTGGATGGACGCCAACGGCGGCGCGATGCTCGAGTCCGGGATCGGCGTACGCCCGGGCGAGCACGTCGGCGACCCGAACCGTCTGGTCGTGATCAGTGGCGACGAGGACCACCACGCGCGTCTGGCCGAGGCCCTCACCAAGTATCCGCAGCTCGCCGGCATGCTCAATCGCGGTGAACTGCACCTGGATTACCGCACTGTCGGCATGAACGACGACGGCGTGCTCCACGTCGTCGACGAAGCCACCCCGCAGGTCCGCTTCTCGAACCTGGAGCCCGGCGGCGACCGGGCTCCGATGCTCATGCTGCGTGACGGCCACGGTCCCTGGGAGGTCGTCCGACCCGAGGCCCGGCCCGCCACGCCGGACCCCGAGACACCCGCCCGGCGCGAAACGCCGAGTGCGCCACGCGATCCGGATGTGGTGCGCGCCGAACGCAATGCGGTTGCCGCCCGCCTCGAGGGCGCTACCCGCATGGACCTGGGCGAGCACCTCGACGAGACCATCGCCGCCCTGCGTCAGGACAATATGCTGCGGGCCGCGCAGGTCGAGGGCATGGCCGACTACATGCGCAGCAGCGACGCCATCGACAACTTCCACGAGCTCAGCGACAAACTCGGCGATCTGGGCCATGTGCTGGGCATCGACCCGGAACACATGTCCCCGCAGCGTGTGGCCGAGGCGATCGCCGATCCGGGCACCAAGCGAGCGCGTCGCGCGCAGGCCATCGGCGATCTGCTGGACTACGCGAGGGAGTTGGGTAAGGCCAAGGAGGCGGAGGTTACCGCGGCCCGGGACCGGCTCGCGCGGCGGCTCGGTGTCGATCCGGAGGACCTGCACGGATCGAAGTACCAGAAGAGCGACGACAAGAGGAAGATCACCGGCTACGGGCCCGATGCCGACAGCACCAGCAAACCCGCGATGGTGCGCGCCATCAACGATGCGCTGGGCCGCGAGGGGGAGCGTCCGCACGTGGTCGCGGCGCTCACCGAATACGCGCACGCGCTCGGCGCCCTCGACCCGTACCATCCGGACCTGCGCTTCGACCCGCATGCCGATCCGCGCGCGGCCGACGGCGTATTGCCGATCCACCAGGACTCCGCTACCGAGCTGTTGCACGGCCTGTTGAGCGAAACCGTCGGCGAGCACCCGCTTTCCGGCAATCCGTCACAGGCCACCGGTGTCTGGTCGCACCTGCTCGGCACCGATGTCCACGACATCGACCGCATGGTCGGGTCGTATCGCGATCAGCTGCCGGGCCTGCACGACCGGATGTCGCCGGAGCAGATGCGACAGGCCCTGCGGTCGCTGCCGGAGACGGCCACGCTGGAGAAGCTCAGGGCGAAGGAGCTCACGCCGGAGGAACTGACCGGGCTCCGGGCGTCCTACGACGAATACATGTCGGGGATGGGGTCCGATCAGCGCCCGCTCCCGCTGGCCGAGTACGTCGAACTGGTCCAGGGCGTCCGCGACGCCCGGTTCGCCGAGGTCTACGAGATCTACCGTGACGGCAAGATCGAACAGCACGAGCGGCCCAAGCCGGAACAGCTCGGGCGGATGCTCGACGAGATGCGCGCGGAGGTGCGGGCCCGCGAGGCCGATATCGACGCGTTGCAGCGGCTGGCCGCCGAGCACTACGCGCTCACCTCCACGCCGGAACCCGAAGCGCCGCACCGGAGTCCGCTCGAGGAGGCCAGCGATCTCGCCGAGGCGCGGCAGGCCCGCGACGCTGCCCGCGATCAGCGCGACGCCGCCATGGATCACCTGGACACCGGCTCGGACCGCGCCCTGAAGGCGAGCGATCTGACGCCCGAACGGCTGCCGGGCACCCTCGAGTACCTGGCCAACCGCACCGGCGAGGACGGCCACCCGCTCAATTCCCAGCAGCGCATCGACGAGTTGTCGCGGGCGGCAACCGAATTCAATGACGCGCAGACCCGGGTCGATGGGCAGGAGTCGCGGCTGCGCACAGCCGTCGAAGCCGCGGCGGGTCCGGGCGAGACACCGGCCGACGTGTGGCGTCGCGAAGTCGACAGTGCCGGAGCCGAAGTGGTCGCCAAGGCCGCCGCCACCCCGGGAGGCTGGCCCGAACACCAGGATCAGATCGTCGGGCAACTCGACCGGATCTCGCGTGGGCTCCCGGAGAGCGGTGCGGAGCTCACCCACGAACTCGACCCGCTCCGCGAGGCCGTGCGGAAGTACCAGACCGCCCTGGACTTCCAGGGCGCGGTGCGGCCGGAGCCGATCGAGTCGGTACGCGCCGGGGAGTCGCCGCAGCGGCAGGCCGAGCGCGAACTGAACTACGCGCAGCAGGACGCCGAGATCACCAAGCTGGCCGTGGAATCGGCCGACGCTGGTCTCCCGGTCGCCGAGGCCGACCTCACCCGGGACTGGATCGCCGAGACCCGAAGGGAATTCGGCGATACCCCCGGTGACCAGCTCACCCCCGAACAGCGCAGCCTGCTCCGCCTCGCCGATGTCGCCGAACACCACCTCGACGTCATGGACCGTGCGTCCCGCTGGCAGGCCCAGCTCGACCACCTCGCCGCCGATGCCCGCAACGCCACCGACACGCCCCGCGCCGCCGCGGCGCGCGCCGTCGACAGTGCCCGCGCCGAGGTGCGTGCCGCGATCGAGAGCCTGTACGAGCACACCGGTCAGCGGATATCGGAGTCCGACCTCACCCGCGACAAGCTCGCCGAAACCATGTCCGATCTGACCAACCGCACCATCGTCACACCCCGTGGCGAGAACGCGCACGAGGTCATCGAAGCCATGGCCAATGCCACCGACCGAGTCGGGCAGGCAGCCGAAAACCTGCACCGCGCAGAGGATTTCGCCACCTGGGTCGACGAGCACCTCACCGGCCCCGACCCGCGCGATCCCCGCCACCAGCCCGCCGAGCGCCAGCCCGTCGATCCCGGCGAAAACAGCGGCACTGTCACCGGCGAAAACAGCGGCACTGCCACCGGTGAGAACGAGAGCGCCGACCCCGGCAAGAACGAGGGCACCGACTCCGGCGACGATTCAGGCGACGGCCCAACCTCGCCCAATCCCGGCGGCCCCGGGGGCAAGCCCGGCTCCGACGGCTCCGGCACCGGCGCACAGTCTTCCGGCCCCGGCGAAGCGGATCCCGCTGGCGCGGGCGGCAAGTCCGGCTCCGGCGGCAAGGGCTCCGGCGGCGGCCCCGACGACCCCACCGCCGGTTCGCCCACCCCGAACCCAGACGACGACCCGAACTCCGGCAACGACGGCAACCCTCCCACCCCGTCCAACAACCCCACACCCCCACCCTCCTCGGAGGCCCCAACCCTCGAACTCCCACCCCGCTCGGAGCGCCGAACAGTAGAGTTCCCACCGCTATCGGAGCGCCCCACGGTCGAGCTCCCGCCATTGTCGGAGCGCCCCACCGTCGAGCTGCCGCCGCAGTCCTCCGAGCGTCCGACCGTTGAGGTGCCGCCGCATTCGTCCGGGGACCCGACTGTGGAGTTGCCGCCGCCGGGTTCGGGGGATCCGACGGTTGAGCTGCCGCCTGCACCGGAGCGCCCGACCGTTGAGCTGCCGCCGTTGTCGGAGCGCTCGACTGTCGAGTTGCCGTCGGAGTCCTCCGAGCCCCCGACCGTGGAGGTGCCGCCGCATTCGTCCGGGGACCCGACTGTGGAGTTGCCGCCGCCGGGATCCGGCGATCCGACTGTGGAGTTGCCGCCGCAAGGTTCGGGGGATCCGACTGTGGAGCTGCCGCCGCAAGGTTCGGGGGATCCGACTGTCGAGTTGCCGCCGCCGGGTTCCGGGGATCCGACTCTCGAGGTGCCGCCGCATTCGTCTGCGGCTGCGACCGTTGAGCTTTCGCCGGCGGCGGGGGATGAGCCGTTGTCGGTGAATCCGGCGGCAGTGTCGCCTACTTTGAAGGCGGTTGCGGATTTCCTGGGGGAGGCGCCGCTCGAGCAGAGTGCGCGGCAGCGGACCCCGGAGGAGCTGGCTTATCTGGCTCGGCTGGCCGATGGGCTGGGCATGGTGGAGCCGCTGTCGAAGCGGCCGGATGCGCTCGCCTCGTTGCAAGAGCTAGCCGAAATGGCCAAGGCGCGTGGGTTCTTCGGAGATCCGGACACCGGCGCCGGGCCCGCGTCGATGCGCGATACCGCGGACTTCCGCCCGCTCACCACCGATGAGCGGTACGGCGGCGAGGAATACTGGCGCTCCGAGGTCGATCCGCGCGAGCTGCGCGCCATCGAGGCGGAGTTCCGGGATCTGGGGATCGCGGACCGCCTGCACCAGGCCGAGGCCGAGGAGGCCGCCGCCGGTCGACAGGCGTTGGAACAGAACGCGTCTCGCCTCACGGGCGCGGCGCGGGACCTCCCGCTCGAGCCGTGGTCGGATTCCACCCACCGGTCCGGAACCCCACCGCGCGCCATGACGCTCGACGAGTTGCGCCAGGACATCGCCACCCGTCTGGGCCTGTCGGACGCCGACCTCACCCGGGAGCGCCTGCCGGAGGTCGCGGGCGAGCTGCAGTACCGGAACATGTTGCGCGCCGGTGCGATCGAGGCCCTCGAGGACTTCGCCGCCCGCCACGATGCGGCGACCGACCCCCAGCAGCGCGCGCAGCTCGCCGAGGCCCGGGACGAATGGGCCCGACTGCTCGGCGTCGATCTCGACCGCCTCGCGCCGGAGCACCGGGCCGCGACCCTGGCGGAGCTGCGCGACGAAACCCTCCGCCGCGCAGACGATGTCGCGGATCTGATGGCGGCCACCTTCCACGAGCCCGAGCCGTCCGGTCCGCAGCGCCTGGTCCTCGAGGTCGACGGCCAGCGCGTCCACGCCACCGTCCGCACCGACGCCGACGGCGTGCGCCACCTGGAACCGGCCGCCCGCCCGCCCCTGCCCGGGGACCGTCTGCCGGCCGAGCGCCCCGCGGCCCGCCCGCCGTTCGTGCGCCGCCTGTGGGACATGGTGCGCAGTGGATTCAAGGGCCAGTACCCGAAGTACGCCTCGGGTTCGGGTATGGACGGCACCGGCCAGAAGCAGATCATCCACGAGGTCGGCGGCTGGCTGCACAACAACTTCCTCGAACACCTCGACATCAACCCGTCCCGCCTCGGCAAGGAGTTCGCCACCCTCTGGAAGGCGCGCGAGGACCTGCCGTTCGTCAACCACCTCACGGCGCGAGTCCCGGATGTGGCCTCCGAACTGGTGCCCATGCGTACCCGTGACGGCGGCGAGTACGAGCCCTGGTACAGCGAGGTGGATCCCGCCACCCGGGCGCGGGTGGCGGGGGAGCTGGAGTTCGCGGGTATCAACCCGGGTGAGCCCAGGCCCGCCGGACAGCACACGCCCCCCGACCCCACCACCGATCCGGCCGAGGTCACGCAGCGCGAGCCGCTGCCGCAGCTGCCCGCCGGTGGCGACCCCGACTCCGGACATACCGGGACACACCCGGATCCGGCGACCCCTGCCCACCAGGCCGACCCGCCGGTATCGCGCGACGCGCTCCCGAAGGCGCTCGCGGACGGCCTCGACGTCCGTGACGCGGCCCTGCAAGAGGTCCTGAAACAGGCTGCGCGCCAAGGCATCGACGTGCGCACCGCCGATCCGGCCACGCTGCGCCGCCTGGTCGACGAGACGACGTATGTGATGCTGCGACGAGCCGGCGCGGTGGAGGCGCTGTTCGACGCCGCACAGCGCTACAACGCGGAAGATGCCCGCATCCCCTACAGCCGCAATGTCAACTACTTCGACAAGGACCCGCTGGGCCGGTTCCTGCGCGAGCTGGTGCACAGCGATCCGACCCGCCACGACTGGGCGGTCTCGCGACTCGCCCGCAAGCTCAAGCTGTTCGGCAAGGACGACCCGCTGTTCACCGCCCTCGAGTGGGACGGCACCCCCAATGGCGGCGAGCCCGCCCTCAACTTCGACGACCTGTCTCCCGAGGAGCTGCTGACCCGCAAGGAGGGCGTGCTCTTCACGCAGGGCCTGGACCGCGACCAGGTTCGTGAGGAGCGCGGCAACTGGGCTCAGCTACTGGGCGTCGGCCTCGACGACCTGACCCCGGAGCGCCTGCCGCACACCGTGGCCGAATTGCGCATGGCGGTCCGCGAACACGCCGACCAGATCGCCGATCTCGGCCGCGCCGTCGACGACTACGTGCGCGCCGATGCTGACCTGCGCACCACGGCGAACGACATCGCCGACGACGCGGCCCGCTCCTGGACCGGCGATCACGGCGGCGCGCCGCTCGATCGCGGTGTCGCCGTCCTGCCCGGTGACCCGCCGCGCCTGACGGTGATCCGGGCCGACGGCGCGCACGAGCGGGTGCTGGCCGAGTACCTCGCCGAGCATCCCGAGATCGGCCGCCGGCTCAACGACGGGAGCCTGCGACTCGATTTCCAGAAGGTCACCATGGACGGGCAGGGCCGGGTGCATGTCGTCGCGGAACACACGCCCGAGGCGCGCTTCCACGAGCCCGAACTCGGCGGCGAGACGATTCCCACCACCACGGTGCGCGACCATCCGGCGGGCCCGTGGCGGGTCGTCGAACAGCCGCCCGCGGACCCGGCCCCGCACACCGCGCCCGCACGACCGACGCGTTCGCTGGACGAACTGCACACGGCACGTGCGGATCTGGCCGCCAAGCTGCGCGTCGATCTCGACAACCTGGCACCCGACAAGCTGGCCGACACCATCCAGGCCCTGCAGCACGACAACGCACTGCACGCCGCGCAGATCGAGGGCATCCGCGACTTCATGCGCAGCAGTGACGACATCGAGTCGTTCAACGATCTGAACGCCGCCCTGCAGCAGCTGGCGAACCGGCTGGATCTGGAGCCCTCCGCGCTCACCCCGGAAAGCTTGGCCCGGGCCCTGACCGATCCCGGCCTGCGCAATGTGCGGCGACTGCAGGCGGTCGAGGATCTGGTCCGCTACGCGAAATCGGTGCGCGGCGTGGACGAACGGGCGGCGCTGGCCGCGCGCGACCGCCTGGCCGAGCGTCTCGGTATCGCGCGGGAGGAACTGTTCGCCGGCAAGTACAACAAGACCGCGGACCGATTCGAGCCCGACGCCAAGAGCATCGCGCCCAAGGCCCTGCTGCGTGCGATCAACGACATGCAGCACCGTTCGCTGGAACAGCCGAGACTGGTCGACGCGCTGACCGAATACGCGCGCACGCTCAGCGGGATCGATCCCTACCACAACGATCTGCGCTTCGACCCGAGTACGGATCCCCGGGTGGCGGAGGGCGAACTGCCCATCCACGATCCGGCCGCGCCCGCCCTGCTGCGCGACTTCAATCCCGAATCGATCGGTGAGCCACCGCGTTCCGACGATCCCTCCTGGGTGGATTCCGCGTGGGCCCGGCTCCAGGGCCTCGAACTCGGCGACGATCCGGCGCGCCTGGCGAAGGCCTACGAGGCCTACCGGGACGGCAAGATCGAGAAGTTCGAGCGCCCGGACGACGCCCAAACCCGCACTGCCGTCGAGGAATTGCGCACCGAGGTCCGCGAGCGGGCCGCCGACATCGAGGAGTTGAAGCAGCTCGCGCAGGAGTACAATGACGCGATCGCGCCCGCCCAGCAGCCTGCGCAACCACTGCGTCCGCTCCGGGCCGCGACCGAACTCGAGAGCGCGCGTGAGGATTTCGAGCGCGCGAGCAGGGTGCGCGACCATGCGCTGTCGCGGATCACGCATCCCGACGCGCACGAGCCGCATCTCGAGGGCGCTCCCGGCCGCCGGGTCGACGGCGAGGATCTGACACCGCTGCGGCTGGCGGCCACGATCGAGCACCTCGAGCAGTTGCCCGTGCACGAGGCGCTGCGTTCCGGCCACGAGGTCCGCGTCGCCGAACTACGCACGGCCGCAGAGCATTACAACGAGGCCGAGGACCGGTTGCGCGCGGCGGAGCACGAGCTCGACCGGTCGCTGATGGCCGGTGCCCGGCCGGGCGAAGCCCCGGTGGACACCCTGCGCCGCGAACTGGATCAGGCCCTTCGCGAGCAGCAGCGGGCGACACAGGGCGTGCGGGTCGACCCCGCGGACCTGACGCCGCAGCGGTACCGCGAGGCGCTCACCGAGGCGGCCCAGCACGCCCGCACGCCGGACGAGCAGGCCGCGGCCACCCCGCGCATCCAGCGTCTGCACGACGCGATCATCCGGGTGCACCAGATCCAGGAGCTCATCGCCGGTCACGAGGCCGAGGCGCGGGCGCGCGCCCGCGCCGCCGAGACACCCCTGGATACCGCTCGCCGCGAATCGCGAGACGCGCAGCGCGAACTCCGCGCGGCCCAGGCCGATCTGGCCGTGGTCCAGATCCCCCCGAAGCCGACCGACCCGGCAGCGGCCGCCGCACACGACGACGCCCTGCGCGCCGCCGCCGACCGGGTCGACCAGGCCCGAACCGCCGCCGATCGCTGGTCCACCGAGCTGAGGCGACTGTGGGCCGCCCACGTCCGCGCCGAGGTCACGCCGCACGAGGCGGCCGCCGCCGCGCGCGGCGAGGCTCGCGCCGCCTTGAACCAGGCGATCACCGACTTCCACGCCGCGACCGGCCTGCGCGTCGCCGCCTCCGACCTCACTTCCGACCACATCGATGCGACCATCGATCACCTGCAGGGCAAAACCGTCCTGGCGAACGGCCCCGGAAGCCCCACCGCCTTCGAGGATCTCCGCCGCGCGGCCGAACACTCCCACCAAGCCGACGCCCTCGCCCAGTGGGTAGACGAGAACATCCCGCGCCCCGGCCGGCCTTCGGGTGGCGAGCCGGAAACTGGTCCCGAAGAACCGAACTCGGGTCCGAAGGGGCCCGACCCCGATGCGGGCGGACCGGTCGCGGGTGGCGGCCAGAAGCCCGGCAGCGGCTCCGATGGCGGTGCCGCGCACGCCGAGCCGGACGGTGCCGCGCACGCCGAGCCGGACGGTGCCGCGCAGCCGGGTCCGGACCCGGATTCCGTTGTCACCCAGGTCCTCACCACCGGTGAGGTCCCCGACGCGCACGGCGCGGTCCTCTACGAGGGCAACCTCCCACCCAACGACGACGCCCTCTACCGCGGCATCCCCCGCCTGCTCCCCGACGGCACCGTCAACCCCGCCTACCTCGACGGCCTCCGCGGCGTCGTGTCCGCCCGCGGCACCCTGGACCTCGACTACGAGGGCCACACCTCCCACCTGGGCGTCCAGAGCGATGCCACCTCCTGGACCCGAAACCCCAAGGTGGCAGCCCTCTTCGCCACCACCGACGGCCTCATCATGGAGTGGCGCACCGGCGCACCCCCCGAAGGCGCCACCTGGCGCTTCAAACCGATCTACGACCTCCCCGACGAATTCAGCCAGGTCCTCGTCCAGGGCACCCTCACCGAGGCCCGCGCCATCCGCCACCTCCCCGAGGCCCCCGATCCGATTCCCAGCAGCAACCCTCCGATCGTTCCGCCCGGGGCGGTCGCGGCGATGGAGGCCAACCGCAGCGAGGCTTCGTCTACCCCGACCGGTCCTGCCGTACCCCAGGAGCGCGAATCGTCGGTCGGCACCGCTGAGTCCGATCCGATTCCCAGCAGCAACCCTCCGATCGTTCCGCCCGGGGCGGTCGCGGCGATGGAGGCCAACCGCAGCGAAGCTCCGGCCACTCCGACCGGTCCTGCCGTACCTCACGAGCCCCAATCATCGGTCGGCACTGTCGAATCCGAGCGGCCCGACGGCCAGGAATCGAATCCCGGAGCGCCGGTCGCCGGTCCGGAACCGGGCGAGCCGGAGAAGTCCGCGGCCGTGGAGACTCCGCTGATAGTGCGGAATGAGTTCCAGATGCCCACTGGCACTCCTGAATCCGGGCGAATCGACGCTCAGGGGTCGAGTTCCGCCGCGCCGGTGGCCGACCCGGACCAGCACGAGGCGGATAGGTCAGCGCCCGTCGAGACGCCGCCCGTTGCGCGGGCAGGGCAGGAGTCGCCGATCGGCGCGGAAAAGCCGCGCAGCGACGCCGGGACCGACTCCGGTGACTCCTCGCTTGGTCGGGCCGTGCCGGACTCGGAGCGGTCGGGGGTGGATTGGCGGCATGTGCGGTCGCATCTGCCGAAGGTTCCTCGGGAGTTCGATCCAGAGTTCCCGCAGTACACGCCGCAGCCGTCGCAGCAGGCGGCGCCGTGGACGCTGCCGCCGGATGCGAATCCGCCGCAGCCGCCCGCGCCGCCGAATCCTCCCCAGCCGCCGCCTCCTCCGCTGCCGCCGGGTGGGCCGGGTGGGCAGCCGTATCCGGGCGGGTCCGGTGGGGCTCCGCAGATGCCGCAGGTGCCGGGGATGCCCGAGATGCCGCAGCCGCCGACGGTGCCGCCGTATCCGGGTGGGCAGGTGCCGCCCGGGGGTTCGTGGCCGGGTGTGCCGACGCCGGTGGATCCGGGGTGGCCGGGTGGTCAGTCGCCGAACGGGCAACAGCCGCCGTGGGGTTCGTGGCCCGGTTCTGCACAGCAGCCGGGTGGCTCTCAGCAGTGGCCGAACGGTTCGCAGCAGTGGCCCAATGGGTCTCAGCAGTGGCCGGGCTCGCCCGACGGGCAGAACCCGGGGTATCCGGGCTCGCCGTCGACTCCGGGTGGGTCGCCGAACGGCCCGCATGCGCCCGGTGGCCCGGGCGGGCCCAATGGTGGTGCACCGCAGGGCCCGTTGGGCGCTCCGGGCTGGAATCCCCTGCCGGACAGCCCGTCCGACGGCTACGGCGCGAACGGCTACGGTGCGAACCGCAGCGCCTCGAACGGCGCGTCCGGAACCCCGGGCGGATTCCCCGGCGGCCCCACGGGCGGAGGCCAGGGCGGGCAGCAGCCGGGCGGAGCCAACACCGGCCGCTCGCGCGGCGGCAACCGTTTCCCGCGGGCTTCGGGTCCGGCGTCCTCGGGCACCGGGGTGTACCTGCGCTCGCATTCGGGATTCGGCGAATTCGCCATGCTGAACCCGCTGACCGGTGAGCTGAATTCGGCTCCGGCCGGCGCGGGTTCGCTGGCCGGTGTCTACGACGACATGGACGGCCTGCGGGTGATGTTCTACCGTGATCATCAGGCCGGCCTCGTGCTGCGAGTGGGCGATCAGGCCATCGAGGTGGACCGGCTGGGCGCGGACGTGTACTGGGAGCGCACCCAGCAGGGCTTCAACCGCCTGCTGGTCGGCGTGGGCGGCGCCCCGCAGTGCGAGGTGCGCTACCGCACCGTCGCATCGGACGCCGACCTGGGCCTGCTGATCCGCGATGTGCTCGCGGATCCGGGACGTCGCGCGGGCATTTTCGGATGACCCGCGGGTGAGTTCGCCGATTCTTTCGGTTCCGGCAACCGCGCGTACAACCGGGATATGTGATGCTGAGATTCGACCAGGCAGTGGGAGGAGAAGGACATGCGGCACGGCTATCCCAGCGACGACGAGTTGCGGGAGAACTTCGACGAGGTGCTCACGCATGTGTTGGCCGGGAAGGGCGTGCACACCGCCACCGGACTCGACGACGACACCCAGGACGCCCTGTGGGCGATCGCCGAGGCGTACCCGAATGCCACTCCCGAAATGATCGACGCCGCCAGAAAGGCCTTCGCCGGTCAGCTCGACGGCAGCAATGCCCAACGCTGGCAAGAGGAAATGGACAACTGGTTCGACGAGCGCGAAGAGCGGAAGGCCGCCCGCGACCAGCAGGCGGGCCCGGCCGAGGGGAACTGACGGTCACGCTCCGGCGCGCCCCCGAGGAGCGGCGCCGGGTGGACCGAGGAGAAGATTGCGTGTGACGATTTCCCCTGATGCCGGCGAAAACCCCACCGGCGCAGCCATATCCACCGATGACGAGCCGATCGAGATCGCGGGCCTGCCCGACGATTCCGATCCCGACATCGGCTTCAGCCTGACCGCCCCGGTGATCGATGTCCCGCAGCGCGCCCGCAGCCTGGCCCACCGCATCGCCGGTGACCTGCGCGAGCTGGGCCCGCAGGGCTGGGTGCGGGTGGAGGCCGCCTTCGCGGTCACCGTCAATGGCCAGCGCACGCGGGTGGTGTTCTCCGACGATCAGCAGCGCACCGCCCAGGTGCTGCCGCCGACCGAGATCCTCGCGCTGGTGGCCGAACACCGTCAGCTCTCCGCCGAGCTCGGCGATCCCTGGTGGCGGCTGCACATGGAGATCACCGCCGCGGGCGAACTGACCGTCGACCACGACTACGGCGACGAGCCGTTCCCGGCCGATCAGATGTTCCTGCCCCAGGACTATCTCGCCGACCTGGCCGCGTATCCCCGCGACGAGCTGCCGATGTGGCTGGCCGCCTATCTGCGCCACGACGACCGCCAGTCCCGCGATCCCCGCCAGGCCGCCGCCGCGGCGCACGCCGATCGCGAATCCGGTTATCTCCCGGTGGTTTCCGAGGACGATTTCCCGAGGTTCCCACTGCTGTGGTCACGGTGGGCCGCCATCGCGGCCGCTTTCGTGGCGGTCGGCTCAGAATGGGGTCCGCGGGTCCTCCCGTCCTTCGCCTGGTTCGAGGGCTCCCGCCGCTCCGGTTCGTCGCTGTACCTGCTGCCCGGTGGCCGCGCGGTGCTGTCCGGGGGCGTCTGGAACGCACCGGAATTGACGGCCGCCTACAACGATCGCGGCGCGCTGCCCCGCCTGTACGAGGGCGCGCCCGAGTGGGTCGCCAACCCGGTGCTGAACACCCGCGCGGCCGGCGGCCTGCTCACCTTCTGCTACTGGTGGGAGCGCGGCCGCTGGTATCGCGGTGATTCCCCGTCCGCCGTCCAGGTGGCCGCGGCGGTCCCCGGTATCTGGACCACCGCCACGGTGGTCGACGTCATCAGCGGCTTGATCGCCGAGCAGGCCACGCCCGAACAGCGTTCCGCGGTAGCGGAATTCGTGGCCGCCGCCGAGCGATCCGATGTCACCCGCGCCGTGCTGGCGGCGGTCTTCGGAGCCACCGCGGACCTGGATGCCGCGCACTACCAGCTGACCCTGGCCGGGGCGGCCCGCCTGGGCCCGGACCCGCTGCCGGAGTCCGAGGCCCTGGAGGCTGTCCGTCACCAGGTCCGCACTGCCGGCGCGGAGAGCCCGGCCTTTCCGTTGGATCGCCTTCGCGCCGAACGGCTTTCGGTGGGCTGGATGGTGTATCTGCCCACCGAGCCGGAGGAGGTGGTGATCGACCGCGCCCTCTACTACGTCGCCGACGACGGCGTGGTGGAGCAGACCACCTCGAGCATGCCCGCGTCGGTCTATCTGCCGGGGATGGAAGAGCGCTTCCGCCAACGGCATTCGCAGTGAATCGCGCCGGACGAGTGCGTCATCGCCGTCGGCGGCCAGTAATCTTTCAGGTGTTGTCGAGTTAGGAGCGGGACATGGGTGACGGTGGCAAAGTCGACAACCCTTGGCTTGGGCTCGACCAGCAGGCACTGGACGGCACACTCAAACTGAGCCACGGCGCCGCCCTGGACGCTGCCAAGCTGGCGGCCGACGCGGTGAACGTGCTGAATACCGCGAGGGGCTACCAGTCCCTGCTGACCGATCACAAGGGTTTCAGCGACAACTCTTTCCTGCCGCGAATCATGGTGCTTCGCGACCATTTCAACCATGAGGGCGGGCGCTTGGACACGATCCTGGGCCACTACGTCGACCTGGTGAATGCCATGGCCGACACCCTGATCGTGGCGGACAAGGAATACAATGCGGCCGAAGAGGATTCGAAGACCAAGTTCGAGCGCTTCAAGAAGGAGCTCCAGACCGTTCACGGCGCACCGACGATGGCCACCGGGACGAAGATCCCCACCTTCGACACCGACAAGACGCCGCCGCTGGACGCGAAGCACGGTTACGGCGGTCTGGCCGACGTCAGGAACAGCACGGGTCACTACGAATCCATCGATCCGGAGGACCCGAACTCCGGGGGCCACGATTGGTTCTACCGGGCGGGTTTCGGAATGAACCCGCAGTCGGTGGCCGACGCCAGCGGTACCTGGCTGATCGTCGCCGACAAGATCGATACAAGCTTCGAGAACCTGACCAAGCGGCTGTCGCAGATGGAGTCCGACGGGAGTTGGACCGGAACCGGTGCGAAGGGTGCGATCCGGGCCGCCGGGAATTTCAAGACCCAGGCCGACGGTCTCACCTCGGACCTGCGTGCCATGGCGTCGAACCTGAGCTACGTATCGGGCTGGCTGGCGAACACCAAGCTGTACATGCCCAACAACGCGCCGACCGATTTCGACTACGACCGGCCCCAGCACGAGGACGCCATCGTCAAACGCGCCCGGCTCGGGTTCTCGAGCTGGTATGTGCCCGGTCTGAGCGCGGCCAGTACGGCCATTCCGAAGCTGGCCGATCCCACCGCACCGATGCCCGGCTCGGACGGCAAGACGAACTACTACGGCGGTAGCGACGACGGCGGCGACCGCGGCGGGACGCGCGGCAAGATCGGACCCTCGGGCGGCGGCACGCCGAGCTTCGGGGACGGCTCGTTGCCGGGCGGCACCGCGCCCAAGGTGACCGCGAACAAGGCCACCAACCCGCCGGGCTCGACACCGAACGGTGGCGACAAGGGCGGTACGAATCCCAACGGCGGGGACAAGAACGGCTCGAACCCGAACGGCGGCAACCCGAACGGCTCCAACCCCGACGGCTCGAACCCCGGCGGCAGCAACCCGACCTCCAGCCAGAACAGCCAGTCCGGTTCGCAGCTGTCACAGATGGCCGGCACCCTGCAGCAGGCTCTGCAGGGCCTGCAGAGCCAGACACAGCAGAGCACTCAACAGCAGGATCTGGCCAAAAAGCTGCAGAATATGCCGCTGTCGGCGCTGCCGAACCTCAATGACCTGAAGATGCCCGGCGGTGGCCCGGGCGGCGGCGGCCCCGGCGGCAAGCCGACGCTGGAACCCGCTCAGGCCAAGCTGTTTCCGCGCGCCGCGCTCGCCGAGGTGGCCGAGGCGGAGGCTGCCGGCGTCGCGCGCGCGGGTATCGCAGCCGGTGCGACCCCGATGGGCGGCGGCATGGGCGGCGGCATGGGCGGTATGGGTCACGGCGGCGGCGCGCACGGTGCGCAGGGCAAGGAGCACAAGCGCCCCGAATTCCTGGATTCCTCCGAATATCTGGACGAGGCCATGGGCACGCCCCCGGTGGTGGCGAAGCCCGTGGTGGAGGGCTGATGGGTCGCAGCTGGACGCTCACCGACCTGGAGTTCCTGGTGCTGTGGGAGGAGCTGGGCGAGGAATTCCTGCCCACCCCGCTGTTCTTCACCAGCCGCACCCAATCCTGGAACGCGCACCTGGACAACAAGGCCCGTGCCCGCAACGCCCTGCGCGACCGCGATCCCGATCTGGACGAGGTGCTGCGCGCGGTGCACGCGCCGGAGCTGCGGGTGGAGGTGCACGGCTGGGACGGACGCGATTGGCGCGCCCCGGCGGCCAGCATCCGCATGCTCGGTGTGCGCAGCGGCGAGGCGGGCTACCTGGTCGTGCAGCAGCCGGGCGAAACGGTCAGGCACAGTGCGGGATTCACCATCACCGAGTTCTGGGCGGCGGAACTGGCCACCGAGGTGGTGGCCGGGCTGCCGGACACCGTCGCCGGCCGCGGTCGCGACACCGTGCTCGCCGAACCCGAGGACACCGTCGAGGTCGACTACGCGTTCGGCCTGTCCCCGGCGCACGAGACCCTCGAGGGCGGTGTGGTCGACCGGGCCGCTGAGTTCCTGGCCGCGCCCGCGCCGAGCATGGGGACCATCGATGTGGTGCAGGGCCGTTCGCGGTTCGGCCCGCGCGGCATCACCCGGCACCATCTGGAATGGCGTGATCTGGACGCGGACGGCCGGTACGTGGTCACCGCCGAGCACCCGCCCGTCGCGATGTCCGCGGATCGCCGCAGGATGATCGCGACCCTGGAAACGGTGATCGCCGAGGTGATCCTGGTGATCGCGGACGAATGAGAGGTAGCGCAGTGGCAGCGGAAGCAGTGCCGTCCGGCGACGTGTCGTTCCCGACCGAGTTCACCCTCTCGTCGCGGACCGGCTCGATCGTGGTGACCACCACGGAACAGGGCTTGCCCCGGGCGATTTCGGTCGAGCGGGATCGGCTGCGCGAGGATCCGGAACTGCTGGCCGAGGAGATTCTGCGCCTGTGTCGCCAGTCCGCGAACCGCGCGGGCGTCGAACGGCGCAAACAGCTGCGGGCAGCGGGTCTGGCCCCGGAGCTGCTGGCTCTGACGGGTCTGCCGACGATCGAAGAGGTGACTCGCCAGGAGTATGCCGACGAGCAGGAATACGAGACCGAACCCGACAGCTGGCTGCGCCCGATCTGACGGTGGTGAAAGATATAGTGCGGCAAGGTGATCCGCATTCAGATCGATAACCCGCGGAATACCTGGCGTTCACCGTCGTGTTGTGAAGTTGGTGAACTCTTCGCTGTACCGGGCGAATATCCGCTCTGTATAGTTCAATTCGAAATGATCTTCCTGATGGGGGTCTCATGAGCCACCTCGTTGCCACACCGGATGCGATTCGCGCCTACGGAGAGGCCTCGGCCACGATGGCGAGCGCTGTCGCCGGTGCCGCCGCGGTCGACCAGGTCGCCACGGTCGCCGGCCTGGTGCCGGTGTTCGGGCTGATCGGTCAGGACTTCTTGCTGAGTTACGCAGGCGCACAGGGCAATCACCTGACGTCGGTCGCCGAACTCGCCGCCGTGCACGCGGGGACGGCGGTCACCGCCTACGAGGCGGCGGCCGATTACGAAGCCGTCGACGATGCCGCCGGAGTCGATTTCCTCTCCCTATCGCGGGACCTGTGAGTACGCCCTTCGACCAGGGCTCGACCGGAGCCGTGCAGGCCACGCCCGCTGCGGCGAGCGCCCAGTCGGTGGCGGATGCCCTGCGCGACACCAACTTCGCACCGCTGCTGGACAGTCCGGTCGGCGATGTCCTGCAGACGCTGGGCCTGCCCGCGCTGCCGCAGCTGCCGGCCATGCCCCCGCTGCCGGATATGCCGCCGCTGCCGACCCTGGATCTGACCGCGCTGACCAAGCCGCTCACCGATCTGGCGTCCGCGTTCGGCACCGGCCAGCTGGGTCAGGGACTGGACGCGTCGAAGATGCTCTCGGGTGTCTCGAGCGCGCTGCAGCAGGTGATGTCGATCGCCCAGTCGGTCATGTCGCTGGCCGGCTCGAATTCGTGGCAGGGCTCCGGCGCGACCGGCGCGGCCGAGAAGGGCACCGCTGCCCAGACCAACGCGCTGGAGCTGGAAGGCCAGAACCTGCACCAGAAGACGGTCATGGCCGGCGCGGCGACCTCGGTGGCCACCGGCGCGGCCCTGATGTCGGCCATCATCACCAAGTTCGTCACCGGTGTCACGGTGGCGGCACCGTTCATCGGCACCCCGCCCGGGCAGGCGTTCCTGCTGTCCCTGGCCAGCGAGACGGCGGCCGAGGCGACCGCGGTGGTGGCCAAGACCCGCACCGAGATGACGGTGCACAGCGCCAATATGGCCACGGCCGGACAGAAGGTCAAGGTCACCGACGCCCCGAAGGGTGTGGACTCGCTCTCGCAGGTGTCGCAGCTGCTGGGCCTGATCTCCCCGCTGAGCAGCGCCGCGAGCACGGGTGTGCAACAGCTGCAGCAGCTCCAGTCCATCAGCCAGACCTCCGACGTGCAGCCGACCCCGGATGCCGAACCGGTTGCCGCGCCGACGGATTCGGGCGCGTTCGGTGGTGGCGGTCTCGCGCCGATGGGCGGTCTGGGTGGCCTGGGCACGTCCTCGACGCCGCTCGGCCAGGCCAGCCCCCGCACCATGAGCGCGACCACCACGCCGCCGGTCCCCGTGCCCGCGCCGATGCCGGCCACCGGCGCGCCCGGCATGGGTGGTGGCATGGTGCCGCCCATGGGCGCCGGCGCGGCCGCACAGGCCGGTGACGCCGATGAAGAAGTGCGCACCAATATGGTCACCGCCGAGCACGGCGACGAGGTCGTCGGCGAGCTGGGCTACACCGGTGTCCCGGTGGTCGGCGCGGTCGGCACCAACGGCCCGCGCCCGGCCCAGTGATCGCCGAGAGCACGGAAACCGGGTCGTTGTATGTCCGGGCGACACGGTAGGATTCGCCCGGAAAGGGAGGGACAATGAGCGAATTCAACTTGGGCGGTGTGCGTTTCGACGCCGACACGGTGCTGGCCGCCGCCGCCGACCTGGAAGCCATGGCCGACCGCCTGGAAACCGCCCTGGGCGCGGATACCCCGGCGCTCTCGGTGCCTGCCGCCGGCTCCGACAAGGTGTCCCTGGCCGCCGCCGAAACCCTGACCTCGGTCGGTACGTCCTTCGTCACCCAGAGCGGTTTCGGCGTGGACGAGTTGCGCAAGCTGGCTGCTGTGGTGCGGAATCAGGCGACTACCTTCGGTCAGGTCGAGACCGACAACTCCACGGACTTCACCAACCTCTGAGCAGAACTCAGTGCCGGACCGCCGCGATCGCGGGGGTCCGATCGGGTGCTCGATGCGGGCGGAGCCCCAGCGGTCTCGAGGGGTTTCAGGGGTGAAACCCCTGAGAGCCCGCGAGAGTTGGGGTTGCGCCTACGGATGCTCGAGGCGGGCGGGAAGCGGTTCCGCCGCTTCCGCTTCCGACTCGAAGGGCGGAGTCGATCCGGCCAGGCTGAGGTACCCGTTCACGCTCTGGGTGAGGGCGAAACCGAATCCGTCGGGGGTGCGCGCGTACCCGACGCGCGGGAACTCGTCGGGCTCGGAGCTCGTCGGCCAGCCCAGTTCGCTCCAAGCCCGCAGCATCAGATCGAAATACCGATCCGATGTCTCGGGCGTGGTGCCGAGCACCCAGTACCTGATGTCCAGAAATCGCAGCGGGTTGTCGGGATCGCTGTCGTCCCAGGGCAGCGTGACGCCGCGATGGAACACCGCCTTGGGCAGGTCCGGATGGCGGACTGTCAGCGACAGCTCCGCGGGCAGCGCGCGCAACGTCTCGCCGAGGTGCCGTAACAGTTGTGCGCGGGCGGCACTCTGCGTTGTCGCCGTTGGCATTCGGTCCTCGTTTCCTCGATTCGAAGGGTGCGCGCTCAGCGCAGCCGGTGCGCATTGCCGGTCAGGATCATGCCCAGGATCCGGTACGACTCATGGGCGGCGCTGAAGTAGTTCTTGCCGCCATGGTCGTCCGGATTCCAGCCCAGACGAGTCTGGGTGGGCCTGGTGCCGGACTCGAAAACCCTAGCGCCGAACTCCGGATCGCTGGGTTTGGGACCGTGGGTGGGCGGCATCAGCTCGAGAGAGTCGTACTCGGCCATGGTCGCGAAGATGTGGTCGCCGATCTCGGCTGGGCCGACGCCGGTCAGTCGCAGATCCCCGACATTGGTGACACCGGTGCCGATGCTGCCGATGAAAACCAGCGCGTCGGTATTCAATTCGTATCCGTGCCCGGCCGCATGCCCGGCAGTGACGCCACCGTACGAATGCGCGATGGTGGTGGTGTTCGCGGGCGGTCCCTGATGGGTGGCCCGCAGCCCGTCGTGGAACTCCCGCAGCTTCGCCGCACCGCCCTCGGCGTGCCCGGAATGCATGCCCTGGACCAGCGAATTCGGGTTGTTGTAGGCGCCGAACAGGATCACCGACGTCTCCGCGTTCGGATCGATCGCCAGGGCGGCCTGCCGCACCTGCGCCAGTGTCTCGAGCGCGTAGCCGACACCGCTGCGCCGCCGGAACGCGCCGGCCACTTCGATGGCCACGTTCTGGGCGGTATCCGGATCGCCCAGAGAGTAGATGTACTGGAGCTTCTCGTCGATATACGACAGGTGGACGGCGGGAATACCCTCCTCGGTCGGCAGGCCGAGATAGTTCTCCCGCATATCCCGAATGATGTCCAGGCGGTCCTGGATCTGCTTTCGCTCGGCCAGCACCTGCGGTGTCTCCGGCTCGGCTTGGGCCCGCAGCATCTCCTGCTCGGCCTGGTGCCGCAGCATATCGAAGGTTTGCCGGTTGTACCGATCGCGGTCGGCATGCGGTATGCCGTCGCGGTTTCCGATGAACGGGTCCGCGCGATGCCAGGCGTCCTTCTCCTCGGGGGAGAGACTCTGCCACTCGTGGTGCAGTTGCTGTGGATCGGTCGGCAGCCGGTGGTCCGGATCGGTAGGGAGCCCGATGTCCGGCACCGGCGTGTGGTCGGGATATTCCTCGGTACTCGGCGGCCACCGGAACCAGCGTTCCCCGGTCCGGACATCCTCGACCATGTGATGGTCGCCCACGAGCCGCACCGGTCCCGAGCCCGTCACCTGGTGTGCCTGCGCGAGATGCTCGGCCATTTCGGCTCGGTAGACCAGGTGGGTCTTCATGATGGCGCCGTGGGTCGGGATGGACAGGTAATCGAGCGCGTCCGCGGCCCGGCGTTCGAGTCGGACCGTCTCGACGTATTCCCGATCAGCAGTGGACAATTCGGGGTCGCGACGGCCGACGTCGGTGAGCAGCTCGTCAACGTGCCCGCGCGCACGCTCGGTCAGGTAGTCGGCGATGATCCGTCGCCGGTCGGCCGCACCCGGTGTGCCCTCCCGTAATCCGAGTTGTTCGACCAGGGCCAGCGCTTCGCGACGAGTGGCGGCGTGGTTCTCCGGCAGCCCTTCGGCCAGTTCGCGCAACTGGCGGATGCGGCCGAGATCGTGCGGGGTGGGCGCGGCGTCGTGATCGACCGGTCCCGGTCGCAGGATGCCCGGATCCGGTATGCGCGCCTGATCGATCAGCCGCGCCAGGTCCGGATCATGCTGGGCCAGTAGCCGTTCCACGGTGGGCGCGTGCTCCGGATCGTGCAATCCGAGGTGGTACATCAGATCGTTGAGATCGCGGCGCAGGGGATCCATGACATGAGGCTTGGCACGCGCCGCGACGCCCTCGCCGATCTGCTCGACCAGCACCCGGAGTTCGGCGAAGCGGCCACCCAGATGCGAGGTCATCCGGGTGGGCCGATCGTCGACCGGATCGATGACAACGTTCTCGTCCTGTGCCAGCCGGATCTCGGCCAGCTCGTGCGCGAGCGCCCGCGTCACGTCCTGGTCGCGGGCCCTTTCCGAGAGCACCACGTCGTATCCCGAACCATCTGCGCGAGGGTGGAATTCGGCCACATTGTGGTCGCTGGTCGGGCCCACGTGGACATCGACGGTGCGGCCGTCGGGGAGCCGGAAGTGCTGTTCGTCGTGGTTCCAGACGACATCCTCCGGGGCGATGAGCCCCAGGTTCTCCCGGATCTGGTCGTGCACGAACTCCGGTCGCAGAGGCTCGGCGCCCTCCCGGGCATCGCCGTGGAAATCGCCGATCGGGCTCGCGTTTCCGTGGTCGGCGCTCGGGTCGTGCGGGCTCGCCGACGGCTCGGTACCCGAATGCTCGTGTGTTCCAGGGACATTCGGCTCGTAGGAGATGGTCCACCGATGCTCGGGCTGCGGCGGCGAGTATTCGGCCATCCGCTCGTGCGGCAGCTTGTTGCTGCCGCCCGCGTCGATTGTGTAGTAGTAGTCCCGGTTTCCGGGATGCTCGAAATCCTTTTCCTCGATGAGCTTGAACGGGTTCGCACCTTCCCGGTGTGCCCCTTCCAGCGCCTCCCACAGCTTGGTGCCCAGAATGTGGTAGCGAGTACCGGGATCGCCGCCGACCTTGTCGGGTTTCATGTCCCACTGGACCTCGACGCGTCCGCCGGGCGCGAGGATCTCCGAAAGATGCCCGGCGATGGCGTGATACGCCGCATCCGGGAGTTTGGCGCTGACATTGTTGATGAAGACCCGCGCGATATCACCGCCGAGCAGGTGGCCATTGCCCAGCATGTCGCCGTACACCATGACGGTGCCGGGTTCCATGAGCGGCCCGGCGTCGAGCAGGCCCAGATCACGGCGGCGCTGGGCGCCGATCGCGGCATCCGCGAGTTCGGTCTTGATGATCAGCCCGCCGCCGGCGCGGTCGGCCGCCGGGGTCATCTCGACCGCGAATGCGCCGCGGCCGACACCGACATCGATGGTGTGACCACCCGCCGCGGCCGCGGGAACCGAGGGCCGTGGCTGGCGCTCGATGGGCTCGTTGTGCTCGCCGAACCGATACTGCTCCAGCGGAAGCCGATGCTGTGGCTGCGGGCGGGGCATCACCTCGACCGTGGACAGGCCGTCCACCGCATCGTGCAGGACGACCGTGTACTCGATATTGAGCCCGTGCTCGGCCGCCGCGCGGTTGGCGCGGTCGATGCCGCGCAGGAAGTCCGTGAGGGTGGTGTGCTCGCCGCCGACGTCCATCCGCCCGGTCGCGTGATCGATGGTGGCGGTGATGCGGTCGGGCGCGGTCGCGAAAGCATCGGCGGCGGCGTGCATCTGCGCGAAGCGTTCCGGGCCGAGGGCATCGCGCGCCGCCTGCGGCATGCCGTCGTGGAAGCCGTCGATGGCCCGATGGATGGCAGCGGCCTGCTCCGGGCCGCGCAGGGTCGGATGGTTGATGGCCGCATTGATCGGATTGAGCGCCTTCAGCAGGCCGGGCACCTGGCCCCGGGCGGGCCTGGCCTCCTCCTCGAAGAGCCGCTCGAATACGCGCCGCGAAAGCTCTTCGCGCATACGGCCGTTCAAGCCCTGCTCCTCGGCGCGCAACAGATCGCCGGCGTGCTCGCCGGTCATCAGTTCACGCAGCCGGGCGAGATGATTCTCCGCGGCGTGCTGGAATTCGTCCTCGGTGAGGTGCTGGTTGAAGGTCGGCCGATCGGAGAGCACGCCCGCCTGTTCGAGCGCTATCCGGTGTGCGAGGTCCGGATCGTGCGCGGCCAGTAGGCGTTCCACGGTCGGTGCGTGCGCCGGATCGTGAAATCCGAGGTGGTCCATGAGATCGTGCAGGTCATGGCGCAGTCCGGGCAGCTCGGCGGCCCGGGCCGGATCCATGACGGCTCGATCGATATGGGCGGTGAGCGTGCGCAATTCGGCGAAGCGGCCGCCCAGGTGCGTGGACATGCGGGTGGGCCGATCGTCCCGTGGATCGATCAGGATGTCGTCGTCCTGCGACAGGCGGATCTCGGCCATTTCGTGTGCGAGCGCGCGCACGACGTCCTCGTTGCGAGCCTTGTTCGACACCCGCACGTCGTAACCGTCCGCGCTGGGCTCGAATTCGGCCACATGCCCGTTCGAGGTCTCACCGACCTCGATCCGCACGATGCGCCCGTTCGACAGGACGAAGTGGTTCTCGTCCGGATTCCAGGCCACCCCTTCGGGGGCGATGAGTCGCAGATTGTCCTGAATCTGCTTGTGCACGACATCGGGCGTGAGATCGCCCTCGGTGCGGGCATCTCCATGGAAATCGCCGACCGGACCCGCCGCGGCGACGTCGTATCTGCGTGGGTTCGCGGGTCGGGCTCGGTCCGCGTGCTGGGGCGGGTCGACGGGAATCGGGAGGATGGTCGCCCCGTCGGGGTGCGCGTTGGGCGAATCCGCGTGATCACCGGGCGATTCGTGGTGATCGCCGGGGCGCGTGGGCTCGCCGGACAGGTTCAGGAAATCGTTCGGTTCGCTCGCGTGCGCGTCCACGTGCTGCTCGTGGTCGCCAGTGGCCGGCTCGGCGCGCGGTGCGGTCGGTTCGACGCCGGTGCGGGTCGCCTGCACCGGGGCGTCCGGCCGGGTGACGCGGTCGACCCCGGCGCGGGTGTCGGGGGTCCTGGGCGAGCTGCCGTCCGTGGGCTTGGGCGCCGTGCCGTCGGCCGGCCTGGCGGTGCTGCCGTCCGTCGGAGTCCGGAGCGGATCGCGCGGTGCGACAGGCGATTTGGCCGGGTCTCCCGCCGGTGCGCGAGTCTCGCCGGGTGCGCCGTGCGTGGACGAGGTCGTCGCGCCCTTGGCGGGTTCGCCGTCGGCGCGGGTGGTTCCGTCGTTCGAGAAGTTCGTCGCGGTCGTGGAATTCGCACCGCTGGACGGATCCGAGGTGTGGTCCGAGACGGATTCCGGTGTGCGCGCATCCACCCCGGTGTCATGTGTACGAGCCGGGTCCATCGCGGCCGTCGCGTCTCCGGCACGATGCTCCGGAGTGCCGCTCGCGTCGGGCCGCGCCGCGTCGCCGGATGGCGAGCCCGAGTGGTCGCCGACCGACTGGGTGTCGGCCGAACGCTGCGACGGGGAATCAGTTGCGCCGCCGTTGTCCTGCGCGTTCGCGTCCGGTCGCTCGCGCCTGCCGTCGGAGGTGAACGAGCCGTTGTTGTCGGACCGGTTGGAGTCGCCACCGTGGTCGGCCTGCTGGTCGTGTGTATGGTCGACGGGTGCCGGGTCGGCCGCCGTCGGGGCACTGGCCGCATGCAGCTGGGGGCCACCGGCCTGCTGACCGTTGTCGCCGCTCCGCTCGCCGGTCGAATCGCCCGGATTCCCGTGCTGTCCGTTGGCGTTCGGGTCGGCGGGGGTGCCGTGCTGTCCGTTGGCGCTCGGGTCCGTGGGAGTGCCGTGCTGTCCGGCACTCGGGTCCCCGGCCGTATTGTGCCCGTTTCCGTTGGCGTCGGCTCCGGGGGTGTGCCCGTCCGGGGTGGTGCCGGGTTGGTCGAATGTGGCGGGTTTGGTGGTGGTTTCACCGGGGAGATGCGTGCTGCCGTCGCCGGTGTCGTGCCCCCGCATCGGGCCGTTGTGGTTGGTGTCGCCGTTGTATCCGTGCAGGCCGCTGGGTCCCGCCCCGCCGAACGCGCCGCCGGTCATGGAGCGCGGGTCGAAGCTCCAGTCGCCGTTGACCAGTCCATTGGCGAGCCAGCCCGCTCCGGCGCCGCCCACCCCGGCGGTCGCGCCGGTGAGCGCGCCGTTGAACGCGCCCTTCCAGCCGCCCATTTCGGTGGGCAGGGCGTGGTTCGCGCCGAAGCCGATCGCGCCGCCCGCACCGCCGGACAGTCCGGCGACCAGTGCGTTCTTCCCGATCGCGCCCCAGTCGAAGCCGTGCCCGTGCCCGTCCAGATTCTGGATGGACTCGACCAGCAGTTCCTGCGCGGTGGACTGGATGACGGAAGTCACCGCGCCCTGGCCGATCTCGTAGATGAGCTTCGGCAGGACCTGCTTCAGCAGCGCATTGGTGATCCGGCCCTCGATCATGCTCTCGATCCGCCTGACGAACCCCTCGCCCAGCTCACGGAACGCGATGCGCGCCGAGGCGAAGACCGCGGCCTCCGATTCGGGCGCGAACGGCCCGGTGGCCGCGGCCCAGGCGAGCTCGCCCAGCAGCCACCCGCCTGCGATATAGAAGTTGAGCTTGGCCGACTGCAGTTGATCGCCGAATCCGTCGGCGGCCGTGGACAGCTGGCGGTAGTTGTCGCCGAATTCCTTGACCGAGCCGTGCCCGGAGTCGTCCCCGTAGCGCAGCGGCTCGAGCCATTTGATGATCTCTTCGCCGCCGGTGCCGTCCGGATAGGCCTTGTCGAGCGCACCGAGCAGGTGGTCGAGGTCCTGCAGCAGGTCGTCGGCCTGTCCCGCAACCGATTCCAGATCACGGGCCATCTGCCACATGGTGTCTTCGTTGCCATGCGGCCATTCGGAGCCCACCAACCAGCTCAGCCATTCGAGCCACGATGGAAACTCCAGCGCCACAGGCCACCTCACGCCGGTCGGTTCTGATCTTGGCGAGACCGACTGTGCCACAAGGGAGCAGGTGAACTCAACACGAACGCCAGATGAGTTGCCGGTGACCGGACCGGGTACACCCGGCGGTGATAGGGTCCGGCGGGAAGGAGGCCGCATGGGCGAGATTTCGGGAGCGCGGGCAGAACTGGACCGGCTGGGTGCGGTCCTGCGTGCGCAGCTGGTCGAGCTCATCACCGACCTGGCCCCGGAAACCAACCTCCGCCTGCTGTTTCTCGACGAGCCGACGATCGTCGGATGGAGCGAGCCACCGCGCTACCAGTACTCGGGCCTGATCCGCGGCGAGCGTCCCGCGACCGTCCCGGCCGCCGATATCGCCCGGCGCGCGGCCGCTCTCCTCGGCGCGGCGGGCTGGGAAGTCGATGAGGCGCAGGACTCCACCGGTCCGAAACCCGCCGTGGTGGTCACTGGTCAGCGTGACGGCATCGGCATCGAAGTGCGTGTGGGCGACCATACTTCGGCGGTGATGTTCAGCGGCCGGACCCCGGCGCTGGCGCTCCGCGACCCGGAGGAGATCCGGCTGCCGGACCCGGTGCGCACTCCCGAGACCCTGTCTCCCGGCTTCGTCCTCTGCTACGAGTGCGGCGGCCTGGGCTTCTGCCCGGAATGCGGTGGCCGGGGTCGGCTGCCCGACGGGGAGATGTGTCCCGAATGCTATGGGGCCCGAGTCTGCCCGATCTGCCAGGGCGCAGGCCAGCTCCTGATCTCGGAGCTGTCGCCCTACCAGCGCACCCACTATCCCGAATTGCGCGGGACCTCCGAGTAATTCACCACCCCGAGTCGGTGGCTCCCCGATTCTCCTGCCCCTCGGTCCACGCCTCGTAGCCGACGGCATTGCCGAAGTCGGGCGCGGCCTCGCGAAGCTGAGACAGTCGTTCCCGTGACTGCGGGGGAGCGAGCGAGGCGGGTTCGATGGTCGGCGCCCGGGATTCGAGATCCGGCATGCCTTCGATCAGATCCGACAGTTTGGGCATGCGTGCGCGCTTGTCCCGCAACGGCTGCAACAGTTCTCGCCCCTGCCGCGCCACGTCGAGCGCGGCGCTCTGCGCGGCGGTCGTCGTCGCCTTCGCGATTTCGTCGTAGGTCAGTTCGCCGATATCGGAGGAGAAGCGCGTCGCGATCACCACCCCGTCCGCGTTCACGGTGACCCGCACACGTCCACCCGCCGCGGTGCCGGTGGCGGTGAGCTGGGTGCGCTGGCGTGATGCCTCGGCGATCGCCCGCAGCTGCGTGGTGAGTTCCTCGACGATTCCGGCCTTCGCGACTTCCCCGTTGTGCCCGGTCATTTCGCCGACCTACGCGAACGTGTCGAGATTGCCGTGCTCCATGGTGTCGAGCTGATTGGCGGATTTGGTCAGCCCGCCGTGCAGATTGTCGAAGGAGTTCGCCAGGTTCTCGGTGCCGGTGGCCAGGTTCGCGCTGCTGGTGACGAATCCCTTGGCGCCGTCGGCGAATTTGCCGCCGAAATCGTCATCGCCCCATCCCGCGGCTCCCGGCGAGACCGCCTCCCGGGCACTGTCGGCCATCGACTGCAATCGTGCTCGGATGTCTCCGGCGAAACCCGCGGCATCGCGCACCGCTTCCGGATGGACCTGCAATCTCCCGGCCATAAGATCGACTGTCCCACAACCGATCAGTGAACACAACATGAACGAGACGTGCCGCCGTCCGCCTGGCAAGATCGTTCCCGCACCCGTACCCGGCCGAAGGAGCCCGCATGCCCGACACCCTCCCGCTGGCCAGAACCAACGCCGAGGCTCGTCTCTACCTCACCCTGCAACCCTGCCCCACCTGCGGTGAGACCCGCTGCCAGTTCCGCAGCGCCGTCATCACCGTCGACGGTGACCTGGCCAGCCGCTACACCGGCGACTGCCCGTCGTGCGGTACGGCCCGCGCCTACGAATTCCGACTCCCCGCCGACATCCTCCCGCCGCCCGCGGATTCCGTCTGCTTCGGCCTGGACAACCCGTCGGAGCTCCTGGACCCCGGCGTGTGGCTCTGGTACTCCGACAACTGCATCCGCCAGGTCCCACCCGCGGGCGGCGACCCGCAGACCGAACGCACGGCCCGCCACACCCTGGCCACCGCCCTCGCCGCCGTGGAGGAAACCGCGAAATTCCTCCCACCCGCCGCCGACCGCATCCCCGCCGCGGCCTTCACCTCCCCCCGGGGCCGCGCCACCTACAACACCGAACCCGGCCGCTTCACCCGCGCCCGCCTCGCGGCCCTGCGCGACGCGTATGCCGCGGCCCTGGCCGACCGCTAGCGGCGCAGTCGACGCGATTCGATAGTTTGGGCGGACATGCCGGCGAGAGGGACATCATGAAGCGGATCGACTACAGCGTGAGCCGGCGCGAGATCGCCACGGACGACGATCTGCGCCTCACGTATCGCGGTGAGCCCTTCACCGGCGAGGCGGTCGAGACCATCGGTGATCAGCTGCTCTTCCAGGTCTTCTACGTCGACGGCATTCCGCACGGTCCCGACCGCGAATGGTGGGCCGACGGCCCCCTCAAGTCCGAGGGCCAGGTGGATTACGGAGTGCCGGTGGGCATTTGGCGCACCTGGCACCACAACGGCCAGCTCGCGACCGAGCAGGAGTTCGACGACGAGGGCGACCCGATCGTGACCCGAACCTGGGACGAGTCCGGCAACCCGATCGAGCAGTGACCCACTGCCTCAACTCCCGGTAATCACCCGAACAGCCGCATCCTTCGCGGCGTCCTTACCGTCGTACACCTTCGCCATCCGCGGCGGCTGCACCGCAGCCGGTTTCGGCTCGAGCTTGACGGTGGCTTCGACCTCCGGCGCGGGGGCAAAAGGTTCGCCGCGGGAGCAGTAGGCGCAAAGGGGTTGGGCGCTGGTGCCGCCTGCGTGAATGGGTTGGGCGTCGGAGCAGCGGGGGCGAACGGATTCGGCATGGGTGCGCCGGACTGAGGCTCGGGCGTAAAGGGATTCGACACCGGGGCAACCGCGAACGGATTCATCGCGCCGCCTGGTCCGGCGGGCATCGCCCCCGGCGGTAGGAATCCGGGCGCGGAGCCCGCCCTCGGCTGGGCCAGCAGCCGCGGCCGCGCCAACTGCGCCACCAGCGCCGCCACGGTCGCCGCGAAGGACAGCAACAGCGTGAGCACCGCCAACCAGAACCCGACACCCGCGTATTCCCAGAAGTTGAATCCCATGATGGCGACAACGAGACTCAGCCCGCCGATCCCGTTCGCGACGATGAACGCGGCAGCAGCCCCGCCGGCCGCTCGAACGGCCGGATTCCGCAGGCCGGCACCCGCCAGCAAGGCGATGGCCACGACGACCACGGCGATCGACCCCGCCGTGAAATGCATGGCGGACAACGGAAGAGAGCCGTCCTCTCCCGTACGCCACACGGTCATGAAAATCGAGTCGTCGCCCACCAGCGGCACGAACGAACTTCCGAAGTCCACCGCCGCCGCGACAATCAGAAACACGGCTGTGACCCGGTCCGCCACCGCGCCGCTCGCCGCCCCGCCCATCTCCTGCGCCGCAACACTTTCGACACCACGGCGTCGCGCAACCCGGTCACCAAAGCCGCGATAGCAACCAGCATCACCAGCGTGATCACCCAGAATCCGGACCCTGGCGAGCTGTCATCCCCGAACCCTCGTGCATAGCCCACCACATCGCCTGACGAGATCTGCAACACCAGCCCGCCCGCGAATGCCGCCACCCAGAACAGCACACCGCGCCGAGCCCCCATCCCCACCGCGAGCAACGTCCCGGCCACACCAGCGGCGATCACCATGAGCACATACGGCACAGCGGAGACGTAGTCAGAAGATTGCATGCCCCCACCACGCATCACGTCCTTCCAGGCATACACATCCCACGAACTGCTGTCCACCCGAATAGTCGTCACAGGAAGCCAGAACGTCGCGACCGCCAACACCGCCGCCGCAATCAGCAAGAACCCGGTGATCCGCCCAACATTCGCCGCCCCATTCCCCGACGCCCGCCCGGCCTCGGTCATGAAGCCTTCATTCCGTGTGTAGGCCATACCCTCTCGCGCCCCTCCCGATACAAAATGTGCCCCGCCGCAGCCCTGAACAACATGTCCTCGACCCCGTCGGTCCAAGCCACCCGCCGAACCTTGTCAATGATCAAGGTCCGACTCATGCTTTCCCGACTAGGCCCGAACCAGTACTCGGCCTCATCCGGCTCATCACGCACCTGCCGGTAATAGACAAGCAACGCCACCGCGTCACCCTGCCCTCACCGAAGACCGTTCGGCTTCCATACTGTTGTCCGCCATCGCTACTCCTCCCCACGTAACGTCGATGCCGACAGTAATTGGACGGGTGAACGGATGCCAACGCGGCGCTCGTTCATCGAGTGGCACAAGTTGGAGGGTAATTCGGGAGCAAATCCCCCCGGTTTTGTGCCACTCGCCGAATCGGGTGAGTATCCGACTGGCTCCCTGACGGCCAGTTCAGCGGTCCGAAGTCGCTTGCGCCGGCGGCTATTACAGCCCGCGACCGCGCTCGATCAATGCGTAGAGCAGGTTGAGGTTGGTCAGCGAGCTGATAGGGGTGGTAATCGGGGGACGCTTGGCCGCGGTTTTGATGCGGAGGCGGCTCTCGGCGATGTCGACGTCGGTGATGTCGACCCAGGGGACAACGGTGCCGTATCCGGTCACGCCGGCTGCGCTCAGCGTGATCGAACCGAACTCCACCGGCTGGCCGGCTCCCAAGGTCGCCAGAGCGGTGGGTATTTGGTGGATGGCGACACCCTCCTGGATCCGCAGTCCCCACTCCTGAGCGCCGTAGGTCTTGACGTGCCGCCCCAGGCCCGCCCGCGTGGCCGCATCCGAAATGCGCTGGGTGTCATAGGTTTGCATGTCCGGTTGGGTCACGATTCCCCCTGCGGTCGAACGTTCGTCAAACGCCCCGCAGCCTAACCACGGAGGGGGTCGTCCTTGCCCTGGGGTAGCTAAGATCGTGTGCGCAATGCCGGGGGAGTGGGAGCGCGAATGACAATCGTTTCATGGCAATGGCCACTGGTTTTCGGCCTCATCCTCATTCGACTGCTCGCCCCGGGATGGCTGATTTTCCTGACCCTCGTGACCCTCGGCCTCCCCGCCTTCGTATTCTGCGCCCCACTCCTGTTCGCGGCATATATGTCCACCCCCGAACAACATTCACTCCTGCAACTAGCCGACATCCTCCTAGTGGTCGCGGCCTTCCTGGTGCCCGACGGCGGCGACAACAGCGGATACCACATCCCCCTACTGACTTTGGTGAAGGGCAATCCCGAAATTGACGAGAAGAACCTGATAGGAAGAGGATTGGTCTGGCTCGGCGCAGCCAGCGTCCTGGGCTACGCCACCGTACTCCTCATCATGTGGGCCAAGATCGGCGAAGTCCACGGCTGGATATCCCTGTCAGTCCCGTAGGCCGGGCCGCAACGCCTTGTCGCTAGCTCATGCTCGGACAGCGTCGAGTGGAGTCCCATCAGACTATTGCGGGTGTTTCAACTGTTCCGCGAGCTCGAAGAACAGTCGAAGCGCACGTAGTCGACGCGGGCCGCGGGATTACCCAGTTGCGGGACGCGGGTTACTCCGACTAAATCTGCTGAACCCTGGTGTGCAGCTGATCTGCGCCCCGCTACTGTTCGCTGCCTATCTGTCCACCCCCGAACAGCATTCGCCACATTGACGAGAAGAAACCCGATAGCCCGTGGGCTGGTCTGGATCGGCGGCTGCAGCGTATTGGGCTACGCCGTCGTCCTCCTCATCATGTGGGACATTGGTCGTCGACGCAGGCCCAGGTGCCGACCTCGAGTTGCTCGAACATGGCCGTCCTTCCGGCGGTTTGGGCTATCGCGCAAGCAGCTACTGGGTATCGTCGCCGGAGTAGCGGAACGAGGCTGGCTCGCCTGCGGCGCGGCGGGCGAACTCTTCCTCCCACATCCTGAATGTGTTCCGCCGCAAGGCCGCGATCGTCTCGCGTTCCTCGGGTGTCATCCGCCTTCGTTCCTGCCGGACCTGGCCGAGCATGCTGTCGATCTGCCGGTAGATGTCGAAGATCGGTCCCTCGCCGCTCAGGTAGTGACTCCGAAACTCCTCGGTGGTCTTGACGAACTCTTCCTCGGAGAGGGCGGCGTAATCCAAATCCGCGCCGGGCCGGAAGACGGCATCGATATCTTCCCGCGTGGCAGGCTCGAAGGCACCCGTATCGATGTTCAGCTTCCGGCCGACCACCTGATCGAAGGCGGGCTCTTCCAAACGAATGGTGGCGTTGCGGAAGCGGAAGTACGACGGAGATTCTCGGAGCCAGAGCACAGTGCGGCCTCTCGGATGTGTGAATGTCAGCTGTGAGCCAGGACTTCGGTGAGGCGCTCCATCAACCACAACCGGAAGACCACGTAATCGACAGAACGAGTGAGGGAGACCTGGCATTCGCCGGGGGTCATTCTTCCGATCTCATCGAGTTCCACGCCCACTCGGCTGGTTCGCAGGAAGGAGCGTCCCACCGCTTGGGCGAGTGCCATGGCGTCATGCTGCATTGTGCCCGGGTGGAAGTTCGCGAACCACTGATCCAAATGCGAACAGATCAGCAGCCCCGCAGAACCGGACTCGGCGAGCAACTCGTATTCGGGTGAGCTGGAGGTGATTTCATTCGCCGGATTGAACGTGACATCTGAGGGCACGATCCACGTTCGCAGCCCGGCGTGCAACACCTTCCGAGCCGCGGCCACATCGAGCCGAATATTGTGCTCGGCACGATCGGCATGCCGGTAGTTCAGACCGCCGCCCATCTGCGTGACGATGAGTCGTGCTGTGGCATCTGGAATCTCGGCAACCACGGTCGCGAGGTTCGACATGGGCCCGATGCCGAGCCATCGCACCTTGCCGTCGGTCGTCGCCATGACCTTCCGGACAGCGGCGAGGATGTCTTCGGGCTGATTCGGCACCTCTTGCGGAACGAGACCTTCTGCTGCCCAGTACTTGTCATTCCCCAGATCGATGCCCGCGACCACCGGGACGTCGGATCGGCCGAGCAGATCCAGTAGGTGTCGCGCGAGCCGGGCACGCCTTCCGCCGTGTTCGTCGCTGGTGATGACGAGAGCCAACTCCGGTCGTCCTGCGGCGACGGCTATCGCGATGGCATCATCCGGGTCGCCTCCGATGTCGGTATCGACAATCAGCGGCATGGTCGACAGCGGCGGAAGCATGTCCGGTAAGGCCGACAGGGCGTTGGCTCTGTCGTGCAAACCGACGCTTCGGGCCTGATCGATCAGCGCATCGCGAATCTGGTTCGGGGACAGCTCCGGGGTGTCTTTGTCGTCGGCCATGCTCAGGCATCCTCCAACCGCTTGGATGTGTAGTTCGGGAGGTACCGAGCGAAGAAGTCTCCGACACTGCCAGGGAGGGGGCGAATGGCTGACAGTGAATAGGTCAGGATGTAGCCCGCGCGGCCGAGACCGCCCTCCCAGAATTTGTACTTCGGTTCGAGGTCGTCCAGCAGTCCCTGGTACAGATCACGGACTTCGAGAAAATCCAAGAGTTCGGACAAGTTCCACGACTCGATGCTCGGGTCAGGTTCCGCGGGCAGGACGGCAGAGGTTCCCCCACCGTCGCCACGTACACGGCCACCGGCGCGCAGGGCCTCGACCGCGTCCAGCTCGAGGAAGTGGTACGGGCCGGCTTCTTCGATGAAGACCCATCGATTGAATCGCGGGTCTTCGTAGATCTCGCCGTCCGGTAGTTCGGCGATCTTCTCGGTGTACCCGAGCCCGGTGGCGGAGATTTCGTGCGGCTGACCGTCCTCGTCGTGAACCGTGATCAGCCGGTTGGTCGTCGTCAGCCAGTCGACCATCGCCTGCCGGAACTCTCCCCGGCGCTCGAAGCCGCGTATGCAGCCGAGGTGGAACGAGCCGGTGAAGAAATTGGCGTCATCGTCCCAGGTCGCGAGGATCGTGTGATAGGGCGGTATGGACTCGGCCCAGCCCTCGGCTTCCAAGACGAATCGTCCACAAAAGTGGCATATGTTGCGTTCGTGGAACACTCGTCGCCTCTCCAATACACCCACGCTGACCACTGACCGGTGGTCGGAGATTCCCGCCCAGACATCACGCACTCTATCCTCCCCGGTCGATCGACTGTCGCGCTCCTTCGGCTTACTCCCGTTCGGCGAGATCGCGAAGAGCCGCGAGGCTCGGTGCCAACCGTTCGATTGCGTCAGGTTCGATGAGGCCGAACCGGTCGTAGGCGTAAGCGCTGACATTCCGGCACTGGCGCAGCGCCTCCAGTGAGGATTTGCCCGTCCCGAACGCGTTCTGTAGCCGATGCTTCCACAAGCCGCTGGCAACGACTCCGGCATCGCCGGCGGCTGCACGGGGGAGATAATCGGCTGCGTTTTCTGTGGTCGCCGACCACAGATATCCGAGGATCGTGTTTTCCCTGGTAATGGCGTAAAAGACAAGGGACGAGGCGGTTTCGGCTGGAAAAGTGGGTTTCGGGGGCGCGGAAACCAATGGACCCCAACCGTTCGATCGATCAGCAGGAGAACCGGTGGGCGAGGTGCCGTCTTGAATCCAGGGGCCGTTTCCCAGTGGTGCACCGGGGTTCAGTTGGAGCGCCAGATCCTGGATGGTGTCAGCTACCGCCACTTCCGCATCCGCGGCCACCCCGCCGTACTCGGCGTCGGAAGATCTGCCGATGAAATATCGGACGGCTTCCTCGGGTGTGAGCCCCATGGCACAGGTTTCGGCGAGCCGCTTCTGCCAGTAGGAAGCCGCCTTGTTCCGGTTGCCGTGTGCCGCCACGCACGGCAGGAATCCCGCCGAGTTCCCGCCCTGTGAGCCGTAGAGGTAGCCGACCAGCTCTTCGCCGCGCGTTACGGACACATAGTCGACCCGCAATCGGGTCCAGAACTCATAGTTCGTCTGATTCGCCGCGTGGGTCCGCACCTCGCCCGGCGCGATGGTGTTCTCCGGCGTCACCGGCCCAAACCCCTTGTTGAACTTGGGATTGTCATCGACGATGCGGTCGGCGGGGCCGAGCGCATCGCGGGCCCGCTGATCCGCCGCGATCTGCCGGTCGATCTCGTGCAACCGCTCGACGGTGATTCCCATTCGCGCCGCGGTCTGTTCGTCGACCTCCCGCTGCCTCTCCGGATCTGCGGGGTTCAACCAGGGCGGTGTCTGCATAGCAGTCCTCTCGCTCAGAAGTACGCCGAGATCGCGGCGTCGAATCTTGGTTCGGCCACGTCGACTCCACTTCGGGGCTGGTAATTGTTACCCGCCGGTCGATCGTCTGCTCGGTTCGGAGGAATGGTTGCCGCTACTCCCATCCGCCGGTAATGATCCGTACCGCGAGTTCTTTCGTAGCCTCATCGATCTCACCGAGCCGATACCCCCGATCAACAATGTGCTGCACCAATTCCGGCTCTGGCGGTAACCCGTGCTTACACAGATAATGCGGCACCGACCCCGACCAGATCCACACCCCATCGGTCCGAAAGTTCAGCGGCACATCATGATCGCCCGGAATGAACTCGTCCTCGTCGAAGCTGCGCGCGGCGAGCACGACCGGCGCACTTTCCAGATAGGTAATGAGCTGGTCCCGCACCCAGTCCGACAGTACTTCTCGCACTGCCATCGGCCGCCCGCTATCGTCCCGCCCGTCATAAACCCGCGCCATGCGAAGTTGATCGGTTCCCTCGCTCACCGCCCGAAAACCTTCCTGCTCCCCCAACTTTGACATCGCCGATCCTAACCAAGAGCACCGCCCCACGTGCTCCTGGACGCCGTCTTGGCAGGTCGTCGCCTTGGGCGGCTCGGACCAGATTGATCGACATCGAGATTCCTGCGGAGGCACACAACTATTCGAGCCGGACACTGCCCGACGGATTCGATCAGGGTTCGCGACTTCTTGTCCCCTGCGGCAGTGGATCCGGGAGTGCGGCGATGTGGGTCGTTTCCGGTGTCAGGGCGGTGACGAAGATGTCCCGCACCGGGCCTGGCACCGCTTCTTCCGCGGTCATGACCGTGTGGTTCCTCTGGTTTACATGTACAGATTCTTCGCCCGCAGGATCTCCAAGACCTGCTTGTTGTGGGCGGCGACCCGCTCCCGCTCCTGCCGGGCCTGCTCGGGATCGTCGAAGTGCCGACGCCACGTGAGGTTCTCCAGCGGCGTGATCGAGCCGTCCTCGCGGACCCTGCCGTGCCAGGAGGTTTCCCCGTCGTTGCCTTCCCGGTAGTAGTCCAGGAAGTAGCCGGTCTCGTCGTGCTCGGCGCGGACGCGAATCCGTTCGCGAGGCGACCCACCGGGCGCGACCAGCCCTATCCGATGCCCGAGTGGTAGCGGATCCGGGAGTGCGGCGATGTGGGTCGTTTCCGGGGTCAGCGCCGTGACGAAGATGTCCCGCACCGGGCCTGGCACCATTTCTTCCGACGTCATGTATGTCTCCTACTGTTTCTGGTTATTTGTCATGGCGTCGCCGTGGTTGTGGGCCCGGTTGATCCGACGATCTGGAGCTCGATGATGTGACCCGTCGTTTTGTCAGGAAACACATGTGGGGTCACGTTTTCGATTCGCACGACCATACCGCCTGGCAACAGCAGCTCGCGGCCACGATTTGGTGGATCTTTGTAGTGCAGTCCGTCGGCGAAGTCGGAGATGTCATAGGCCACGCCACCCCGGATCTTGAACAGGATGTTCTCCCTCGGCGTCCCCCACCACGTCCCGTCGACCTCACTGGCCACCGAGCTGAACGCCTCCCAGTCGATGACGGCACCTTTGGTGTACTTCGCGAGGAAGGCGGGTAGCTCCCCGGGCTGGACGGACAGTGATCGGTACAGCTCGGGCACTGTGGCCGGAGGGAGCTTGCTCAGGGAGTCATTGACCGCTTGCTGCAGTTCGGCGACGGAGTCGACGTCCGTATCGGTGCGCAGTCGGCGGTTGAGGTCCTCATAGTAGAGCTTGGTTGTGTACAGGTCGATGACGAGTACGTCGCCATGGGGAATGCCGTACTGGCGGGCCAGGCCCTCGAGGTCGGGCAGGTAGCGCTGGCGGCTGCGGTCGTTGTGGTTGTCGACGATGTACTGCACGGCGACCTCCCTGCTCACGCCGAACTTCTCCAGTGCGTGGATCAGCTTGTCCGGCACGATCGCGTCGACCTCGGTGAAGGTGACGTCGCGACGCGGCACCGCGTCCGGGTCGGCGTGCTCACCGCGCAGCGGCAGCCCCTCGTTGTCGGTACGCGCAGGCGGAGGACGCCGCAGACCGGTATCGTCGGCCACCGCGTTTACATCGAGGCCCGCCTCGGTCATCAACGCCCGTCGTTGCATGGCCGGACCGTCGTTGCGCAGGACCTCTTTGCCCTCCCGCAGCACACCCGCGTCCTCCAGCTCGGTACGCAGCTTCGCCTTGGTGGCCGTCGGGTCGACACCGGGTCGGTTCAGGTCATCGCGGAGCCCCTCGATGCGCTCGATGTGCTCGACGTCGGCGCGGGTGAGTTCCCGTGCCGGACTGCCAGAGGTCAGCGAGTCACGGCCGCCTGTGCGGAGCCGCGCCGCGTCGCGAACCTCCTGCGCGTGGTCGTCGATGTGTCGATCGCGCGCGCCGACGGGATCGAGGTCGTTCTTGTGTTCGTCGTGTGTTCCCGGGGCGAATCCGTCGTCTGCCGCACGGGTTTTGGTGCCGTCGGGGTGGTGGGTTTCCCATTCGCCGTCGGGTGGGATGCGGGGGCGGCGGGTGCCGTCTGGGTGGGATTCCGCGGTACTGGTGTAGAGACGGCCTTGGGTGTCGGACCAGGCGGGTTTGGTGAGGGCCAGGACGTCTACGTCGAGGTGTGCGGCGAGGCGTGCGGCGAAGCCGTTGGCGCCGGCGTCGCAGCCGACGAGACGGATGGGCTTCGAACCGTCCCAACCTGATTGGCGGAGGAGGTCGCCGAATTCTTCGGGGGTGTAGACCTTTCCGTTGATGTGAGCGTTGCCGTCCTTGTCGATGTGGACATCGGCGGTGAAGTGATGGGGGTCCTCGGGGATCAGCCCGGCCAGGTCGGACAGGGCCGTGTCGTCGGGGTGGAAGGACACACCGGCGTCGGTCTCGGTGGCGAGGTGTTCGGTGCCCGGCCGGTCCGAGTGGGGGTCGCGGTGTGGGTTGTCGTGGCCGGGGGCGTTCTCGGTGCCGCGATCGCCTGAAAGATCCTCGTGCCCACTGCGATCGGCCGGTGTCTCACGGATGGGTGCATGTTCGCTGGACTCGTATAGGAAGACGCGTGTCTTACCGAACAAGCCTGAGTTCGGGTCCTCGATCACGCCGCGCACCTCGAAGGTGGTGCCCGGCTTGAACAACACCTCCTGCTCGCCCGGCCGTGCGGAGATGGCGCTGATATCGCGACCCGACTCCGAGTGGACGATGAATTCGACGTTGCTGGTGAAGATTCGGCGAGGATCTCGAGAGGAGCTGGTGAAGGCGGCCTCGGTTACCTTCGCTCCGGGAACGTAGCGGGCGAGCTGCTCAGGAGTGAGATGCGTTCCACGCCAAACGGTGCCGTCGTACGCCGGCAGCCTCTCGAGTCCCGATGCGATATCGGCAGCGAGCTTCTGCTGCGCCGGATCGAGTTCGAGTTCGTTGCGCAGGCGGTGATTCAGATCGCTGAATACGTCGGCATCGGGATCGGTGTACCGGTGTATCGCCGATTGCTCATCATGGGTGAGTTCCGTCGCAGTACGGTCCGCATCGGGAATCGCATTGTCTGCCTGAGCATCCCGATCATCGGTGTGCGGATTGTCGTTGGAGTGTTCATCGTGTGGTTCGGCGGTTTGGTTTGCAGCCTGCTCTTCGGTGTGCGGCTGTTCACTGGTCTCGTGGCCTGCAGCCTCCGGGCTGGACTTGCCATGAACCGCGGCGAGGTCTTCCAGACTCGGCAGCAGATGCTCATGGTTCTGCTGAAGATACTTCGCGAGTGCGGCGTCGTGCTGGTCGAACAACCGCCACGGTGTTTCCCAGTTCTGCTGGTCGCGCAGTCCGAGCTTGTCGACGAGATCGCCGAGTTTCACACGTAGCCGAGGCAATTCGGCTGTGCGTGCGAGATCGCTGTGGGCCGCGAAGATGTCGTTGATGTGACCCCGGAGCTCCTCGAGGCGATTCTTCAGGTGCTGGGTCAGTGTCGCGGGCCGGTCCGAATCGACATGGGGCCGGCCGGCGCCCTCGTTGGCATGCTCCGCGGATTTCGGCTCCGGACGGGTGGGAGTCGGAGACTCCTCCGCGACCGGCTGCACACCTTCCTCGGCGGGCTTGGCTTCCGTCTCGCCGGTTTTGACTTCCGGCTCCGCGGGTTCGGGTTTCAGCGGCGAGTGCTGTTTCGACTCAACCGCATCAACCCAGGCGGGGCCGAGCTCACGATTGTTCGGCAGCAGTTTCGCTTTGATCAGATAGTCGGCGCCCGCCGCATTCGATCCGGTCGGTTCGGCTATGACATCGGTGATGACATACGGTGTTTGCCGCCCGACCAGAAGCTCGCCCTCCCAGGGGTACGAACTCTCTCGGCCCAGCCAGACAGCGGGTGTTCCTTCCGGAATCTCGAGTTCCAGGACGTAGCGCGGAGATCCCGGCGGTGTCGCGCCGAGCGTGGTCGACAGGTAGCCCTCGTCGGTTTGGACCGTGCCCTCGAGCTGCATCGGATCTCGGCCACCGAGCAACTCACCGTCCTGGCCGCGCATGAATTCGACGGATTTGATACTGCGCACGGCGACAAGGTTTTCGGGCACCGGCTGAGAGGTCGCACGGTCGAGCGTAGCGACGTAGTTCCGGATCGAATCGAGCGTCGGCTCGCCGCCGAGCTGCCGCTGCATCTTCTCGTAGTGCGATGCATCCTTCCAGATGCTTTCCAGCACACCCTGCCGGTACGGGTCGTTGAGGATTTCGTCGAGGAGCTCCCGATTCCGTTCGATGGCCGCACGCTGCTCTTCGGAAAGATCCGGTCGATTGACGTGCGCTTCGAGTTTGTCGGCGTCCGGTGCGAAGCGCCCACCGAAGACCTCTTTCATCGCATCGCGCTGTAGCAAAGCATTCGCCTGCTTGTCCAGCTCGTGCTGTGGATTCTCCATCCGGAGCAGATCATTGACGGACGAATTCCATGAGTAGCTGCGCAGACTCTCGAGCTCGTCGTGCGGCAACGCATCTCGGATCGGGCCGAGTTCGGTTTCGCCGTACTCCCGACCGTTGTCGTTGTTCTCGAACCGGCGGAACTTCTCCTCCGACGACGGCTCTGCGTCGGTTTCATGCGGATCGTAAGACAACGCCTCGCCGGGAACATCGTGCTCGGCCGTGGTCTTCGGCTCCGTGTGGGATCGCGCGGGTGCTTCCTCGGACGGAGGTAGTAGGTCATGGCTGTAGTTCGCAAGGTAGTCAGCCAGTTCGGAGTCGTGTTCGTGGAACAGCCGCCATGCGTTGGATTGGGTCTCGGGGTTGCGTAGGCCGAGGTCGTCGAAACGGGTGGCCATTTCCTGGCGTAACTGCGGCAGCTCGTCGGCTCGAGCCGGATCGCCGAATGCCTTTACGACCTGCTTCGTGCTGTTGCGTAGTTCTTCGAAGTTGTCGCGCAGCTCTGGCGTCAGCTTCGTGGGGTGCGATGTGACGTCAGGTTTTGCCTCGACCGGATCTGGTTGAGAGTGCTCGTGGGGTGTGTCGTGCGCATCCCCGAGGTGGATGGCCCTGACGTTCTCGGGATTCTCTGGCCCGGTGAGTCTTTCGCTGACCTGCTCGACGAATGCCTTCTTGTCGACGGCATCGAGCCCGGAGTTGGTGTAGTCGCGCCAGAGTTGCGCGGCTTCATCGGGATGGAGACCGGCTTGCTCGATGAGATCGGCCAGCTGCCGTACCTGCGCCTTGTCGCCCCGGCGGACGAAGGAATCGAGGACGTCGTGCAGGTCCGGATCGACCCTGCCGTCGTTGCCGATCCAGGATCGGATCTGCTCCACATAGTTGTCGTGCCCGGCCTGCAATACGGGCCGGGGATCCAGTCCCGCAGCGCGCATTTCGGCGATCCTGTGGGCGATCTGCGCAACCGGGACCAGCGCGATTCGCTTGGCGGCCTCGCGAACCAGTGGATCGGTGAAGCGCTCGTGAATGGTGTCCGGGTTCAAGCCTTCCAGCGGATCCGTGTCGTGCCGCTGCAATTGCTGCTCGGGCAGGCCGTCCGGTCCGATCCCGCGCGGGCTGTCCAGTGGCCCGTGCATGATTTCCTCGATCGAGCCCAGCGCATCCTGATGGGAGAAGGTCAAGCTGGGATCGGCGGGCAGTTCGCGAACGGGAAGGCCCTTGTTGCTTCGCCCCGCATCGAGGTCGAGAGCGTATCCCTGCTTGGTGCCGGGGTGCGCGTCCGCCGGGGATTCGGCGAAGAACATGTAATGGCCCTCGAAGCGAGTCTCGGGATAGACGGCGCTCAGCAGCTCCTGAACGGTTCCCTTGTAACTCGTGTCCACCAGGGCGATTTCGCTACCGGGCTCGCCGACCGGGATACCGAGATCGCGAAAGTATTCCGTCAAACGGTGATACGCGTCCTCGATCGATTCGGGGCGGACCTTGCTTGCCGCACCCCGGAACTCGTCTATTTCGGGGAACCTGTGGCCGGAGTTGTTCTCCAGGTCCTGGACGGCAGTTTCGACGACCGCCCGAGACAACGTGACCTCGTGCCCGTGATCGTGGACGAACTGCGGATCGAGATGGGTCATGGCGGTGGCGAGGCTGTGTCCGTCTCTGCCGACGAAGACCACCTTCAGGTTCGGGTTTTCCGCGACCTGCGCCTTCAAGCTGGTCAACATGTCATCGGCAACCTTGACGATGAAGGGAGCGATGTGATCGTGGGATGCCTGGTATATGTCGGTGAGTGCCTGCCGCTGTGCCGGATCCGTGATCTCGAGCCACTTGCACAGACTGTCGACCGCCGTTGCTCCGTCGTGTTGCTCGATAACGGGTAGCTCATCGGAGTGGAGGGCTAGCGCCTCATCGACATACTGGTCGACCTTTGCTGGTGTCTCTCCCTTGGTCTGATGGTCCCCAGGGTGGGTGGCGTGGGGTTCTCCTCCATCCGGTGTGTGAGGCGAGATGTTCCGCTGTGGGGGGCCTCCCACAGCGGGGTGGGTTTCCAGGCCATCAACGGGGACGACGTATCCACGATCGTTCAATGGGCCGCCGCGCGGATACTCGCCGGGCGGGAGGTCGAGCACACCTTCATCGGTGAAGAACCGGACTTGGCCGTCGCGGCTCACCACTGCCTCGATATGGGTGGACTTCTTGTTCTCGACGTCCGTCCGCATGCTGTCGGTATTGAATCCGAGTCTGCGTTCGTGCTCGGAAGGCGGTCCAGGCAGCCGATCTTCAGGATGCGTGTGCAGAATGAACCGGTACCCGGCGAGATCCTCGGGGATCTTGCTGGAGGTCTGCTTGCCACGGAACAGACGCAGGTCGCCGTCCTTGTTCTGGACAATCGCGTGCTCATAGCCCGAGAACTGTTGCAGCTCAGCGAGATGGTCTGCATTCACCTCACCGGGGCGGAGCGGAATGTGCTCGGCTTCGGCGAGCGCATTCACCAAATGCTTTGCCTTCGGCGAGAGTTCGTCGAAGGAGATCTGCCCGCCTTCCATCCGGGAGTTGCCCTTGTAGTGGGTGGCCATTTCCCGTGAGTCGTCGCCGGACGGGGTGGTGTCCGGGTGCGATGCTTCCGGTTCGGGTTTGCCGGATGCAGAAGGCTTTTCAGCGGGATGGTTTGTAGTGCTGACGATTTCGGCGGCGCGCGCCGAGTGCTCGACGGGCGGTTCGGTCCGGGCCTCCGTTACCTGCTGTGGGCGCTCCAGCACCGGCGTAGTTTCGGGGTGGCCGGTCAGAGGGGTGTCGGGCTTGCCGTCGACCTTGTCTGTCGGCTGGACTGGCTCGGATCCCTCAGGGGGTGCGCCCTTCCCGTTGGTGTCGGCCGCCGGCTCGACCGTCTGCTTCGGACTCTCGTCCCGGAGTTTCGCCGGCTCTTCCTCCGACTTGGGCTCTCGGGTTGGCGGCTCTTCTCGGGATTCGACGTGATCGACCGGATGAACGTCCTCCGGGACCGGCTTATCTTTGACACGGCCCGGTTCACGTTCGGAGACAATGTCTTCTGGATGCGCGGGCGTGGAGCGTTCCGGGTCAGCTCCGGGTTCTCGCTTGATCGGGTCGGGTTCCAGTTCGTTCGGGCGACGGCCGTTCTCCCCGCCGAGTTCCTCGGCCAGTCCTTTCTTGGTCGCCTCCCAGAACTGCTCGTTGTAATGCCGCTGCAATTCCGCTTGCAGCGCAGACTCCTCCGGCGTCGCCAGTCGGCCTTCTTGTTCCGCAAGGGCTTCCAGGTCACGGCGCACCTCGTATAAGGCGTGCTCGTGTACCGCGACCTCGTCGACGTGGCTCAAATGCACGCGGAGTTCGGCGATATGCCCGTTGGGCATCCGGACCTTCATTTGCAGATCGCGGTAGCCGGATGGCTGGGGGCTGGCGAATCGGTCCTTGAACGAGACGATCTCGACTCGGGGGTCGGCGGCGATCTTCTCGAGAGCGTTGTACACATCCGAGACCCGGTCGAAGACGATCTTCGCGCCCACCAGGTCGGTGAGCTGAGACACGTCGCCCTTGTACTCGCGAATCTTGTCCCAGGCTCTGGCTTCGTCCTTCGGCTCGGTTCGCCAGCCTGGTTCGCCGGCATCGCCCGCGATATCGGACACGAGGTCGTTCAGCGCCCGCTGTGTTTCCGGCCAGAGGTCGTACTGCTTTTGGAGGAATTCACGCTGATACTCGGGGTCGTTGCGGCGCTTCGGATCGAAGCCGGGCTGCCGCTCATCGGCGATGCCCTTGTCGCTCAGCGAATCACGGACCTCCGCGGATACCGCCCGCTGCTCGGGGGTGAGCGGCGTCTCCACGATGTCGATGGGGTCCGAAACACAGGCTTCTGGGCCGCGCTCGGCGACCCTCCCGAGTGCGTCGCGCAGGATCGGCACACCTTCTTCGGGATGAAGGAGCACCGCGGCGAGCGCCTTGGGCCGTTCGAGTAGTGAACGCTCCAGGAACGGGCTGTCCCGAACGGCCTGCGCCAGATCCGAGTGTTGTGGCAGGCGGTCTCGAATGACATCGCTCACCGGTGTCTCGACACCGTCGATTGTGGTCGTGAGTCCGTGCTCGTCGGCCCGTGCTAACGCCTCCGAAAGACGAGATTCGGTTAGGTAGTGGTCGACATCGCGCAATGGCGCCGGATGCGAGGCAGGGTCGTCTAGTACTCGCGGGTCAGGTGCTCCGGCCAGGTCGCGTGCTGTCGGTTGGCGATCACCCAGCCCATCGCCTGCCGGGCTGGTTCCGGGATTCCGGCCACGTTCGTCCGATAATTCAGGGTTTCCTTGTTCACGATCAGCTGGAGTTCCGTGGTCGGTTCCGGCGGTTCGGCCAGGGACTCCGCGGTTACCCGATACTCGATCTCGGTCTGATCCTCCCGTGTCCGTTGGATGTTCAGTTTCCAACGGTGCGGATAAATCTGTCCGCCCCCCACCATCGGCTCGCCGGTCCGAATCGATTGGTCGTACATCTCGCCCCAGATGATCGGGGGTCTCGCGCTGCCGTAGCCCGTCACCACTCCCGTCCGAGCGTTCACTATGCAGCAGCCCCCCGTTCCCGGAGTCTGCCTCGCTTCGGCCTGCTCCGCTGGAGTCAGCGGCATCCAGCAGACCCATGCGAACTCGGTCTGGTAGATGTTGACTTCCCGGTTCTGCGGGAAGATGTGAGCCTGTCGGAGGTACTCCTCCACCTGTTCCCTGGTGCGTAGCTCCTGCACCTGTGATGCCTCCATTCGGATCGATAGCCGTGAAAGACAACGACGCCGAGCCCAGCTGCATGTCCAGCGGCGGTTTGTCCGACATTGTCCCCACCTGGGGGTCCCACCACACCGGACCCGATGCGCCACGCGGATAGACGACTACCGTTGCGTGAGACCCGTCGAGTGCCGGTGTTCCATCAGGTTCATACAGGAGATTGCCGTTGGCATCGCGGGCATGCCAGGTATTGACGACCAGAGCAGCGGACAATTCCCCCCGCTGACTGATGTGGTCATGAAGCCAAGCGAATTGGTCGACAACAGGTGTCGAGCTGTTGAGAGGCCACCCCAGCTCGTGAGCTCCCAGCCAGTATCTCGCTCGATTCAGCCCACGGTGTTCGCCCAGGGCATTGAACTCTCCATTGGGCAGCTTGTCATCGAAACGCGGAAGACCGACTTGCGGATCGCCGTAGAACGACGACAAGGCTGAAAGGCTCTGGTCGAGGCAGTTGTATCGGCGGACGTCGACATGTGGACCGCCATCATTGATCAGCTTGCCGTATGGATTCGTGCGTGGGTCCGCTCCAACCAGAAATCGGTCGCCATCGCGGAGCGCGTCCTCCACATCCCACTGGTATTGGGCGTGCTCCAGGTTGTCCAGCCTGCGGGGCCCGATGGTTCGTGTCTCGGGCAGGCCGGCAAGGGCGTTGTCGGTGTTGGCATGTGCGATGTCATTGCTGATGTGCCGCAGATCGATGTCCGTCAGCGGATGGTCGTCTTTCGACAGTCCGAGGTGTTCGCGGAGTCGCTCGGCGAGTACATCCGACGGGGTGTCGCGATTCAAGACATGCGGGTCCGCATTTTCGTGTGGGTTGCCGACAGTCGCTTTCAGATGGGCGTCGGTGGGGTTGTCGACGAATTCGAGCTCTACTCGAAGACGGTCGCCACTGAGCAATCTCTCGCCGGTGTTGAAAGCGCGGTCGCTGGCGCTGTGCAACTGGTCGACGATCTCGCGCAGATGTTCCGGTGGCACACTGTCGATTTCGTCGAGACGCACCTTGATTGTGAGCGTCGTCAGCTTCTCGTCGGGGCCGTAACTGAAGCGCCGTGCCTCGTATGCCGGTGCGGAGGTGGGTGATCCGCCATCACGTGGGGTGACGTCGGTCGGCTTCGCGGCCTCAGCGTTCTGTTCTTTGTAGAAGTCCTCGAACTCCGCCTTCGCCTTGGCGATGGTGGGATCTGATTCGACGCCGGTGACCTTGTCGATCCGGTTGCGCACCTCGAGCGGACGCTCCGTGCCCGGATGCTGCATCGGGGTGACAATCAGCGCCGGTGCGTCCGGTTCGGACTTGTCGTGCTCCGAAGGGTGATCCGGTCCGGTACTACTCGGATCTTCCTTTGGCGTTCGATGATCGCCGCTCAGCGGCTGCGTACCCGGATCCTGTGGTTTCCCGTTCTGTGGCTCGGACGGGTTGGCCGATTGATCCGGAGTGCCGGGTCTTCCATCCGTCGGGGAGCGGTCCGCGATCGGTTCCGGGTGGTCGGTACGCGGCGCGGTGTCGCTGGGGGTCGCGCGGGTGGGTGTGCCGTTGTCTGTTGGGACGTCGGTCCGGGTCGGTGCTACATCGACCGGGCGCGTCGCGGCCGGTTGCGCGGCGGGCTCGGCGCGCACCGAGGGTTCCGCCGCGCGGCCTTCCGGCGTCCGTGCGGTGGGGGCGGGTGCGGGCTTGTCCTGCGCGCCCGCAACGAGATTCGACTTCTGGTCGACGGGGGCGACATTGGCCGCTCGCGCCGGGCTTTCGGCCGTCGGACGAGCAGGTGTGGCGTCCTTGGGGGTGACGGATTCGCCGGGACGGTCGCTCGGGGTGAGCGGTCGTGTTCCGTTGTCTGCGACCTTGGTCCCGGTATCGGCGGGCCGAGCCGGGGCGTCTGTTGTCCGGCCGGTGGTATCGGCCGGACGGCTGTGGTCGACCGGAGCAGAGCGGGATTGGTCTACCGCCTGCGGAGTCGTATTCGTCGGTGCGGCACGGTGTTCGGTGTCGGTGGCGAGATCGGACTTGGCCGGTTGCTGTCCGTTCTCGCGAGCGCTCGTGTCGGTCGCTGCGGCGGGACTCTCGTGTGCCGGGTTCGTATCCGGTGTGAGCTTGGTTTGCACGTCGGCCGGAACACCCTTTGCCAGTGAACCGCCCGGATCCCCGGTACTGGAAGCTCCGCCATGTTCCTTGACCCCCGCCTTGACGCCATCCAGGCCGCCCATGGCGAGACCGCCCGCGAGCATTTGCGGACTCAGGGATTTGTCGACGTCGTGCCAGTTCCCCTTGTCGTAGAACTGAACTCCCAACCCCGCCCCGTACATGCCGAAGGCGCCCGAAAGACCGCCGACGCCACTGGATACGACACCTCCGAGCCGCGTGGACAGCCCAGGTAGTGCCCGTTTGAGCGCCGCGTCCGCCAGCATGTGGCCGGGCCCGCTGGCCAAACCGCCTACGCCCCATTCGATACCGGTCGTGAACGTCTGTTTCAGGTCGAAGCCGTCGTCCCGGTGCCCCATCCCAAGCTGAATCGCCTGAATACTGGCGTCGAGACCCACGCCCATTCCGGTGGCGATCGCGGCGCCCTTGCCGATCTGGAGGGCGGCCGGTGCGATCCGCTTGGCCAGCGGAACGACGATCTCTTTCGACATCGGCTTCGCCAGCGATTCGAGTGCGGCTCGGCTGGCAAGCGCGGCAATGCGTTTCATCATCGATTCCGCGAAGACCGCCAGGCCTTCCCGGGCGATGGCGAGATACGCGGGGACCAGGACCTCGCCGTACAGCGAGACCATGAGAGATCCCACTGTCCACAGCGTGAGAAGCGCGAAGGCTTCTTCCTGCATCTTGGTGTATTCGATCGTGGTCGCCGTGGCACGAGTGTCGTGTCCCAGCGAATGCAGGTTCGATACCAGTTTCTGGATCGAATAGTCCTTGCCGTCGAACAGCGTGGCGAATTCTTCGGAGATTTTGGTCGCGCCGTCGCCGACGTAGTACTGCGGGACTTTGCCGGTGACCGATCTCAGTTCGGGTTCGAGGTTCTCGAGTTGGCTCGCCGCCTTGTTCCAGGCATCGCCGAGCGAGAACAGCGCCTCCTCATCACCTTTCGGATAAGCCATTCCGAAATTGAGGGCCTGCATGAGCCAGCCCGGCAGAAAGTCTCCGCCCGCAGTCCACCCCGACACGTGTCACCACTCGGGAGCGGAAATGCTCGATCGATTGCGCGCTCGAGCGTCGTGTTCCCAGTCCTCGACATCGGTGAACTGCGGCGCCGATCCGTCCGGGGCGTCGCGCTCGGGCGATCCGGGAGGCGCGGTCGAGACTTCGGGAGGGGTCGGGATCATCGCCTGGATATCGGGCATGGCGGGGAAGAACTCGGACATGGCGGGCATACGCGCCTGGTCGCGCTGCAAAGCCGCCATGATCTCCTGCGACTTCTGCCGCACCTGGGCCGCCGCCTCCTGGGTGGCGGTGGTCACTGCGGCCGCGATCTCGGAGAAGGGGAGATCGTCGACGTCATCGCTGAATTCGGTCTTGATCACCACCCCGTCGGCATTCACGGTGATGGTCACCCGGCGCCCACCTGCCTGCGCGGTCGCGGTCAGGCGCGCACGTTCCTCCTGAGCCCGTGCGACCGACGCGAAGCCGCCCTGCACCATCTCGAGCAGTTCGGCCAGCCGTGATTTCTCCGCCTCGTTTGCCATACCCGGTCGATGCCGCTCAGTACTTGAAAGCGTCGGCGTTGTTAGCTTCGGTGGTCTCCAGGGACGTAGCGCCATCCCTGAGACCGGTCGAATACTCGCGCAGCCGTTTGGCTTTGGATTTCAGGACATCCTCGAGATTGGCCGATCGTTTGATATAGCCACTGTCCCCATCGGCGAACGGTCTGCCGTATTCGTCTTCACCCCAGCATCCGTCATGGGCTTTCGAGGCGGCGTCGACAGCGGCCAGGATCGCATCGATCTGTGTGGATACGCCATCGAGCCCGTCTGCGGTCGAACGCATTCCGGCCACCTCGACCTTGACCTTGTCCGCAGTCATGCCAACCCCCCGATGTACTGGTACCGACCAATGCTCTGATGATCATATACGGCTCGGGCGAGCGACCCGATGGTGAAGTGTGGTCAGTCGGGCTGTGCTGCAACCGAACTCGCGATCCCGGCGAGCACCAGCTGGTAATAGGCGTCATGTGTCTCGAATGCGTCATCGCCGAGCCCACGCATCAGTAGTGGCCGCGTCACCTGGTAGGTCTCGGCCGCCGATACCAGATTCGAAATGTCCCCGTTGCCAGTGGTACCGAGTGCTTGCGCGATCATCTCGGCGGTGATCTTGCTGGTCCAGATGCCGGGCAGAGCTACGCCGACGGCCGTCGGATCCGGTGATTCGCCTTGGTACCAGGTATTTCCGTCCCACCAATAGCAGAACGACAGCAAACCATTGGCCGCCCGCGGACTCAGGACTGGATCGGCTACCCAGTCGGGAGCCCCCCGATAGAGAAGCGGCATCGCGGCACCGTGGTTGTACACGGCATCCAATTCCGCAGCGTTCCACACTCCGCCGGATAAGACCGCCCGGCCTCCAGGCAGCCGGTGCAGCGTCGCACCGCTGCGTTTGGATCCTTCGAACCAGCCCACCGCCGGCGCGATTCGCGGTCCCCACTGAGAGTTCGCCGCCACGAACGCGGCGGAGATCGCGGCCCAGCGAGCCCACATCAGTGGGAAGGGCGGTAACGCTGTCACTGTGGAGTTCGCGGTGACGCCAGCGGCAAGGTCCGCTTGTGCCTGAGCAACAGCCATTTTCGGTGTCCGAACCTGGCGGCCTCGATGCCCGACGTAAGCGGCGAGCCACACAGGGAGGGTTCTGCGGGGATATGTCTGCAGATCCGCTCGATACGCGGCGGCAGGAAAGAGGTGATCATCGGGGAAAGGTTCGGCGCCGTAGTCGTAGTCGACAGTTGCCTCGGTGTTCGTCAGCGACACCGAAAACCGCCACCACGGTCCATCGCCGGCACCCGCGGACCGATGACGATGCTCCCGCAACAGCTCGACCACCCGTGCCGACGGCCGCGCGGGAACCGCCCGCTCATCGTCGGACAGAATGAGCTGCGCCGCTTCGTCACTCACAGTGAACGCGAACGCCGCATCCAGCCGTTTCCAGGTCGGTGCGAGCAACCGTGTCAGCTCAGCGGTGATCTCCGTCTCCAATTCGCGAGGCGGGCGCACCACCGTCTGCGATTCATCAGGCAGGCGTGGAAAACTCACGAGTGCTCCTCCCTGGCCATGTGACGCCACACGCCGGAGAAGACTAGGCGACCGCGGCCAGGTGGCGCATCCGGCCTGAGCGCAGTGGCGAGTTCAGCGACCCTCGATGGGTGGTCCAGGTGGTTTCACATGCGTTATCGTGCCGGGCAGAACACGATTGATAGGGGGGATCGATGGAACAGTCGCAACAGCCTTTGCCGAATGAGGCGATCTCCGGCATACCACTGGAAGTGACCGTAGTGTCGGACGCTGACACCACCCGGCGCTTGAGCCGAGTTCTGGCCCTGGCGCGATTGCGCTCCCCATACACCTGGGGTTTCGTGCTTCTGCTTCCGCTGATCCTGATGTCCCGCCGCTTCATAGAGATCTTCATCGCGGCCAACTCGCCCGGCTGGAGCGTCTCGGGACTGCTTCTGTCCTACGTCGTTCTAGTGGCTATCGCGGCTATCATGGGCCTGCTGGCCACCGGCATCCAGATGCTCAAGCGCAATGCGAGCATCGCGGCCTATACATCCCCCGGCACCCCGATATCAGCCCGCTTCCACCAGGATTCGCTGGAGCTGATTCTGATGACCGGTACTACTACGATCCCGTACAGCCAGGTCAAGGACCTGTTCGCAATCGGCGATGGAATGTTCCTTCGAGAGCAGGGCACCCGCGGCCTCGCCCTACCGAGTGAACTTTTCCCAGAGCAGGCACTCAGTGCGGTCTTCCAGCAGCCGAGCGGCAAGCTTCCCACTGGCCCGATTGGGATGACCTCGAAGGGGAAGCGCAACTTCATAATCGCCGGTGTGGCTGTCGCTGTGGCTGTGGTCGTAGCCGTAGTGGTCGTTGCGAATGTCGGAAATAATGGGGCCGGCGGCGGGGCTCAGACGGGCGCGATCTCAGAGCAGGGCTCCAGCACCGCTACGGAGAGCCTTGCGGCACTGCCCTTTCCATGTGTGCTGACCGAGGCGCAGAAAAGACAATTCGGCTTCGATATGCAGTCCGAGCACGAGGACGGGCCGAAGCAGCGGAGATGCGACTGGGACATGAAGGACTACCTTGCTGCTGACTATGACTCACGCCCGTATCAGTCCGCTACAGCATTGATGCGCACCGAACATAGCCCCGGATATGAAAAAGTACCTGCGCCAAAGCATATTCAAGTTGGCAATTCGGTCGACGGCGAAGAGTACCTGATGGCTGACAGCGGCACAGACGCCCTGTGCATCGTGGTATGGCCGACCTCGTTCGGGTTCGTTCATCTCGAGGTGCGTGTTCACAACACCAAGGGCGCCAACGAGGGCGAACTGTGCAAGCATGCAGAAGATTTGGCGGGAACACTGCTGTCGGACCTTCCGCGATGATCGCAACACCTGTCGAACACTAAATGAAGGCTGCAACAGTTGAGGAAGAGGGGAGGTCGCAATGGCAACATTGTACGATTTGCAGGATAAGGGAAATGGTAACCCTTCGGAGTTTAAGTTCGATCCCAGGGACATCCAGACGGCATTATCCGCATGTGCAGACCTCACCGGAACTCTTCGGACGGTTTTGAAGTCGCTGAATGACGGATCTCTCGACAACGCTGTGACGTTGCGGGATTTTGCGGGACCGCCGGATCCATTCAAGTCGGGGCACTCGTGGACGCAGGGTTTCAAGGACCTCGGGACCCAAATGACGAATAATATCAATGCCCACATCTCCGCGGTTGAGAGCATCGCGGAGACGTTTCACGCCGCCGCGATAGCCTTCGCCAAAGTTGAATCGCACAACGAGGATGATTTCAAGCGTATTTCCGACGGCATTCCCGGCGTGAGCATGCCGAAAGACGCAAGCGGGTCGGTCCCGCCTCGGAAACTTGACAATGACCTCCCGTCGATTTCTCTCGGTTCGCTCGTTTTCTCGGAGGACTACAAGCTTCCCAATGTAAAGGCGATCAGGCCTGAAAACCCCAAGAGTCTGACGTGGGAACAGATGTATGACCTGGGTCAGAACATTTTCAGCACGGCGGCGGTTAGCGCCGCATCGCATTGGGATTGGATGAAGACGGAACTAGAGAGAGCTTTCGAGGACTACAAAACCAAGATTCATAGTACTGATAATTCGTGGACGGGTGATTCCGGATTTGCGGCTCGAAAAATGGTCGACGATTATGTGGAATCCAACAAGCAGTTGACGGACAAGGCGGGGGAAATCGCAAAGAAGCTCCGATTGACTGCTTCCTGGCTGAAGAGAACTCATGAAGGCATGCCTCAGGTTCCGCACCCACCATTTAGAAACCAGACCGATGACGGCAAATATTTCCTGATGGATTGGGACAATGGATACGGTCATCAGCGCAGCCAAGGTCTCACCAGTGAAAAAAACAAGGCGTTAGAATCTGCGGTAAAGACCTTCCAGGATTGGTTTACGCAGTTCTATGTTGCAGGCCTGCTTGATTATAATAACTCGTTGTCGTCGTTGTCGCTGCCTGGCCCGAATATAGAAGTTGGAGCCCCTAAGCCTCAAATCCCCGCGCCGGATGATAAGGGAAATGGAAATCCTGACGACTCCAAGAAGGCGCCCGCTGGGACTCCAGTGAATACTCCTAGCGGAAGTCCGGGATCTCCCTCGACGCCGACGGACGTCCAACCGACCGACCCTAAGGATCCGAAGGACACCGATCCCAAGGACACCAATCCCAAGGATGCCAATCCGAAGACCGACAATCCGACGACCACGACGGACACCACTCTCTCGACGGTAACCTCAGCGCTCACAACGCTTGCGCAAACCGGATCCCAGTTGGTGGAGTCCCTTGCGTCGCAAGCTTCGACATTGGTCCAGTCTCTGGCATCTTCACAAACGACCCAGAAAACAACGGATACCACCCAGCAGCTCGAACAGCAGCTCGCTTCGTTGCTGAATACGCCGGCCACACCCGCCGATCCGAACTCGCCGGGCGGATCCCCCACTTCACCGGGTGGGTCGCCCACGGGCACGAGCCCGAATGGGACTCCAGCAAAGGATAATCCGCAGACCCGTCTCTTCCCGCGCTCCAGCGTCACGACGGACGACCAGAAGTCCGACACGGTGACTGCGTCGCGCGCCGGATTGGCGACGGGGACCAGCGCCGGTACCGGCACATCCTCCGGTTCGAGCATGGGTGGCATGCCAATGGGTTCAGCGGGCGCTGCCGGACAGGGCGGCGGTAAAGAGCACAAGCGACCCGAATACCTTAAGTCCGGTGAGAATTTGGATACCGTGTTCGAGGGAATTCCGGAGGCGGTCAGGCCGGTGGCTGAGAAATGACAGCGACCTGGCGCTTCGACGATTTCACGTTCGACGTACTGTGGGAACATGTGGTCGGAGAAGAACTTCCGGCTCCTCTTATATATACCAGCAGGACCAAGGACTACCTTGATTATCTGCGTGAAAAACGTGAAATCGCTGAGCGTTTGAAGGCGCAGTGGGATCGAACCTTCGATCGTGTGGTCGAGGTGATCAAGGATCCCGACCTGCGTCTTGCCGTCAGTGGCTTCGATGGCCGCGATCCCCGTCGGGCAGAAGGCTGTGTTCGACTGCTCGGCCTGCGTCGACGCGACCAAGGTTTCGTCATACAACAGTTGCCTGGCGAAACCTATTTGCACAGCGGAGGATTCGTTGTAACCGAGTGTGATCCGGTGCGGTTGGCCGACGCTGTCTCCCAGTTGCTTCCCGAGCATGAACCAGGTCGACTCGGCAATGTCGAGCTGACAGACGTGGGCGGAGACACTTCAGTGGATCGCGAGTACGGCCGGTCGGTTGTCGGTGACAACCTCGGTGACTCTGCGAATCTGCGGCGGAAGCGCTTCCTCGAGACTCCTATTTCTTGTGTGGGGACGATCGATGTTGTCCAGGGGAGTTCCAAGTTCGGACCGCGGGGGATCACTCAATTTCAACTACGGTGGTGCGATCTGGAAGATGACGGGCGCTACGTGATAGGCGGCGAGCCGCCGTTTGTTGCGGTGTCGGCGGATGCGCACCGCATGACCTCAATGATCAATGCTCGAGTTGCCGCGGTCGTTCAAGCGATCAAGGAGGAACGAGGCATCTGACCGAGCCCGGATCACTGGCACATCGGTAACTAGGTGGCAGCGGCGGCTGCCGTGTGGTACCTATACGCAGGCTAACTGGGAGGGAGTTCGCAATGGATGACGAGGAGACGGTGAGTTCCGGTTCTGGCGAGGAGGATTGGGCCTCGCTGGTTGTTGCCAATACGTTTGGGTCGATCCGGGTTCGGGCGACCAATCAGGGGTTGCCGCTTGCGTTGAAGGTCGAATCGGCTGAGCTGCATCGGGATCCGTCGCAGTTGGCCGGGGAGGTCTTGCGGCTGTGTCAGAAGGCTGCCAATCGAGCCGGCCTCGCGCTGCGGAAGCAGTTGGAGGAGGCCGGGCTTGGTGCTGAGGGCCTTGCACGGACCGGGCTGCCCACCGAGGCCGACGTAGCTCGACAAGAGATTGTCGAGGAGCAGGACTACGATACTGAGCCGCAGAGTTGGCTCAGGACGGTGTGAGAGGGGGCGCGCGTGGTTTCGTCTATGGATGAGCTGCAGGAGCAAGTTCGGCGGCAGCTGTACAGGTTTCAGGATTTGGCTGATCAGATGGCTGCGGTTCGGGGGCGGGAGACTTCCGAGGACGGGGCCGTGACGGCCGAGGTCGACGGGAACGGGGCGCTCAAGGATCTGCGGTTCACCAGCGCTGTTTCGCGGATGACGCCGGCCGAGTTCGAGCAGGCTGTGGTGTCGACTGCGGCGCAGGCGGCGCGGAAGGCGTTCGAGCGGCGGGCCGAGGTCGTCGACCGGTTCAACGAGGAGATGGCCGGCTAGGCCGGTTTGTTTACAGAACTTTGAGCCAGAGTTTGCATCTTGCGGTCTGGCACAAGAATTTTCGCACTTGTAGTCTGAGCACGATCATAGGTAGTGGGAGGGACACTCATGGCCGATCATGTGGCGGCGGAATTCGCGCCCATCTTGGCGTACGGCACTCAGAAGGCGGGCATCGCTGCACAGGTCGCGGGAGCAGCCGGAGCCGATGTGGCTACCGCGCTCGCGCAGGCGGTGCCGGTGTTCGGGCTGATCGGGCAGGAGTTTCTGGCGGCGTTCGCTGTCGCGCAGGGTAATTACCTGCTGTCCTCAGCGGAGATCGCGGCGGTCCACGCGGACACCGCGACCACGGCGTACGCGGCTGTCGGGGCCTATGGCACCAACGAAGTGACCTCGGCGGCGAGCTTCCTATCGACGGTGCTGTGACCAACCCGTCGAATCCGACCGTGCTGGACGAGCTCCGCAGCAGTCCGATCGGTCAGTACCTCGATACTCCGGTCACGGATGTATTGAGCAATCTGGGATTGCCTCAGCTGCCACAACTTTCGTCGATCAGCCTGCCGGATCTGTCGGGGATACAGATGCCCACGCTGCCGACGATCGACGTGACGAGCCTCATCCAGCCGGTCGTCAGTTTGCTGCAGTCGTTCGGGACGGGAAGCCTGAGCAACAGCAGTTTCAACCCGGCGACCATTCTGACTTCGCTGATCAGTGCGCTGACTTCCGCTGTATCGCAAAGCAAGTCGGCGACCAGCACCGTCATGAACACTTGGACCGGCGATGCCGCCAATGCCGCGCAGGATAAGAGTAAGACGGTCGAGGCCAACAGCGTCGAGGTGGCCGCGCAGGGGGCTCAGCAGCACGGGATCCTGCTGAGCGCCGAGGCCATCGTCGCCGAGGGCTATGCCGAAATCAGCGCTGTCATCGCGAAATTCGTCGCGGAAGTTACTGCGGGCATCGCGATGCTGGCGACTCCCGCCGGCATCCCGTGGTTGATCGCCACCGCGACCGACGCGATCACGGAAGGCACGGCCATCGCGGCCAAGACCAGTGCCGAGCTGGCGGGCAGCACCGCCGAGATCACCGCGGCCGGAACGAAGATCATGATCGCGGGCGCGCCGATCGCATCCAATATCGCGGATCTGGTGAACATGGTGGGCACCGCGCTGCAGCCCATGGCCAGCGTCGCGCCGACGGTCGCGGAAAAGCTGGTCGAGAAGGGTGCTTCGGTCGTCTCCACCGGCGCCAGCGACATCAGTTCGGCTCTGAGCAACAGCAATACCAACACGAACACGAACACCAATACCAATACGAACACCAAGACCAACACGCCCACGGACACCACCACCAAGACCGACGACGCCGCGAAGACCGACAGCCCGGACACCACCAAGACCGACGGTGGCGGCGGCAGTCCGCTCAGCACCTTGTTCGGCGGGGTGCCCACCACCACGACACCGACGAACACGCCGAGCACCAGCCGGATTCCGACGGGTGAGGTCACCTCCGGCGCCGGAGTTCCCAAGGCCACCACCGAGGCGACCGGCCGCACTACCGCCACCACCTCGCCGGGGATGACCTCGGGCGCTGGCGCTGCGGGTCGGGCCGGCGCGGCCGATGAAGAGTCCACCTCGGACCGCTCGGGCCTGGTCACCGGTGCGCACGGCGACGAGGTGGTCGGTGTCATCGAGGGTGTGGTCCTGCCGGTGGTCGGCGCCATCGAAGCCATCGAAGAGCCGCCGGACAAGGCGCTCACACTCTGAGATCACTGTGATGTAGGTACCGAATTGCCAGGGGTAACAGGAGGATTGGCATGAGCACCAACGCATTCGACGGTCTGCGCTTCGACGCCTCGACCGCGCGCGACGCCGCGGCCCAGCTGGACGCGCTCGCCGACCGTATCGCCAACGGACTGGGCGTCGAGCAGGTCAAGCTCGACTTCGCGCCCGCCGGAGCGGACGAGGTGTCACAGCGCGCCGCGCAGACGCTCAACGCCGTGGCCGCGTCCTTCGTGGCCTCCGGCGGTGACGGTGTCACCGAACTGCGCAATCTCGCTTCGACGCTGCGTAGTCAGTTCGACACCTTCGGGCAGGTCGAGGAGCAGTCCGTCCTCGGCTTCGCCGGCTGAGCGGAGAGACCTTCATCGATGCTGGAACCGACGAAACCCGGCTTCACCGAGACGGTTTGGGAATCCCGGCCGCCCGAACAGCTGGCGCGCGACCTGGTGACGGGTGCCGGTGCGGTACCCGCCGCCGAGGCCGGTCTCGCGTGGACGCGATTGAGCGCGGGTTTTGCGGCTGCCGCCGTCGAATATGAGCGGATTCTCGTAATCCTCGACAGCGCTTGGGAATCCAAGAACAGCGGGCCGTTCATCGAACGCATCAAGGCGTTGCGGGACTGGCTCGGTGCGTCCGCCTCGGCCGCCGCCGGTAACGCCACACAGGCGGAATCACACGCTGCCGCATATGAACTCGCGAAACTGACCATGCCGGACGTCGACGAGGTCGAGAAGCTCAAAGACCTCCAGCAGCTGATGCAGCAGCTCGGTCTCGCCGCCGGCCTGCCGCTGCTGGGCGGACTGGCGACGACCGAGACCGACGCCGAGAAGGCGAAAGCCGAGGCAGCCCGGGTGATGCGGACGTACGAGGCCGCCACCGAATCGCTGGCCAAACCCTGGGAACACCAGGCGCCACCACAGGTGACCGCAGGGCTGACGCCTACAGAGCAACCGGCCGAACCTGTGGAGACCCCGGAAGCGCCGTCGATCGCGCCGACCTCGCTGCCGACCCTGTCCCTCGACTCGCTCAACCTGCCGCCGATGCCGCTGAGCCAGGTGCGCGCGACAACGGTCGAGGCCAAGGAAACGACGACGCAACGTGTTGTGACACAGCCGGTTACGGTGCAACAGGCCGGCACATCGATGGCGCCCACCGCCATGGGCAATACGGGCCAGGACAACGACGAGGAGCACATCCCGCGCGCCGGACTCGTGGGAGCGCCCACCAGCGACGCCGGGTTGGGCCTCACCTCCGGCATGCAGGTCGCACCCGCGGTGCTCGGCGATGTCGACCCGGCCACGCAGCGCGCCCCGGTCGACATCGCGTTCAACGCGGGTAGTACTGGATCTGAAAGTGCCTCTGGCGCAAAAGAGTCCGGTCAAAAGGTCGCCTCATGACGACCCTCACCAACGACGGCGTGATCGCACTCGCTGGACACCTAGGTGTGCAGACCCTACCTCTGGTGCTATCGATCGGCCCGCAGCAGGATTCGTACCAGGAATGGGAACAGGCGCAGGAGCTAGCCCGCGCCGACCTACGCGCCCGCCGCATAGTCGACGCCCACGGTGATGTCGACACCAACACCGCCACAGCACTTTTCGTACTGGCTCAGCCCGACCGCGAACTGGCCATGCGTGTCCACACCGCCGATGGCCCCATCCGAGTCTGCGTCACCCGCCGCGCCGAAGACCATGCTGTCGCCATCCGCCGCGGCGACACCCTCGACATCCACCCCCTGTGGTCCGACGGCTCCGGCGCCTCCCTCGCCCGCCCCCTCCTCGACGCCCTCGGCCCCTGCCCGCCCGCCGACCTGGCCGCCTTCAGCGCCGAATCGGCAGACCTGGCCGAACGCCTCGACACCGCAGCAACTTCCGCGGACTACGCGAGCACCGTCTACAACCTGGGCGTCCCCGACACCGACGCCACCACCTACGGCCTCGCCCTGTCCGCCACCCACGCCTACGCCGAAATCGTGGCCTACGCCTACGCCGACGGCCTCACAGACCGATCGCCCGGAGCCGTCGCTGTCTACGACACCGCACGGGGCCGCATCGTGGCCGCACCGGGGGTCGCCCCGGACCAGCAACTCTGGTCCACGCTGACACCGGGCAGTGATCACCGTATCGCGCAGTCGATCTCGACCTTGATCGACTCGCTGCCTGGGGGGAGGTGGCTGTCGTGAGTCACCTGTGACCCACACACAGCTAGTCACCCCGAACCGGTGATGCGCAACGCATCGCCTATCCATTCCCAAGAAAAGGCAAGGTACAGACGATGGTTGCAAATGATGCGGAAATGGCCAAGGCGGCCCAGAGCCACATGGCGGACGTAGTCGCCTCGATCAAGGACATCCTGAAGAAGATCACCGACCGGGTGGACTCGTCCAAGGGCAGCTTCGCGGGTGACGCGGCCGACGCGTTCAATGCCGCCGCGGTGGCTTGGGATGACGAGTCCCAGAAGCTGAACGCGGCCATGGATGAATTCCAGGACAAGGTCGGCCAGGGTACGGACGTGTTCTCGCACACGGACATCGCCAACAAGGACGAGTTCGCGAAGGCCCTCACGAACCTCGGCTAGCCGACGCTGGCCATTTCAACTTTCGGATACTTGGAAAGGAACCCACCATGCTTTACGACAAGGCTGGAATGACCACCCTCGTGGCGGATCTTCGGCAGTTTCACAAGGACCTGGTCGCTGTTGCCGGTGACGGCACGTCGGCCATCGATACCTCGAGCGACCTCGGCCAGGCTTGCGAGCGACTGAAGCAGGCGTGGTCGAACCCGGCCAGCGGCGCGGAGAACGGCGCGCTGGAGGCGGTTGTTGCCGCGAAGTCCCACTGGGACAACGCCTACGCCGACAAGTGCCTGTCGACGCTGGATGCCGTTGCCACTGCGGTCGAGAATGCGCTGAACAACGCCCTCGCGGCGGACAGCAAGGTCGGCCAGTCCTTCGCCTAGCGAGGACGTCGGTGCCGCTCACGACAGCGCACGCCTCCGATCAGGAGGGGTGCGCTGTCGTCGGCTGACACCCAGTAGTCTACGTGCCCTTAGTTCCCGGTTCGACGAAGGATTTGGTCAGTGCCAGCCCAATTGAGCACCCGTGCCCAGGTCAATGGGTACCGCTTCCTGCTGCGCCGACTCGATCACGCGTTGGTGCGCCGCGATGTGCGGATGCTGCACGACCCGATGCGGTCGCAGTTCCGATCATTAATGGTCGGAGCGGTTCTCGCGGTGCTGGTGGTCGCGGGCGCGGCGATCATGGCGTTCATTCGTCCCCAGGGCTCCATCGGGGATGCGAACATCGTGATGGGCAAGGACAGCGGCGCACTCTATGTCGTAATGCGGGACAAAGACGACAAGAACAAGATCACCCTGTACCCGACCTTGAATCTCGCTTCGGCACGGTTGATTTCGGGAACAGGTGAAACCCCGAAGTCGGTCAAGGACAGCAAGCTCAACACGGCACCGCGTGGCCCGATCCTCGGAATTCCGGGTGTGCCCGCAGCTTTGCCGGGCACGGAACAGGGCGAAAAGTCCCAGTGGACGTTGTGTGACAGGGTGCCACTGTCGGCCTCAGGTGGGGCAGCCTCCTCCTCCGGTGCGGAGACCACCGTCATCTCCGGAAGCCTGGAGCTCAGTGATCGGATCAAGGCCGCCGATTCGAGCACGGCTGTCTGGGCGAGCAAGGGTGGCAAGGACTATCTGGTCTACGACGGTAAGGTCGCAGAATTCGATCGGAACAAGGATTCGATCGCACAAGCGCTCGGCTTGAGTGGCAAGCGGCCTCGGCCTGCGACGACCGATCTGATCGGTGCGGCCGTCAAGGTTCCTCCGCTGGTCCCGCCCACCATTCCTCGCACTGGCGAGAACGGTATGGGCAAACTGAGCACTGTGCCGGTCGGCGGCATCATCAAGGTCGCGGCTCTGGATGGTTCTGACCGATCCGACCTCTATGTTGTGCTCGCGGACGGTGTGCAGCGGATCTCCACGTTCACCGCGCAGGTCATCGGCTCCGACAACTCACAGGGCATGAACGGCTTCAAATCCGTGACACCCGATGTGATCAGCGGAATCCCGGTCGTTCATTCGCTGCCGGTCGACGACTTCCCCAACTCCACGCCGAAGATCGTTACCGCGGAGGACAACCCGGTAGCCTGCGTCACCTGGGCGAAGAAGAGCGGCCTCGGCAAGGAACAGGCGGATGCTACCGAAGGACCTTCGGACCGAGCGACCGTCCAATTGCTTCTCGGCACCCGACTTCCGCTCCCCGATTCGCAGAAGCCGGTCGAGCTGGCCACCAAAGACGGAGCTAACGGCGATCGTGTCGATGCCGTCTACGTGCCGCCGACCACCGGTGAGTTCGTTCGTACCACGGGCATCGAACCGGGCAGCCAGCGGCGCGAGAATCTGTTCTACATAGCTGACAATGGAATCCGCTACGGCATCCCGGATCTGGCGACCGCGCAGACCCTCGGACTCGGCAGCACCCCGCATTTGGCCCCGTGGGAGATCATCGGCCAGCTGGTCCCCGGTCCCACCCTGGCCAAGCAGGATGCGCTGAAGAGTTGGGACACGCTGCCGACCCAGTAGTCACGGTTCGGCAGCAGCGGCCGACACCGAATTACCTGACGTTCTTGCGCAGGATCGGCAGCAGCTTGTCGAGGAGGACCTGTTCGGAGTTGTCCGACCATTGACGAATCGCGGCAACTGCGGACGGGTCGTCGAGGACGATGACGGAAGCCTTGCTACCCGTGACGGCCGACGGCAGGTTCACCAACCCGCCGCCGCCGGCATCGGTATCGCTGCGGACGGCGACGAGATAGCCGGAATTGATGGGCTGCATCGCGTCGAACTGCGTACTCGACCCCGATGTGATCGCCCGGGGGTTCGGCTCATCGCCGCTGCGAAGAAAGTTGGGGTTGTAATTGAAGCCCAAATCCTCGAGGAACCTCGATTGAGGCCCGGGCTTCAACTGGACATCCATGGTCGCGGAGTGGCCACTTACGCCTGAAATATCCAGCACCACAATGGTTTTTCCGTTGAAGGCTGGATTCTGTGCGCGGGCATCGGCTATCGGGCTCCCGGGCGCTGATGCGGCGGAATCGTGCTGCGTCGCCCAGACGCCCACCCCTGCGGCCACTGCGATGACGGTAGCGGCGGCGACTCCGCCTATGAGCCAGGGCCGTTTACGGGCCATGGATCTCGGCGTGACCTCGGATACTGACGGCGGAGGCTCACTGGCCACGGTGGACCGATTGTGAGGCACTGTCGTCATGGACAGGCCGGAAACTCCGTACTCGAGAGCGGATTTCAGGGCAGTCGTGAATTCGTGGCAGGTATCGAATCGTTCGGTGGGGTCCTTTGCCATCGCGACCGCGATCACTTCGTCCACAGCTGCGGGAAGACTGGGATCGACCGCGCTGATCCGCGGCGGCGGCTCGTTGAGGTGACCCATCATGACCACGGCCGGTTGCGTTCCCGGGTAGGGATTCTGACCTGTCAACAGTCGGAAGTACGAACAGGCCAGGCTGTAGATGTCGGCACGATGATCGAGTCGCTGCCCGCTAAGCTGCTCGGGTGAGGCATAGGCGATCGTGGCCACGAAGGCACCGGCCTGGGTGAGTTCGTTGGTATCCTCGGTGGACTTGGCGACGCCGAAGTCGGTGAGCAGCACCCTTTCTTCACCGTTGTCGCCCATTGACAACAGGAAATTGGCGGGCTTCACGTCCCGGTGCAGCAGGCCTCGGCGATGTGCGTGATCGAGGCCACGCCCCACCTCGGTAGCAATATGCAACGCGCGCCAAGGCGTGATCGACTGCGGATTCCTTTCGGCAGCGGCCGCCGCGTCGATGCCGTCGACATACTGCATCGCGATCCAAAGCTGACCGTTGTCCTCGCCGCGGTTGTAGATCGAGACGATATTGGGGTGATCCAGGGCCGCGGCGAGATTCGCTTCGCGTTCGAACCGTGCCCGGTACTCCGGATCCGCGCTGAACTGCGGACTGAGGACCTTCAGCGCGTCCCAGCGCGGCAGTTCCGGATGCTTGGCCAGATACACCGTGCCCATGCCTCCCGCGCCGAGGACGCGCTCGACGCGGTAGCCGCGGATGATGGTGCCCGGTCCGATGTTCATCCCAATTCCTCACATGTACTGAGCATTTGCCAGCAGGGCGTACTGTGCTGCGGCCCGCTGCTGCACGTCGACCAATTGGGGTCCGGCCACGCGGGCAACGTAGCGGTCGTAGTGCAGGGTGCAGACGTAGGCGGTGCTGGTTCCCGCGACGCTGGAGGCCCACCATGAAGCTCCGGATTCGTCTCCGGGTTTCGCGGTGCAGGAGACGTCGGGCACCTTGGCGGGTGCTTCGGCGTTAGCACCTGCCGCGCTGTTGATTCCGGACCACAGCTTGGCAGCGGACTCGGCATCACGAGCGCGGAATAGCAAGCCACCGCTGCTCGCGGTCGATATGCGGTCGACGCCGTTGTCGTCGAGCAGTTGTTTCCAGGCCACCTGGTCGTCGGCGTAGTGGAGATAACCTCGCGGGGTGTGGGTCGCTTCGTCGATAGGGTGGGGGTTGAGCCATCCCTTGGGATGCAGCGTCCGACGTTGCATGGCGTCAGGGTCGTAGTCGAGTCGGAATATCTCATGTGGCGACAATGCGGGTGCCCGTTCGAGCAGTGACAGCTGCACCGCGAAGACCTGCTCGGCGAGTCCACGAAGCGCATCGAGATCAGGCTTGGGCTGTGCCACATAGACATTCATGACGTACTGCCGGTACGCCATCGTGGCAGCCATCGACGGGACGCCCGGTCGCCAATGGGCCTTTGCGTTGGGCTGTTTGGCGAGCGTGACGCGAACGTTCTGATCTGCCGCGACCGCGAAGTCGGCGGCCTCCATTTGATCGGCGGCGGCCTGTGCACGTTGCTGGTCCGGGAACTGCAGCACAGTGACATTGAAGGCGGTTGCTTCCGGATCACCCGCGGCACCGTTGAATGGATTGAAGTTGCCCGAATGATCGCGCAGGCGTGATGCGGACAGCTCGCGGGTACTCGCGGCTGCCGAGAAGCCGAAAATGAAGCCGTTGCTTTCCAATACGGGCTGCACCGCACCGGCCAGCACCGAATTCAGCGTCGCATTGGTCGAGTCCAATGACAGCGCCAGAACGTTGTGGCTGAACTTCACGTCGACGTCGGCGCCGATGGCGACATTGTCAGCCAGCCGTGCCAGGGCGATTTTCTTCCCGCTGGCACCACTGTGCTGGTAAGACATGCGGACATCGAGTGGGTCGGTCGGATAGTTGCCGACAGCGAGTTGTCGTACATCGACCTCGCCTGCGGTCGGGCTCCCGGATGTCTGGCTCCCGCATCCCGAGAGTGATGCCACGCCTAGAAGGACGGCGATCGTTCCGACGACTGCTCTACCAGCGAAACGGTGAGCGACCAGCCTCTTCACAAGCCCCCCTATTTGTTGTTCGCCAGGATGGCGTACTGCGCGGAAATCCGTTGGTACACATCCTGTTGTTGCTGAGACCACACCGTTGCGACATACCGCCCGTATGTCACATAGCAAGTGAATGGCGCCGCGTTGTCGTCGGGGCCGTGATACTTCACGCAGCGCGCAGCAGGAAGTCCGGTCGGCGGCTCTATCCGATGCTTGAACCGCGAAGTGGATGTGGTGTCGAGAAAGGTCTCGGCCGAGGCCGCGTCCCTGGTGCGAACCAGGATTCCCGCACCGTAACCAGCGCGATCCATCCCCGTTTTCTCGAATAGTGCCTTGTACACGGCTGTATCGCCCACAATGTGGAGCGTCCCGTGCTGGTCGAGCGTCCCGGTAAACGCATCAGCCGTCTGATCGCCCGCCGGTCGTGGCAGGCTCAGTCTGAGCATGCCGTCGGGGTCGGGTGGAAGCTCGGCGAGTTTGTCCGGCGGTGTCGGCTGGAAGCTCTTCAACCGATCAGTGGTGACGTCGATGGTCTTGTCGGCAACCGCAAGTGGTGCGAGTTCGGGCGCGATGTGGAGATCGTTCTGGACGACGGCGTTCTCGATCTCATTGATCATGGTGAAAACGACGAACTTCCCGGTGGGATACCAAGAGGCCAGCCGCTGTTCGGCAGGAGCCCAGATCATTTGGGCGGTTGGATGTTGGCTCGATTGCACAGGATCAGCCGTAGTGTTCGGCAACTCCAGCGTCATGCCGCTCCGTGCGAGGGCAGTCGCCGCGGCTGCGGCTGCACTGTCACTGTCGAAGATCATGACGGCATTTGTCAGCGTATATCCGACGAAGACATCTTCCGAAGGACGTCCGCTGGTAGCGAAGCCGGCAACGAATCCCGATGTGTCATCAGCGAAATGATCGATGTTGAGATAGCCGCCGAACGAGTTCGGCCCGGTGAATACGTTTGCACCGGACCCGTTGTGTGTAAGGGCCGGATCAATCTCAGAGGCGAGAGGAAGAAGGTTGCCGAGCCGTACAGCCTCGAGGATGCGGGCTCGCTTGGCGGGATCCGAGGTGGTCGCGTCCTGCGGTTTCGTCGGGTAGCTGCCGGTGTCGAGCTTGGTCAGATCGGCCGTCTTCTCTTCGGCCGCATGTGATTCCGACCCGCATCCGGCGCTCACCAACACTGAAACCGCGAGCAGCGCCGTCGCTGCCGCGCGCACCCCGATGCGGGCCGACCATAGTCGGCCATAGCCATGACGCATGTCAAGCATTCCCCCCGCCGAAACCGAATAGCCAGTGACACATTGCTTCTGGTGTGCAGAGTGTACTGGGAGGGATGGATGTGCGGCGCACCCTGTCAATCGGCTGGGTGGCATCTCACAGGTACTGACTGTTCGCTAGCAGGGCGTACTGTGCTGCCGCCTTCTGTTGGGCGTCGATCAGCTGGTTGCTTGCGACGCGGGCGACGTAGCGGTCGTAGCGCACGGTGCAGATGTACTTGTCATCGACGTTCCAGGCGTCGTAGTCCTTGTCGGAGTTGTTGGCGGCGGCGTCGTGGTTGTCGGCGCAGGCGACGTCGGGGACCTTGGCGGGGGCCTCGGCGGGGGCGGGGGTGAGGGCGGTGATGGCGGTCCAAAGGGCGGCGGCGGACTTGGGGTCGCGGGCGCGGAAGAGGAGGCTGCCCTTGTCGGCCTCCGAGACGCGGTCGACGCCGTTGTTGTCCAGCAAGGGTTTCCAGGTTGTCTGGTCGTCGACGTAGTGCAGGTAGCCGCGGGCGGTGTGGGTGATCTCGGTGTCCGGGTTGGGGTTGATCAACGAGCTGGGGTGCAGGGTGCGTCGGAGCATGTCGTCGGGGTCGTAATCCAGGCGGTAGATGTCCTTGGCCGACAGTGCGGGCGCGCGGTCGAGCATCGGCAGTTGGGCGGCGAGGATCTTGCCGGCGAGGCCGCGCAGGCCGTCGAGGTCGGCGGTGGGTTGTTGGACGAAAAGGTCGACCACGTACGGGCCGTCGGTCAAGACGGCCGCCAGCGATGGGACGCCGGGCCGCCAATGGGCGATGGCGGCGGGGTTCCCGGTGAGGGTGACGCGGACGTTCTGGTCGGGGGCCACGTCGAAGTCGGCGGCCTCCATGTCCCGTCCGGCCGTCTGGGCGCTCTGCTGGTCGGGGAACTGGATCACGGTCAGGTTGAACGAACTGGCGGTGGGATCGACGTCCGCGCCGCCGAAGGGCTGGAAGTTCCCGGAGAGGCTGAAACCGCTGGACTTGTCCAGCGGTTTGGTGCTGGAGGCGGTGGAGTAGCCGTAGACCATGTTGCCGGCGTCCAGCACCGTTCGAACCGGGTCGGCCAGTATGGCATAGGTGCTGGATGCCGAGGTGAGCGACTTGGACAGCAGATTGTGGCTGAACGACGGGTCGACGTCCGCTCCGATTACCATGTTGTCGGCGAGGCGCGCGATGGCCATCGCATATCCCTCGCCACTGCTGTGGCGGTAGGTCATCCGAACGTCGAGCGGGTCGGTCGGGTAGTTGCCGACCGGGAGTTCCCGGACGTCGACCTCCGCGGCGGCCGCGGTACCGGACACCTCGCTGGCGCATCCGGCCAGGGCGGGCGCGGTCACGGCGGCCACGACGACGAAGGACACCGCACCGAGAACTGTTCTGCCGCAACCACGGCGAGCAATGAGACGCTTCACGATTCCCCTACTTCCCGTTGGCGAGCATGGCGTACTGCGCGGAGATGCGCTGGAAGACGTCCTGCTGCTGCTGAGACCACACCGTCGCCACAAAACGTCCATAGACGACCGAGCAGGTGAACGGGAACGCATGAACATCGGGGCCGTGGTACTTCACGCAGAACGCGCTCGGCAGCTCGGGCGGCGAATCGATCCGGTGGAGGAACTTGTCCACGTTGGACTTCACAAAGTCCTTCGCCGCGTTCGCGTCCCGGGTCCGGTACAGAGCTCCTGCGCCGTATGCGACCGCGTCCACCCCGGCCTTGTCGTACAACGAGCGGGCAAGCACCACATCGGATTCGGTGTGCAGGGCTCCGTGCCTGTCGAGCACGCCGTCGAACGCGTGCGCCGTCTGGTCCCCGGCCGGGCGCGGCAGGGTGAGGCGCAGCAGGCCCTGCGGATCGACCGGCAACGAGCCGACCTGGTCAGGCGCGGTGGGCTGGAACGATTTCAGCTTGTCGGCGGTGACGTCGATCGTCTTGTCGGACTTTGCGATCAGATCGGGGAGATCCGAGATCTTCGCGTAGAAGTTCTCGGCGTTGTTGACCAGCGTGAGGATGAGGTACTTCCCGGTCGGGTAGAACGTCGCGAGGTACTGGTCGTCGGGCAGCCACGAGAGGTGCGCGGCGGGGTGCGCGGACGACTGCGCGGGCTCACCCGTCCCGAAGCCGACGTCCAGGAAACCGTTGGCCCCTTCGGCCGCCGCGGCCGCGGCGGCGTCGCCGTCGTTGTCGAAGACCATGACGACATCGGTGAGCCGGTACCCGAGGGATTCGTCCGTGTCCGTGCGTGCGGCCGTCGCGAAACCCGCCACGAATCCGGCCGGATCATTGGTGAAGGCCGCCTCATTGAGCCAACCGAACGCCGAATGGCCGCCCTTCATCTCGGGACGAAGCACTTCGGAGATATGGGCGAAGGGGTGTACACCACCATCGTCGTGGGTCAGCGCGGGATCGATTTCCATCGGCAGCGGCATGGTGTTCCCGAGCCGCAGTGCCTCCGTGATGCGCCCGCTCGCGTCGGTGGCGGTGACCGGCGTCGGCGCGGTCGCGTAGCTGCCGGTGTCGAGTTTGCTCAGATCTACCGAGTTCGCTTCGGCCGCACGGGAATCGGCCCGGCAGCCGGTACTCGTCAAAGCTGTGATCAGTAAGAACGCTGCTGCCGCTGCGCGCGGCCGGACGCGGACCGACCGAGGTCGGTTGAAACCGTGACGCATGTAGAACTTCCCCCGAAACGAATGACCAGCCATACCTGAGCTGCTCGCCTGAAAAGCATACTGTCAGGTTCGAGCAGCGGCACACCTTGGGAATCCACTGGGGGACTTGGTGTCTCAGCGCCGGGCCGTGGCCCCGCTGAGGTAGTGCTGTTCCGCCGGGGTGGTGACCATTTGCGCGGTGGTCATGGTGGCGGGGGTGTGCACGCTGATGGTGTGCGGGGCATCCGGGTGCTGGACGATGGTGACGTCGGCGTCGGGTTGGTAATCGGCGGAAATGGTTTCGTGGATGGTGACCACGGTGGCCGAACCCGGGGGAGCGCTGGCGGGGACGCCGTCGAAGACGATGACGGTGGCGGCGGGGTTGGGGAGGCGGCCGGTGATGGCGGTGCCGCGGGAGCTGTGGGTTACCGAGGATGCCAGCGAGAGGGCGTGGGGAGCGGCGACATTGGTCACCATGCCCTGCCAGGCGCCGGGGCGGGCGGTGTGGACCACCGCGCCGGCGCCGAGGGCGATGGCGCGGAGGATGACCTGTTGGGCCAGTTGGAGGCTGGCGATGATGTCGATGCGGCGGGAGCCGTCGCCGATGAGGGGGACCGCGATGCCGCTGCCGGTGGCGTCGGCGCCGATGAGCTGGCCGCAGCCCGCTGTCGGCATGGTGATGTCGGTGAGGACGTCCACGGGGCCGCGGTAGCCGCTGGGGCGAATCTCCTGGGTGCCGTAGGCGAGGATGTCCATGAGCGCCCACATTTGGCGGCGGGGTAGCTCCTTCAGGCCCGCGACCGGGGGTTCGCCGTGCTCGTAAGGGGTGTCGTAGCGGACTCGGGCGTCCACCTCGATGATGCTCGCGGGCTGGCCGGGCTTCGCGCCCGGCTCGGGGACCGGTTGCAGGCGGGCGGTCACCGTGGTGGCGAGGCTGCGGACCGCCCAGATCTTGGCCAGGCCATCGGAATTGAACAGCTGTGGATCGATCTGGTAGCTCGTCAGGTGAACCCCGTTGTGCTCCAGGTTGTCCGGGTGCTCGGTGAATTCGCCGACGGGAATACCGCGGGTGAGCTCACGCACCGCGGTCGTCATCTCCGACGTCGTCAGTATCGACGCCGTAATGCCGTGCCCGGCAAGGCGATTCGCGACCCGGCGAGTGGCGACCAGGGCCGAGCGCAGCGCGCCCTCGGGACCGCCGCCGCGATTGTCGACGGCCTTGGCGTTGTCGAGCGGATTCAGGCGCAGCACCAGCCACATGGTGCGGTGTGCGATGGCGGGCAGCGGGCCCAGGATCTCGTCGTAGAGGCGGCCCAGCGGTGCGATGCTGGCCGCGTAGCCGGAGATCACCGCCTCGGTGCTGGCGGTGCGGGTGCCGGTGCTGATGACATCGACCGAATGCAGCTCGACATCGTATTGCCGTAGGCAGGCCGCGATCTCGTTGAGCGGCAACAGCTGATCGGTACTCAGTGAACCGCGCCGCAGCAAGGTCAGCGTGTCCGGCGGCGGATCGATGCGCAGCATGGTGGTCAACAGCGTTCCGTCCCAGCGCAATCCGCAGCTGCCGCCATCGGGCAGCGGGACGTCGACCAGGGCGTTCTCGTCGAGACTCGCGCGGCGCGCCTGCTTCCAGCGATACGCGACCCACCGTCCCAGCCGCAGCCCGATCGGCGTCCCGGCCACCGGGACCAGCCCGATGAGCGCGGGCACCAGCCCGGCCACCAGCGCCGCCCACCAGGGCGCGTGCAGCGCCACCACGACCAGAGAGACCGCGACTCCGATCAACGCCACCGGAATCACCAGTCGCAGCGGCAGATTCCGCAGCAGCCACAGATCATCCGAACGCAGCTCGGCCGCAATGGCATTCGCTGCGGGCCGGTTCGCTGCGGACTGCGAGTGCTGCCCCTGAGGCTCTACGGGCTCTGGTGCGGACTGCGCCGCCGGGGGACGCGCTTGCGGCGGCGCCGGTCGCGGCGGCGCGGCTACGGGCGAGCCGCCGTGCGAGAACTCGTCGAACCCGCCACGTCCGAAATCGCCGTCGCCGCTGCGTGAATGGCCGCTCGCCGCACCGGTCGGTGCGAAGTCGCCGGGTCCGCCGGGCCCGAAGCCCGGCTCGCCCTGTCCGTATTCTCGTGGTCCGCCCGGGCCGTAGCCGCCCGGACCGCCCTGCGGGTAACCGCTCGGCGGCCGGCCGTGCCGCCCGTCTCCGGGGTAGCCCCCGTCCCCGACTGGGTTCCCACCATTTCCGCCCGGCTGATAGCCGCCCGCTCCCCGCGGAAAGTCGTTCACAGTTCAGTTGCCCCTCAGTCGGCTGCCGACGCCAGGCCGAGCGAGCCGAGCAGGGTGCTCAGCGCGGCCTTCATGTCCGGGCCCTCGATCCGCATGAGCACCGACTCGTCGACGGCGCTCAGATCGATGGATTCGTCATTGGCCAGCCGGAACTCGCGTTCCTCCTCGGCGGCCTCGATCAGGTTTCGGATGAAGCGACCGTTGCCTGCCACGTCGACACCGCGGCGCGGTTGCCCGCTCTGGTCGGTGCTCTCCATGGTGTAGAGCTTTTCGCAGGTGCTGACCAGCGCGCTGAGCGCGTCCTCGGACAGGTCCGAGTCCCGCTTGGACGCCACCACTTCGCCGATCCGTCCCAGCTCTTCCGCGGTGTAGGACGGGAACTGGAGTCGCTTGGCGAAGCGGGAGGCCAGACCGTCGTTGGCGGCCAGGAAGCGATCGATCTCGCCGTCGTATCCGGCGATGATCACCACCAGGCGGTCGCGGTCGTTCTCCATGCGGGCCAGCAGCGTGTCGACGGCCTCGCGGCCGAACGCGTCACCACCCGAAAGACCCTGCTGGATCAGGGTGTACGCCTCGTCGATGAACAGCACGCCGTCCATGGCGGTGTCGATCAGCGCGTCGGTCTTGATGGCGGTGGAACCCAGGTGCTGGCCGACGAAGTCGGAGCGCTTGGTCTCGACGACCTTGTCGGTCTTGAGAATGCCCAGGCCGCAATAGATCTTGGCGACCACACGCGCGATGGTGGTCTTACCGGTTCCGGGCGGGCCGGTGAACGCGAGATGCTGACCGCGCGCCGAACTCGAAAGTCCCTTCTCCGCACGGATCTTCGCGAGCTGCGCACTCGACTGCAGCTTGGCCACCTGCGTCTTCACCGCCGCCAGGCCGATCTGCTTGTCCAGCTCGGCGCGCGCCTGCGCCAGGATCTCCTTGGCCCGGTCCTCGTGCTCGGCGGCCTGCTTCTCCTCCAGCGAGGGCGCGGAGGCCGGATCCCAGCGGTCGGTGCGGGCCTCGATCACCTCCCGGGTGGTGAGTGTGATGCGGTAGGTGCGGTCGCGCATGGCCGCGGTATTGGCGTCGAAATCCGGTGCCTGCGAATACACCTTCTCGAACAGGGCCTGGGCCTCCTCGGCCTGGCCGTTCTCGCGCAGGCACAGGCCGCGGCAGAACATGGCCGCGGTGCGAGCCGCCGGAATCGGGCCTGCCTCGGCGGCCTCCATGCGGCGGATCGCCTCACCGAACAGACCCAGCTGCGCACAGGCCGTGCCGACCATTACGTGCGCTCCCGCGGCCAGGTACGGGTCCTCCCAGCCGTCGGATCCGTTCAGCACGGACATGACGTCCGGCCAGCGCTGGGTGTTGTAGTGCAGGATGCCGCGCACGTATTTGGCTATGCGGCCGTCGATTTCGAAGTCGGGCTCGCTCGCTCGCGCGCGGCGGTGCTTGTCGAGCTCGTCGAGCACCTGCAGCGCCTCGTCGTAGGACTTCTCGGCGATCAGGTGCGCGGCCCACGCCAGCTGGATCTCGGTGAAACTGGACAGCGGGTAATCGATGTAGAGCCCGGGCAGAAAACGTCCAGCAAGCACCCGCGGCGCCAGCCCCAACCGGCGCTGTTCCCGTCCCAGCGAGACGGTGCTGCACTTGTAGAGGTTGCTCAGAACATCTTTGGTGACATCCCCGGCGGCGGCCCGGCCCAGCCAGGCGTCGGCCATGGTGGGGTCCCACTCGGTCGCGCGCTGAAAGGCGAGTTTGGCGTAGTCGAGGTCCCGGTTCGACTCCTGGCCGTCGATGCTCAACCCCAGGGACAGCACTCCCGCATCGAAGGCGCGTTGGGCCTGGCGAGTGTCGATCATCCTAGTCGAACCCCGAATTCGTCGAACCTGGTTGGTCTTTCGTTCACAATCCCCACCCACACCGTGCGAATCGCAGAGCTGCGGACAGTCGGATACATTATGGTTAACCGCCCTGGGCGGGCAACTGTTGAGAGCTACAGGGGAGCAGTTCAGTCAGTGACAGCACAGTCGATCAGCGGCCCACGGGCTGCTGAACCCGAATTGTGCCGAGTGTCCGTCATCGGGGGGAACACCCAGCTCGACGTCGGTCTACCGGCCAACGTTCCGATCGCCGCGTTCATCGGTGATCTGGTGCGGCTCATCGAATCCCGTAATCCGGATCCGATCGGCGGCGAGGAGGGCGGGACGCCACTCCAATCGCAGCATTGGACGCTGGCCAAATTGGGTCGCGACATGATCGCGCCCAGTCAGACGCTCAATGACGCCGAGATCTACGACGGCGAATTGCTGGTGCTGCGGGCGGTTTCCGCCAAGGAAGCGCCCGCGCTGTTCGACGACGTCATCGACGCTGTGTCGAGGCTCACGGCCGAGGAGTTCCGCAGCTGGTCCGTGACCGCCGCACGGTGGACCGGACTGGTGGCGGGGGTGGCCGCGGTCGCGTTCGCGGTTGTGCTGGGCCTGATCTCGCGATCCGGGGGCGACAAGTTCGTCGCGCCGCCGCTGCTGCTGGGCGGTGCCGTCGCCGCGCTGGTCGCCGCCGCCATCGCCATGCGCAAGTACGCCGACGAGCTGACCGCGACCGTGCTCACGCTGTGCATGCTGCTGCTCACCTTCGGCGGCGCGGCGCTGGCCGTGCCCGGCTCGGTGGGCAGTCCGCACCTCATGCTCGGCGCGGCCGCGACCCTGCTGCTCGCCGTGGTCGGCTACCGCATCATCGGGGCCGGCGCCGCGGTGGTGTCCGCGGTCGTGACCGTGGTGATCCTCTCCGGAATCGGCGCGGCCGTGCGCATGATCTGGGATGCCGGGGTGCCGAAAGTGGCTGCGGGCGTACTGGTCGCGTCGATCATCGTGCTGTCGATGGTGCCGCGGCTGGCCGCCATGCTGGCGCGACTACCCGTGCCGCCGGTGCCCACCGCCGGCGCCGCCATCGATCCGGCCGACCACGAACCCCGGCCCACCATCGAGGGCATCGGCGCCATCGGCGCGACCGTGCTGCCCTCCGCACACGGGCTCGGGCAGCGTGCCCGCACCGCCAATCAGTTCCAGACCGGCATCGTCATCGGCAGTGCGCTGGGCGCCGTCGCCGGTGCGCTCGGCACGGCCGACCCGCTGCACTCCGACCGCTGGCAGGGCATCGCCCTGGCCGTCGTCATCTCGATCATTCTCTGCCTGCGCGGACGCTCGTTCGCCGATCTCACCCAGGCCGCCACGCTGATCGCCAGCGGCTGTGTCACTTTCATCGGTCTGGCGGTACTGCTGGCACTGTCCGACGACGGAATGCTGCTCGTCTCCGCCGGGCTGCTGCTGGTATTCGCGGTGGGAGCCATCGGATTCGGCGTCATCGGCCCGCATGTCGAGGTCACCCCGGTCACCCGGCGCTTCAACGAGCTGTTCGAATACGGCCTGATCGTGTCGATCGTCCCGCTGGTGCTGTGGATCATGGACGTCTACTCGACGGCTCGGAACATATGAGTCGGCGTCCTGGAAACTGGGCGCGAACACTGTGTGCGGGGGCGATTCTCGGCGGTGCGCTGCTGGGGCCGCAGGGCACCGCGGCGGCCACCGTCACCCAGCCCGATCCTGACCTCTCCCATATCGGGGATGCGCAGGCGCTGGCCGGCAAGCCCGCGCCACCGGTGCCGACCCAGAAGAACGCGGTCTGCGTCGAACAGTCGCTGAAGGGCGACACCCCGCGCGATGAGCCCGTCGCGCAGAAGGTGCTCGACCTGCCCGGGGCCTGGCAGGCCAATCCGGGGCCGAACCACAGGGGCGCGGGGCAGAAGGTCGCCGTGATCGACACGGGTGTGAATCGGCATCCGCGGCTGGCGAACCTGCAGGGCGGCGGGGACTTCGTCTCCGACGGCGATGGCACCACCGAGGACTGCGACGGCCACGGCACCCTGGTCGCGGGCATCATCGCCGCTCAGCCCAGCGCGGACGACGCGTTCGTGGGAGTCGCGCCGGACGCGGAGATCCTGTCGATCCGTCAGCTCAGCGACGCCTACAAGGCCAAGGACTCCAATGGCGGGGACACGCCGGGCAGCATGAGCAAGTCGGGGTACGGCAATATGCAGACCCTCGCCGCGGCCGTGGTGCGCGCGGTGAATATGGGTGCGACCGTTATCAATATCTCCGAGGACGCCTGCACGGCCGCCGGTGGCGACACCGCGGACAGCGCGCTCGGCGACGCCGTGCGTTTCGCCTACGAACAGAACGTGGTCGTGGTCGTCGCCGCCGGCAATGTGGACCAGGCCAATGGCTGCGGAACGCAGAACGACCAGTACAGCAATACCAAGACCAGCTGGGACAAGGTGAAGACCATCTCCAGCCCGGCCTGGTTCAACAGGTACGTGCTGGCGGTCGCCTCGGTCGATCCCAGCGGCGGACCCTCCAGCTTCTCGCTCTACGGCCCGTGGGTCGGCGTCGCGGCGATCGGGACCAACATCGTCTCGCTCGACAACAAGCCCGGCGGGACCGGGCTGGTCAACGCCACCGGTCTCGACTCGGGCCAGAAGGCCATCAACGGAACCAGTTTCGCGGCGCCGTACGTGGCGGGCCTGGCGGCGCTGGTGCGGGCGAAGTACCCGGACTGGACCGCGCGGCAGGTGATGAACCAGATCATGCTCACCGCGCATCAGCCCGGCACCGGCCGCGATGACCGCGTCGGCGCGGGCCTGATCGATCCGGTCGCCGCCCTCACCGCGCAGTTCCCGGCCAGCACGCTCACTGCGGACACGCCCGAGCTGCCGATCCATGTCGGGGCGGCGAAATCCCAGGCCTTCCCCACACCGCAAAAGCCTGTCGGCCCACCGCGATTGCCGTGGCTGGTCGCCACCGTCGGCACCCTCGTCTGTCTGTCCGCGCTGGGAATCGGTCTCGCCGTGTCGATTCCGTTCCGGCGACGCCGCCGCGACGACGAGCTACCCGACCTCGATTCCTAACGACCGGAGAAATACCCATGGCTACCGAAGGTTTCGTGCGCCGGCCCCGAATCGCCCCACCCCGCGCCCCGGGCGGTGAGATGGCGCTGACCGCGCCGCCGGAGATTCCGCGTCCGGTGCCCGCGCCGCTCATGAGCAAGCTCATGCCGGTCGTCATGGTGGTCGCCATGATCGGCATGCTCGCCATGATGAGCTTGATGGGCCGGTCGATGCTGTCCAACCCGTACATGATGATGATGCCGATGATGATGATCATGTCGATGGCCGGCATGCTCATGGGTCAGCGCGGCAGCAGCAAGAGCTCCTCGGAGCTGAACGAGGAACGCAAGGATTACTTCCGGTACCTCGACCAGACCCGCCGCGAGGTGCGGCGCACCGGGCAGAAGCAGCTCGAGACGCTGATCTGGAGCCATCCGGAACCGGCGGACCTGCCGTCCGTCGTGGGCACCCGGCGCATGTGGGAGCGGCGGCCCAACGATCCCGACTTCGGGCATGTGCGCGTCGGCATCGGCACGCACCGGCTCGCCGCCAAGCTGGCGCGGCCGGAAACCGGTCCGCTCGAGGATCTGGAGCCGGTGTCCACCGTGGCGTTGCGTCGTTTCGTGCGAACGCATTCCGTGGTGCACCACCTGCCGACCGCGGTATCGCTGCGCGCCTTCCCGGCTATCAATGTCGAAGGACCGGCCGAGGACGCGCGCGGGCTGGTGTGGTCGATGCTCATGGAGCTCACCGCGTTCCACGGCCCCGACCACGTCGCCGTCGCCATTGTCACGGCCGAACCCGACTGCGAGGCCTGGGCGTGGGCGAAATGGCTGCCGCACGTGCAGCATTCGAGCCAGCGCGACGGCATGGGCGCGGCCCGCATGATCTACGGCTCGCTCGGCGAGCTGGAGACGGCGCTCGCCGACGATCTGCTCGAGCGCGGGCGGTTCATGCGCAATCCGCAACCGACGCAGGGGCGCATGCACCTGGTCGTCATCATCGACGACGGATATGTCAGCGGCAGTGAGCGTTTGATCAGCGAGTCCGGTCTGGACGCGGTCACCGTCATCGACCTGAGCGCCGCCGAGAACAGCCTGGCCGCGCGGCGCGGGCTGCAGCTCGTCGCGGTCGGGGGAGAGGTGTTCGCCAAGAGCGCGGCCGGCACCGAGAAGTTCGCCAATGCCGACCGCGTGACCCTCGCGGAGGCGGAGGCGTTCTCGCGCAGCCTGGCTCGCTTCCGCATCGCCACCGCGGCGCAGATCGTCAGCCTCGGCGACAACACCTCCGCCGCCGACCCCGGTCTGATGAACCTGCTCAAGATCCCGGACGCGTCCCAGATCGACCCGGCCAAGGTGTGGCGGCCGCGCGCCGGACGCGAACGACTACGTGTGCCCATCGGCATCACGCCGGACGGGACACCTGTCGAGATCGACATCAAGGAATCCGCCGAGAACGGTATGGGGCCGCACGGCCTCTGCATCGGCGCCACCGGCTCGGGAAAGTCGGAATTCCTTCGCACACTGATTCTTTCGATGGTCACCACACACTCGCCGGATCAGCTCAACCTGATTCTGGTCGACTTCAAGGGTGGTGCGACGTTCCTCGGTATGGATCCGCTGCCGCACGTGGCGGCGGTCATCACCAACCTCGAAGAAGAGCTCTCGCTCGTCGACCGTATGCGTGACGCGCTCGCCGGCGAGATGAACCGGCGGCAGGAACTGCTGCGTTCCGCGGGAAACTTCGCCAATGTCAACGAGTACGAGAAGGCCCGCGCGGCCGGCGTGCCGCTCGACCCGCTGCCCGCGCTGTTCGTGGTCATCGACGAGTTCTCCGAATTGCTCTCGCAGAAGCCGGATTTCGCTGATCTGTTCGTCATGATCGGCCGACTGGGCCGCTCGCTGCACGTCCACCTGCTGCTCGCCTCGCAGCGGTTGGAGGAGAACAAGATGCGCGGCCTCGACTCGCATCTGTCCTATCGCATCGGTCTGCGTACGTTCTCGGCCAACGAATCCCGCGCGGTGCTCGGTATCACCGACGCCTATCACCTGCCCGGCATCCCGGGTTCCGGCTACCTGAAGAGCGACGCCTCGGATCCGTTGCGGTTCAACGCGACCTATGTATCGGGTCCCTACGTCGCACCCCGGGCGGCCCGGCAGGCCGCGGACGGCACCACCGTCGTCGAAGCGCCGCCGCGCGAATTCACCGCCGCTATGGTCGAAATCCTCGAGCAGCCCGAACCGGAGAACCCGCTCGATCCGCTCGACCTGCTGCCGCCCCCGCCGCCGACAGGCGACGAAGGCCTGCCCGACAGCCTGCTCCAGACCGTCGTGAAACGCCTGACCGGTCACGGTCGCCCGGCCCACGAGGTCTGGCTGCCGCCGCTGGACGAGTCGCCGACCGTGGACATGCTGCTGCCGGATCCGGACTGGCGGTCGCCGGTCAACCGGCACGGGCAGCTGTGGATGCCGATCGGCATCATCGACAAGCCCTATGAGCAGCGCCGCGACGTGCTCACCATCAATCTCGCCGGGGCGCAGGGCAATGTCGCGGTGGTCGGTGGCCCGCAGTCCGGCAAGTCCACCACGCTGCGCACCATCATCATGTCCGCGGCGGCCACGCACACGCCCGAACAGGCGCAGTTCTACTGCCTCGACTTCGGTGGTGGCTCCATGGCGGGTCTGGTCGGCCTGCCGCACGTGGGTTCGGTCGCCGGCAAGCTCGACTCCGACAAGGTGCGGCGCACCATCGCCGAACTCGCCACCCTGCTGCGCGAGCGCGAAGAGCGCTTTGCCGCCCAGGGCATCGAATCCATGGCCGAATTCCGGCGGCGCAAGCACGCCGCGCTGGCCTCGGACCGCGCCGACGACCCGGTACTGGCCGACCGATTCGGCGACGTGTTCCTGGTGATCGACAACTGGCAGGTCGTCCGCGAGGAATTCGACAGCCTGGAGCCGGTGGTCGGACAGCTTGCCGCCCAGGGTCTTTCGTACGGCATCCACGTGATCCTGGGCGCGAACCGCTGGGGCGAGATCCGCGCCTCGGTGAAGGACATGATCGGTACCCGCATCGAGTTGCGCCTGGGTGACCCCTCCGACTCCGAGATGGGCCGTCGCGTCGCGGTCAACGTCCCGCTCAACCGGCCCGGCCGCGGTCTCACCCCGGACCAGCTGCACATGCTCATCGCCATGCCGCGCCTGGACTCCGACACCAACGTCCAGAATCTGGCCGAGGGTGTGGCCGCCGCGCGCACCGAGATGCAGGCCATCTGGGGCGAACGCCGCGCACCCGCCGTTCGCACGCTGCCCGGTAGCGTGCCCCGCGAGCAGGCGCTGGAACTGGCCCACCGCCACGGTATTCAGCAGAGCCCCACCAAGGTGGTCATCGGCATCGGCGAATCCGAACTGCAGCCGATCGTCCTGGATTTCAGCTCCGACCCGCACTTCATGGTCTTCTCCGAGGTCGAATCGGGTAAGACCACGGTGCTGCGCAACATCATTCGCGGCCTGGCCGAGAGCTCCAACGCCGACACGGCCCGCGTCATCCTCATCGACTACCGCCGCACCCTGCTGGGTGTGCTGGAAGGCGACCAGCTGGCCGGGTACTCGACCTCCTCGCAGACCTGTGGCGGCATGATCAAGGAAGTAGTCAACTACCTCTCCAAGCGCATTCCCGGCTCCGACATCACCCCCCAGCAGCTGCGCGATCGCGACTGGTGGACCGGCCCGGAGATCTACGTCGTGGTCGACGACTACGACATGGTCGTCGCGGGCGGAAACCCCCTGGGCGCCTTGGTGGAGCTCCTACCGCAGGCCCGCGACATCGGCCTGCACGTCATCATCTCCCGCAATATGGGTGGCATCTCCCGAGCTCTCTACGACCAGGTCCTGGGCTCGATGAAGAACCTGTCGGTCCCCGCCCTCCTCATGAGCGGTTCCCGGGACGAGGGCAAACTCATCGGCGACATCCGCCCCATGCGCCTCCCACCCGGCCGCGGCATCCTCTGGTCCCGCTCCCGCGGCGACGAAATGATCCAAATCGCCGACCTCCCGGCGCTGTAACCGGGTGGCACACAAGGAAGTCGCATGAACATCGGCCCCGGCTCGATACCCGGCGGCCACCGCATCGAACGCGCGCTCGGCAGCGGCGGAATGGGCACGGTCTACCTGCCCGCCCACCCCGCCCTGCCCCGCCGCGACGCCCTCTGGCCCCTCGCCGAGGACCCCGGATTCCGTGCCCGCTTGGACCGCGAAGCGAATCTCGCCGTGACCCTCGACCATCCGAGCATCGTCGCTGTCCACAGCACGGTGTCTGCGGCCGCGCGACCTCGCCGAAAGCGTCTACGCCGGTGACGATCCGAAAATGCGCCGCTGAGATGCAGTAGCCACAGGGATCACGTGGTTGCCGGGCCCGGCTCGGTGATCGCGCCGGGGAGGGTGCGCAGGAGTGGGTTGTGGGTGAGGGACCAGATGGTGGTGGGGTCCGGGTTCAGGGTGAAGCGTGTGGTTTCGCCTGCTGCCAGGGTGAGGGTTGGACGCGTCGTGCCGGGGTGGGGCCACGCTGCTGTGGGGCGTTCGAAGAGGGCTCGGGAGGGGCCGGTGGCTTCGGGGCCGGCTATGCGGGCCAGGTGGAAGCCGGCTCGGCGGTAGTAGGCGTGGAGGTCGGTGTTGGTGGTCCAGGCGTCGAGGCGGACCCAGGTGCGGCGTTTTTCGCGGGCCAGGTGGGCGGCGTGGGCCAGCAGGGCTTCGCCGACGCGGGTTCCGGCGAAGCGGAGGTCGACGATCATGTAGTGGATGATCACGGCGTCGGCGAGTTCGCCGGGGGACCAGAGGTTTTCGTCGGCGCGGTCGTTGACGGTGATGGTGCCGGCCGCTTCGCCGTCCACCTCGGCGATCCAGGTCTCGCCCTGGCGGACCGCGTGGGCCACGAACCGGACGAAGGTCTCGATGGGGAGTCCTCGCCCGGCCCGCGTCCACTGGTCACTGCCGCGCGCCGCCAGCCAGCTCGTACGTTGCAGCCGGAACCGGGTGATGGTCCCAAGATCGGCGATACGGGCGCGGCGCAGGTGCGGTTTCATGGCGAACCGGGTAGCAGGGAATTACCGAAGGAATGGGAATTTCCGGACGGAAATGGAGCGCCCAGAGTTTTACGAATAATGTCCGTTCCTTCGTCATCGCCCAATTCGTATGCCAATCGGTTGCGGGCCGCTGTGGAACGATGGCGCGTCACTCGGGTGACGCGATCGTGGTTGGCTCCGATGCGGAGATGGTCGAGCAGTAGCGTACCCGGGCCCACGCCCAGCAGCGCCGCCTCCTCGGCCATGGCGGGTCGGGCGACGATGGTGTCGCGATGGGCGGTCTCGGCGAATCCGCGTTCGGCGAGCCGCCGCGTGGTGCCCTCCGGAATGTCGTGTGGTGCGTCGATTCCGGTGGCTTCGGCCAGATCTCGCGGATAGAAGCTGACCTCCCACGACCACGGCTCGTTGTCCAGATACTGCATGATCGTGCGCGACACGACCCACTCGTCGCGCGCGACACCCAGCCAGTGCGCCACTTCCGGACTGGCCGGTTCCATTCTGGCGCTGAACTGTTTGGACGGCTCCCGCCCCGCGGCGCGCGCGATCTCGGAGAAGATGTCGTGCGCCGCCTTCGGCCGGTCCGGCCGAATATGGTTGGTGACAACGGATTCCAGCACTTCCTGACTGCGCACGATGGTGCCTCGGGAAGTGGCTGTGTAAACCAGGTTTTCGGCAACCAGGAGTTGAATTGCGTTGCGAGCAGTTGTAATCGAAACCTGCATCTGGTCGGCCAGCTCATTGTGACTCGGCAGTCGATCGCCCGGTTCCCACTTGCCGGCGCGGATCTCCTCGCGGAGGAGGTCTGCGATCCGTTGATATCTCGGACCGTCCGCCATCTCGCTCCTCGGTTGTTGCTTCAAGGCTCAGAAGTCTACTCCGGCAGTACTACTGCCGTGTAAGGCTTGACACCAGCATTCTGAGGTTTATTGTAATGAACGTCCTGAATGCGGTGTTGTTATACGTCGAAGAACGCGAGGCAACGTGGCAGGTTCGGAGACATCAAACACGGTCGTTGTGGCATTGCCCGACGTGTCCGCTTCGTATGCGGATATGGAGGCGCAGCCCTTGGCTGCCGGCCTATTGCCGACCTCCGACCTACTACTGCGCGCTTGTCGCGGTCACCGGGTGATCGGCGGACCACTGCTGTGGTTCGCCCACGATCTCGCGGTGCTGCACGAGCGGCGGCTGGTCGGGCGCGGCGGTATCGGTCCGGAAACCGATCCCACCTCGATCGTCGAAACAAAGCGCCGCCGAATCGAATTGGTCATGGCCATCGACGACTGGATCGTGCGCTCGGTTCCCCAGCATCGGCTGGGTGCGACCCTGCACACCGAAACGGTCGGTTCGGTCATCGATCGCCTCGCAGAGGCTTCGGTTCGGGCTCATCACGCGTTGATGACCCTTGACGCGAATGATGAAATGCTACACGGCGCTTGGCACCATTTAGCCGAATTGTCGGACGCTTACGACGATCTCGTTCGTGATGTGCTCGCCGGTCGGCGGCGGCTGCCCGCCTGGTAATAACGAAACAACTGTGCGGTCCGGGCCCGAGGGCGGCCCGGACCGCCATGTTCCGCGCGAAAGATCATTTGCAATTGCAGTGCGCGGAGATGCTACTTCGGCAGTTGCCGGATGGCCTCGTCGAGCAGTTTCACGGCCTTGCCGCACGCATCTGGTGAATTCGACAGATCGGACACCGTGAGCTTCAGTTGCTCGGCATTGCCTTTATCCGTGGGCCGCACCAGATAGCTGAGGTAGCAGTCGTTGCTGGAGCGCGCGCCTGTGACGTACGCGGTGAATTCGCCGGCCTGCAGGGTTTCGTAGGTCCACTCGCCCTGATCGGGGCGGCTCTGGTCGACCAGGTCGACGCGGACCCAGCCGTCCCGGCCGATGGTCGCGCAGGCGTGCGGTGCGCGCTGATGGTCGGCGATATCGCCGACGATCTCCCGAATCGTGCTGTCCTGCACCACCGAACACGGGTCCACGCGCAGAATCGAATTCGACGGGACCGTCCGCTGCGGCACGTACGAGGTGAGCTGCTGCGCGACGGCGGTCAGCGCGTCCTCCGCCGCGGTGCAGGCGGTTCCCGGCTGGGCCGCGGGGTCCAGCTCCTCGGCCGACATCCGCAGCGGCACCTTCCCGCCGGACTGGGTCACCAGCACGGTGTCGCATTTGTTGTCCGCGGCTCCGGCGCTGAGGATCGGGCCCCAGCCGGCGGTCCGGCCCGTCGGCGTCAACTGGTCCACACCGATGGCGTGGTCGGGAATGTCCAGGTTGTAGTGGACCTTTCGCTGCGTCGAATCGACCACGGTGGTGCCGCAGCCGCCCTCGGGCGAGGCTTGCGGATCACCGGTGCGCGTGCCGAGCTTGCCGGGCACCGCCTTGTCGATGACCGCGCAGAAGTCCAGCAGCCGCAATTCCATGGCCGTCAAGTCCAGTGACGGGTCCGTGCGCGGCTGGGCATGGCCGTCGGTCTGCGACGACCGGCTCAGCCCCGCCAGCGTGCCGCTCACCACCACCAGACCGGTGACGGCCGCCGCCGCCCAGCCGATCGTGCGCCGCCGCCGACCGGCCAAGCGCGCCAGCTGATCCCGGTAGCGGGTCTCCTGCTCACCGCTGGACGCCCACCATTCGGCATCTGCTCGATGCGTCTCGATGAACTCCAGCACCGGCTGCGGCCACGCCGATTCCGCGGAAATGCGCTCCGCCTGCTCCAGCAGCTGACGCGCCGACGGGCGATGCGCGTGATCGGGCGCCAGGCAGGACTCCACCAGTTTGCGCAGCGCATGCGGGACCGCCTGCAGATCCGGTGTGGCGGACATGGATCCGGTGGCGGCCAGGACCAGCAGCATGCCGACCGCGTAGATGTCGACGGCGGAGGTCACCGGCTCGCCCCCGGCCTGCTCGGGGGCCACGTAGGGCGCAGCGTCGGCGACGGCGGCCGAAGCGCCCTCGCCGTCGCGTGCCCGGGTGATACCGAAATCGATGATGCGCGGGCCCTCGGGCATCAGCAGGACATTGCCGGGCTTGAGATTCCGGTGCACCAGGACCGCCCGGTGCACCTCGATCAGGGCGGTGGCCAGACCGATCGCCAGCAGGCGCAGGCCCGGCAGCGGCAGCGGACCGCAGGCCGCGACGACCGTCGCGAGATCCGGTGCCGGCAGGTATTCGGTGGCAAGCCAGGGGCGTTCGGCATCCGCGTCACTGTCCACCACGGCCGCTGTATAGGGTCCGGTCAGCTGCTTGGTGGTCTCCAGCTCGCGCTGGAAGCGTGCCCGGAACTCCATATCCACGGTCTGCGAGCGGTGAATCTGCTTGATCGCCACCAGCTTTCCGGTGGGCGTGCGGCCGAGCAGCACCCGGCCCATATCGCCGGTGCCGATGACGGCGATCATATGGTGCGGGCCGATCCAGCGTGGATCGTCGGGCAGCAGTGCCTTCATCGCGGACCTCCCATGATCGCGTACTGCGCCGCCGCCAGCTGCCGGACATCGGTCTCGGTATTGCTGTAGACCACCGCCACATACCCGTCGCGCACCACCACACACCGATAGCGGCGGGCCTGCACGGATGTCGGGTCCGGGCGGGTCGCCTGCGAACAGGTTGCGGCGGTCAGGCCGCGGACATTACGCATCCAGGTGTACTCCGAGTTCTCAGGGTCGGCGGCGAGGTCTCGGCCGTACTGTGCGGCGGCCTTCGAATCCCGCATCCGATACAGGTACTTGTTGTGGGACACCGCCAGCGCCGTCACGCCGCTGCCGGAATATTTGCCGAAAGTGTGCGGTGGCTCCGGTGAGAGCGCCGAGAAGGCGCGGACCCCGAAGGCGGCGAACGTCTTCGGGTCGGCCAGCGGATCACCGGTGCGCACCAGCCGGGTCAGCAGGCCGTCCGGATCGAGCGGCACCGTGGCCGGATCCGGAACGGGGGAGGTGTCGAAACCGGCCAGCCCGGCCACCTGCTTGCGATAGGTGGTGGTGACCATATCGACCAGCCGACCCAGATCGGGATCCGGCAGTTCGGCGTACACCCGGATCACCACGTTCTTCCACGCCATGAGACTGCCCAGCGAAGGGACGCCCGGCCGCCAATGACTCAGCGCGGCCGGGAAGGCATCCACCCCGACCGGCGCGTTGTCGGGACTCGCCTCGAAATCGACCCGGGCCATCTCCGCCGCGGCCGCCGTCGCCGACCGCTCGTCGCGAAATGCCGTGAGCGACACCGCCAGATACTTCTGCGGCGGACCGTCACCGGCAGGCCGGTTCGCGGCCGCGATACCGAAGGAACCGGCCACCCCGAAGGGGCGCGCCGCCGCCCGCTGCTGCGGTGAGAGCGCGGTCTCGTGGTAGCCGCGATCGTCGGCCGAGATCCCGCCGCCGCGCACCGTCGTCAGGTCGGGATCGATATCGGTCGCGAAGACGATGTGATTTGCCAGCCGAATCGACTCGGCGAAGATCCCGCGGATCCGGCTCGGCTGCCGATCGAAGTCATCGTCGCCATGGATCGCGTACGGCCCGTAATCCGGTGCACCGCCGTCGTTCCCGCACGCGGCGGCCAGGACCAGCACGGCGGCACCCATTCCGGCGGCGCACCATCGCCCGGACCTCAGACGCATCCGTTCCCCTCACCCACCGGTCAGTGGCGGGCCGGCCGTACGTGCAAAACCCGCATCGCGCCGAGGCGAGCGGCGCGATCGAGCCACAAACTAGCACCCGGCCGGTGCCATGTCATGCGCAGCCGTCCCGGCCGAAGCCACTGCCCGCGAACGGATTCGGAACCGGTGCCGGAACCGGCCCCGGCTCAGCCCCGATAGTGCCGGTGATCGGCCCCGAAATCATCGGCGACGGTGGCCGCCAGCTCGACATACGCGCGTTTGGTGGGCTTGCTCAGGCGGTGCAGATCGATCTCCGCGCCCTCACCCAGATGCGCGTCGTAGGGGATGATGTGCACTGCGCGGCAACGCGACAGGAAATAGTCGCGCAACTGATTGATGCCGACATTCGGGGCGCCCGGGCGCGGCAGGTTGATCACCACCACGGCATTGCGGACCAGATGATCGTGGCCGTGCAGCGACAGCCAGTCCAGGGTGGCGGCGGCACTGCGCGCGCCGTCGATGGCCGAGGACGAGATCAGCACCAGGGAGTGCGCCAGATCCAGCACACCCGCCATGGCCGAATGCATCAGGCCGGTACCGCAGTCGGTGAGGATGATGTTGTAGAAGCGCTGCAGAATGCGCGCGACCGCGCGGTACTCCTCCTCGCTGAACGCCTCCGACGCCGCCGGATCCCGCTCACTGGCCAGCACCTCCAGGCGGCTGCTGCCCTGCGAAGTGTGGCGGCGCACATCCGAATACCGCTGAATCTGCTCGTCCAGCAACAGATCCCGCACTGTCGACCGGGTCTGCAGCGGCACCCGCTGCGACAACGTCCCGAAGTCCGGATTCGCGTCGACCGCGATCACCCGGTCCCCGCGAATCGAGGAGAAGATCGAGCCCAACCCCATGGTGGTCGTCGTCTTCCCGACGCCGCCCTTCAGCGACAGCACCGCGATCCGGTAGTCCCCGCGCACCGGCTGCCGGATCCGCGCGACCAACTCCTGCAGCCGCCGCTCCTCCGCCGACATCCCGGGCTTGATCGCACCACCGGACATATGGTGCACGGCCCGCCGCCACCCCGACTCCGGAGCCTTCTTGGCCCGCCGCATCGGCACATCATCCAGCGACGGCACGGGACCACCGGCAAACCCGCGCGGCCCGCCCGCACCCCAGGCGCCCGGCCCGCCGACTCCCGGCTGCCCGGAAGCCGGCACACCGTACTGTCCCGGACCCCCGGCTCGCCCGGGAGCCGCGACACCATAGTGGCCCGGAGCCCCGGCCTGCCCCGGCGTCGAGACGCCGTGCTGCCCTGGAGCACCACCCTGTCCCGGGCCCATGCCGTACTGCCCGGGAACCGCTGCCTCCGGCTGACCCGGCGCACCCTGGCTACCCGGCCCACCGAACCCTTGCTGTCCCGGGCCGCCGGGCACACTGCCCGCATCCGGCCCGGATCCGTTCGGGTGAACAGCGCCCTGTTCCTGTCCCGGTGCGGCCCAGGGCATTTGCTCACCAGCACCCATGCCCTGCGCTCCTGGACCACCGGCGTGCGGCCCGGTCAACCCGGCGGCTGCCGCCTCGGACATGGGCGCGTTCGCCCAAGGATTCGCGTCCGGGTTGGTGGCGTCCGCGCCACCCGGCATCGGCCCATCCGGCCCCTGCGCCCAAGGATTCAACTGCGGCGGAACAGCACCCGCCGGGAATCCCGGGGTTTGCTGCATCGGCGGCATCCCCGAATCGGGGCGGCCCGGACCATGCGCCTGCGGGCCGTTCAGACCCGCCGCTGGTGCCTCGGACATGGGTACGTTCGCCCAGGGGTTCGCATCCCCATCGGGGTTGCTGGACGAACCGTCAGGATGGGTGAAATTCGACCCAGGTGCCTGCCCCCACGGATTCGGCTGCGGCGGAAAAGAACCCGCCGGGAACCCTGGAGTCGGCTGCGTGCCCTGCGCGCCCGGGAACGGTCCTGGAACCGGCGGCGCGGGCGGCATCCATTGGCCGCCATTGCCGGACATCTGCGCGCCGGGACCCGGAATCTGAGACAGCGGACCGGATCCGGTGCCCTGTGCCAGCGGACCTGAACCCTGCGGTCCGGTTGCGGGAACCTGTGGGATCGGTCCGGTGCCCTGCGGTGGGGGGCCGGGGGGCTGCGGCGTCGGGTGGGTGGCCTGAGGACCGGCCTCGGTCTGCTGCGGCGCGGTGCCGGGCATCGGGGGCAGGGGCGGGCGGTTGTCGTTCTGGCCGGGGGCGGGCGGGGTGGAATTCCCTTGCGATGCAGGCGGTACGGGGTCGCCGGGGCGGGGGTCCACTGGATGCGGGAATGGGACTTCTGCGGCGCGGTGACGGCCCGGGGTCATCGACTGGTCGAAAGCGGTATTCGGGTCGGCTTGTTCGCCGTCGGTGGGCGCGCCGGTCGGACCGGCCGGCTGGGCCTCGAGCAGTTCGTGTGCGGCGGCCGTCGTGTTCGGTACGGGCGCAGCGTCATTGCCGCCGGACGGGCTGGGAATACGTGTGGTGGGGTCGGCGGTGGGGCGCTCGCCGGAGGCATCGTTCGTGCCTTGTCGACCCGCTGCGGCGGCCTGGCCGGAGTCCGCGTGGCCGGTGTCATCGGGCTGACGGGAGTCCGGTTGACCTGCGCCGGGGCCGGTTTCGGGGGCCGGGGGGATCGGTGTGCGCGTGGTCGGGGCGGCCGGGGCGATGATGCCGGAGCCGGTCGCGTCCAGGTCGCCCGGAGCCGGGGGCAGGGGCGGGTGCCCCATCTTGGTGGTGGCGTCGGCCGGATCGGCTGCGGTATCGGCTTCGCCAGGGGCCGGGGGCAGCGGCGGGCGCGCGGCGCGGAGCGCCGGATCGTTTGCGGCCGAGTCGACTTCACCGGGGGAGGGCGGGAGCGGCGCCCGGGTGGCGGGATCCGCCGGGGGACGCGCGGGGTTGGCCGGGCCGGGAGTACCCGCGGCCGATGCACCGGCGAGGGAGGCGCCCCTCGGATACGACTCAGCGGCACTCGGGCCCTGTGGTGAGTTCGGCGAAGACGGCAGTGGCGGCGGGGTGAAGTCGGGTTTCGCCTGCTGCGGTTGCGCCGGAGCGGCCAGCTCGGCCGGATCCACGGGCTCGGCGGGCGGCGTGGGCGGCGTCGAGAATTGCGGACCCTGTACCGGTCCCAGCGGACCCGAATGCGGGGCCGGCCGAGCCGGTTCGGCACTGGCGATGCGCTGCGTCGGATCAACCGGGGGCGTTGGCGGGGGCGAGAACTGCGGACCGGGCGTGGGTCCGAGCGGGCCCGAATGAGGGCCCGGGCGAGCCGGTTCCGGGGCGGCCGGGTGTACGGGTTGTCCGCCATTGGCTGGAGGGACATCGAAGCGAGGCCCCTGTGGCAGGTTGGGCGCCTGACCGGGATGCGGTGCACCGCCGAAGCCTTGACCGTTGGGCGGCGTCGAGCCTTGCCCGTTGTGCGGCCCGGGCGCAGGGCGCTGGCCGTTCCGCGGGAGCTGGGTCGGGGTTTGGCCATTCGGCGGCTGTGCCGGGCCGTGGCCATTGGGCTGTGGCGGTCGCGCGTTGTGTCCGTTGGACTGCTGATTCGCGCTGCCCGACTGGTCGCCGCGGTGCGGGAGGTTGAAGTGGGTGCCGGGGTCGCGGGTCGGCATCGGGGTGGCCGGCGGCGAGGCCCACGGATTCGGCTCGGCGCCACCGGAGGCGGGGGCGGGATTCGCGGCGGGCGGCTGGGCGGTGGGCTCGGGTGGCGCATCCTTGCGCGGCTTGCGCCGGCCGAAGAGGCCGCGGCCGCCCTTCTGCTCGGGGATGACCTCGTCCTGGGGGAGGTTCTCGACGGGAGCCTCGTAACCGGTTGCGGCGACCTCGCTCTCGGAGAGCCAGGGTGGGAGCATTGGGAGTCCGTCGTTCTCGCGACTCACATCTACCCCCGGTGTTCGATCGAGCGTGCAGGACAGCGCGTAGTTTAGCGATCTCCGATGGGTGCGCGCCCGGCGTATCTCGTCCGCCCGGTGGCGCGCTGCGCGCAACCGGTGGCATCGGCCGTGCACAGCGGGGCATGTCACGGCACCCGTATTTGGCCGGGTCTGGGGAAACGGGTAAGCTAGGTCGCTGGTGACTTACATAGTGGTTGTGGCATGTCCTAGTGCCGCCTCCAGTGAGTATGTCACCGGGTTGGCCGCAATGCACCACCAACTTCGGGGCCGACCTGCCGTAATGAGCTTGAACCAACCAGGTTCAGCCTAACCGGGATCGCGGAGGATATGGCGAAGAAGGAAGGGGCCATCGAGGTCGAGGGCCGGGTTATCGAGCCGTTGCCCAACGCGATGTTCCGGATCGAGCTGGAAAACGGTCACAAGGTGCTGGCCCACATCAGCGGCAAGATGCGGCAGCACTACATCCGCATCCTGCCCGAGGACCGCGTCGTCGTGGAGCTGTCGCCCTACGACCTGACCCGCGGCCGCATCGTCTACCGCTACAAGTGAGTCACCCCCGCGGGTGCCAAAGACTTCCGGGGCGCGAGTCCCGGGTTTTCCCCGGTCAAACCGGCCGGGGAAAAACTGTGTTCACGGCCAGTGAACACCGACCCAGATTGGATCTGACGTGAAGGTTCAGCCGTCCGTCAAGCCGATCTGCGAGAAGTGCAAGGTGATCCGCCGCCACGGTCGGGTCATGGTGATCTGCGAGAACCTGCGCCACAAGCAGCGTCAGGGCTGATTGCGGCCTCGTGCCGTGATCGCCGGGACAGTGGATTCTTCACGCCCCCGGTCGCTCACCGCCAAGCACCGAACGCGGTTCGGATTGGCAACAAAGAAGAAACTCCCAGCGCCAGTCGCCGTCGCCGAGTCCCGTAGGGGACGGATGGCGGCCCACCCCCGGTACGGAGGCCGGGGCCCCACTCACGAGGGGACGGACAGGGAGCAGACCTCCGCAAAAGTAAGGAATCGCCAACCATGGCACGTCTGATGGGCGTCGACCTCCCGCGCGAAAAGCGCATGGAGATCGCGCTGACCTACATCTTCGGCATCGGCCGTACCCGCGCCAAGGAGATCCTGGACGTTACCGGCGTCAGCCCGGACCTGCGTTCCAAGGACCTCAGCGATGACGACCTGACCAAGCTCCGCGACTACATCGAGGGCTCGGACATGAAGGTCGAGGGTGACCTGCGCCGCGAGGTGCAGGCCGACATTCGTCGCAAGATCGAGATCGGCTGCTACCAGGGCATCCGCCACCGTCGTGGCCTGCCTGTGCGTGGCCAGCGGACCAAGACCAACGCCCGCACGCGCAAGGGTCCGAAGAAGACCGTCGCCGGCAAGAAGAAGTAGGGATAGCGCATGCCTCCGAAGAGCCGGGCCTCGGGCCCGAAGAAGACTCAGAAGTCGCGTCGCCGGGATAAGAAGAACATCCCGCACGGCCACGCGCACATCAAGAGCACGTTCAACAACACGATCGTGTCCATCACCGACCCTGAAGGCAACGTCATCTCCTGGGCGTCCTCCGGCCACGTCGGTTTCAAGGGCTCGCGTAAGTCGACTCCGTTCGCCGCGCAGCTGGCCGCCGAGAACGCTGCCCGCAAGGCGCAGGAGAACGGCGTCAAGAAGGTCGACGTCTTCGTGAAGGGCCCGGGTTCGGGCCGCGAGACCGCGATCCGTTCGCTCCAGGCCGCGGGCCTGGAGGTCGGCACGATCTCCGATGTCACCCCGCAGCCGCACAACGGCTGCCGTCCGCCCAAGCGGCGTCGCGTCTAAGCGGGAAGGAAAAGGTACAGAACAATGGCTCGTTATACAGGCCCCATTACCCGCAAGTCGCGTCGTCTGCGTGTCGACCTCGTCGGAGGCGACCAGGCGTTCGAGCGTCGTCCTTACCCGCCCGGCCAGCACGGCCGCGCGCGGATCAAGGAATCCGAGTACCTCATGCAGCTGCAGGAGAAGCAGAAGGCTCGCTTCTCGTACGGCGTCATGGAGAAGCAGTTCCGCAAGTACTACGAAGAGGCGAACCGCCAGAAGGGCAAGACCGGCGACAACCTGCTGCGTCTGCTCGAGGCTCGTCTGGACAACGTCGTGTACCGCGCCGGTCTGGCCCGTACCCGTCGTGGCGCCCGCCAGCTGGTCTCGCACGGCCACTTCACCGTCAACGGTGTGAAGGTCGATGTGCCCAGCTTCCAGGTCTCGCAGTACGACATCATCGATGTCAAGCCGAAGTCGCTGGCCATGTACCCCTTCCAGGTGGCGCGTGAGACCGTCGGCGATCGCCCGATCCCGGGCTGGCTGCAGGTCGTTCCCGGCCGCCTGCGGATCCTGGTGCACCAGCTCCCCGAGCGTGCGCAGATCGATGTTCCGCTGCAGGAACAGCTGATCGTCGAGTTCTACTCGAAGTAATAGGTGCGCGTACGCGCGCCGCTGGTTGCGGCCCCGGTGTAACCGCCAGGGCCGCAACAGTTCCCAATCGTGAGCGTCAAATGGTGGGCGCTCGAAGGAGGAAGAAATGCTGATTTCACAGCGACCGACGCTGACCGAAGAGGTCGTGTCCGAGAACCGGTCGCGGTTCACCATCGAACCGCTGGAGCCGGGCTTCGGTTACACCCTCGGCAACTCGCTGCGCCGCACGCTGCTGTCGTCGATTCCTGGTGCCGCTGTCACCAGCATTCGCATCGACGGCGTGCTGCACGAGTTCACCACCGTCCCGGGCGTGAAGGAGGATGTCACCGACATCATCCTGAACCTCAAGGGCCTGGTCGTGTCGTCCGAAGAGGACGAGCCGGTCACCATGTACGTGCGCAAGCAGGGCCCGGGCACCGTCACCGCCGGTGACATCGTCCCCCCGGCGGGCGTGACCGTGCACAACCCGGATATGCACATCGCCACCCTGAACGACAAGGGCAAGCTGGAGATCGAGCTCGTGGTCGAGCGCGGTCGCGGCTACGTCCCGGCCGTGCAGAACAAGGCGTCGGGTGCGGAAATCGGCCGGATTCCGGTTGACTCGATCTACTCGCCGGTTCTCAAGGTGACGTACAAGGTCGAGGCCACCCGTGTCGAGCAGCGCACCGACTTCGACCGGCTCATCCTGGATGTCGAGACCAAGAACTCGATCTCCGCGCGGGATGCGCTGGCGTCGGCGGGCAAGACCCTGGTCGAGCTGTTCGGTCTCGCGCGCGAGCTGAACGTCGAGGCCGAGGGCATCGAGATCGGCCCCTCGCCGGCCGAAGCGGACCACATCGCTTCGTTCGGCCTGCCGATCGAGGACCTGGATCTCACCGTGCGGTCGTACAACTGCCTCAAGCGTGAAGGCGTGCACACCGTCGGCGAGCTGGTCGCCCGCACCGAGTCGGACCTGCTGGACATCCGTAACTTCGGTCAGAAGTCCATCGACGAGGTCAAGGTCAAGCTGCACTCGCTCGGCCTGTCCCTCAAGGATTCTCCGGCTTCCTTCGATCCGTCCTCCGTCGTCGGCTACGACGCGGCCAGCGGCACCTGGAGCGACAGCGGTTCGTTCAGCGACACCGACAACGGCGAGCAGGACTACGCCGAGACCGAACAGCTTTAGGTCATTCGGGGTGTAGCGCCCCGAATCGGCCTTCAACACAGGAGATTCAAACAATGCCCAAGCCCAAGAAGGGTGCCCGCTTCGGCGGGACGGCGTCGCACCAGAAGGCGATCTTCGCCAACCTGGCGACGGCGCTCTTCGAGCACGGTCGCATCACGACCACCGAGGCCAAGGCCAAGGCGCTGCGCCCCTACGCCGAGAAGCTTGTCACCAAGGCGAAGGGCGGCACCCTGGCCGACCGTCGCGAGGTCATGAAGGTGATCCGCTCCAAGGACGTCGTGCACGCCCTGTTCGCGGAGATCGGTCCCTCGTTCGAGGGCCGTGAGGGTGGCTACACCCGCATCATCAAGACCATCCCCCGCAAGGGTGACAACGCTCCGATGGCGATCATCGAGCTGGTCCGCGAGAAGACCGTGACCAACGAGGCCGACCGTGCCCGTCGTGTCGCCGCTTCGCAGAAGGCTGCCGATGCTCCGGCCGAGGCCAAGGCCGAAGAGGCCGTCGCCGAGGCTCCGGCCGAAGAGGCTGCCGCCGAGGACAAGGCCGCGGAGTAAATCCGGTCCTTCGGACTCGACAAGGGGTTTCAGGGGCATCCCCGGAAACCCCGAGGGTGAGATTCCATGAGTGAGCCCGCCGTCCCCTCCGGGTCGGCGGGCTTTCTCCATGTTAACCAGGAGATCGCTGTGACGGTGGAGGATCCGACGCCCGAACCGGTTTCGATTCGGGTACGGCTGGACATCAGTTACGACGGCACCGATTTCACCGGCTGGGCGCGTCAGCCCGGCCTGCGCACCGTGCAGGGCGTGCTGGAGGACGCGCTGAGCAAGGTGCAGCGCGAGCCCATCCAGCTCACCGTGGCCGGGCGCACCGACGCGGGCGTGCACGCGGAAGGTCAAGTCGCGCACTTCGATACGCACACCGAGGTGGACGGCCCCAAGCTGGTGCACCGGCTGGCGCGCTTCCTGCCGAAGGATGTGCGCGTCAAGGCGGCCCGCCTCGCGCCGCCCGAGTTCGACGCCCGCTTCTCCGCCATCCGCCGCCACTACGCCTACCGCCTGACCACGGCTCCCTTTGGCGCGGAACCGCTTCGGGCGCGCAGTGTCGTCCCCTGCCGCCCGGGCCCCGATGTCGAGGCGATGCGTGAGGCGTCCCGAAAACTGTTGGGCCTGCACGATTTCGCCGCGTTCTGCCGCCGCCGTGAGGGCGCGACCACGATCCGCGAACTGCAGCGTTTCGACTGGGTCCAGGAGGGCGACCTGCTGACCGCCTATGTCAGCGCCGACGCCTTCTGCTGGTCCATGGTCCGGAGCCTGGTCGGCGGTGTCCTGGCCGTGGGGGAAGGCCGCCGCACGCCCGCCTGGATCGCCGGTTTGCTGAACGAGCGTGAGCGCTCGAGCTCCGTCACCGTGGCCCCGGCCCACGGCCTGTCGCTGATCGCGGTCGATTACCCGGACGACGCCGACCTGGCCGCGCGCAATGCTCAGACTCGCGAGGTCCGCACCGTTCCCGGCCCCGAAGGTTGCTGCGGCGACTGACTCGTCCTGAACCTGTGTGGCACACGCCAACCAGCCGGCCGAACGCTGACGAGCGACCGCGCTGATGCCGTGTTCCACCAACTGGTGTGCGGTCTCGGCCGTTTCGGGGTTCGGAAGCATCCGAGCACCCGGGCCGGACCACATGCGTCGGCTGCATAGTTCAACCCCCGGTTGGTCGCCGGCGCCGCGTTCGGCCGCACCGTGAGTGGGCACGAAATATAAAGGGCGATCTTCTTTTTGGTTCGGGGGTGCGAAGTTTCGCTTTGCGGTGTGTTGGCCGGGGTACGGGCGGATAGTCCTCGGTATGGGGAAATCGAAGCGGGGCCGCGGGGGTCGAAAGCACAAGGGCGGGCGTGGCGGCGGGCGGCGGCCGGAGCGGGCGCTCGTATCGCACGAGGATGAGTTCGCCCGATTCGATGGACAGGGGTTCGATCTGCGGGAGCCGATCGACCGTGTGCTGGCGGACGCTGCCGAGCTGGGGGACGACACCGATCCCCTGGAGGTCGAATTCCTGGTCGCCGATCTGCTCGCCGGGGACGACGAGGATCTAGGGTTCGCCAAGCTGTTCGGCGCGTGGGCGGTGCTCGTGCTCGAGGAGCGGGCGACCTCGGATGCCTTGGGCACGCTGCGCGCCCTGGCCCGGCTCTCGACCGCCGAGCTGTCGCGTGCGGCGCGAGCCGCGGCGGATCGGCTCGAGGCGCAGGGAGTGAGCGCGCCGGGCTGGTCGGTCCGGTCGGCCGCCCCGCTGCGGGCGGTCGCGTGCACCCGCTCGACTGCCATGGGCGGTTCGGTGCTCGTCGGCAGTTTCGAACGCGCGGACCGCATCCATACCTTCCTGGTCTGGATGCTCCATGACGGTGGGGAGGTCGCGGAGGTCATCGACCTGCTCCCGGGCGATCGGACGGCCGTGGCGCAGCAGTTGGCCGGCGCGGACCTGCCCGGCGTCACGGAGCGGCTGTCGCCGTGGGAGTTTCGCCGGCAGGTGGAGGCGGCGCTGGATCGGCGGGCACGTCGGGAGCGCGCGGCGCTGATGGCGGATCTCGATGTGTTCGACGACCCGGACGACGACGACCCGGAAGCAGATCTGCCGCCGTATGCGCTCGCCGCGACGGTACTGCGTGCGCAGCTGCGGACGATCGATTCGACCGTTCGATGCGGTCCGGCCTGCACTGCGGGCGGGGCGGCGAATTCGATGTCGCATGGAAATGACGGGCATGTGATTGCGGATGGGGGTGTGGGTGAAAGTGCAAGTCCGGGATGAAGATTCGTGGTGCAAGTTGCGGGGAATGGGGAAATTCGGGCGATGTGATGAAAGTTGGATGTTGTTAAGGGAATTCGCGGATCGGGGCGGGCGTGGGGTGCGAGAATCGGGCGATGAGGGGCGGCGTCGAGCCCGCGGTGATGGAGGTTCGGTCCACACCGGAGGTTTCGCAGCAGGAGACTTTCGAGGAATGGGAGGCCGTTGTCGCAGCGGCCTACGTTCCGCTGGTGGTGACACCGGTGCGGTCGGGGGAGTTCCGGGCGCGCATCGTGCAATCGCGATTCGACGGCATCGATGTGTCCATGGTGACGGCCAGCGGTCAGCACCTCAGCCGGATACCGCGGCTCCTCCACGAGCCCGAGGAACCCATTCTGTTCGCCAGCGTGACCACGCACGGGCACGGCTGGCTGGAGCAGGACGGGCGGGTCGGGGAACTCGCCGACGGCGGGCTCACCCTGCACGTCAGTTCCCGGCCCTTCAGCGCGCATTTCGAGCAGTCCTGGGGCGTGGTGGCGGTGCAGGTGCCGCTGGCGGAGGTGGTGGGGGCGTCGGGGGTGCCGGCGGACCGGCTGCCGACCGCGGTGCGCTTCCCGCCCGAGGGGGCGGCCGGCATCGTGGGCCGCTTCTTCTGTGGCCTGGCGCAATTGCAGTACACCGCACCGGACCAGGCGGCGGTGCTGGCCAAACACGGTACGGGACTGATCGCTTCGGTGGTGCAGCTGGCGGCGGGTGACCTGCCGCGCGACGAACCCGCGCAGACGCTGGCCAAACAGCGGGCGCTGGCGTTCATCCAACTCCATTACGCCGACCCGGAACTCACCATCGATCAGGTGGCCGGCGCCTGCGCGGTGTCACGCCGCACCCTGTACCGGTTGTTCGAGCACGGCGAGGACGGTGTGGCGGCCATGCTCCGGCGCATGCGGGTCGAGCGGGCCCTGGCCCTGATCCGCACCGATCCGACTCGGCCGCTGCTGTCCGTGGGCCGGGCATCGGGCTTCGTGTCCGAGCGGCAGTTCTATCGGGCCTTCAAACGCGAGATGGGGATGACCCCTGGCGAATTCCGGTCGAGTCATGCCTGATCAGGAGGTGTGTTGGGGCTGACGTCAATTGGCAGTGATCTGGCACGCCCGGGCAGTCACAGCGGCCCGGCGGATGGGAATACTGGTGAGGCGCCGCCCGGTCGCCGCCTTCGAGCCGCCGGCGACCGGGCAGGCGGCCTATCCGGATCGGCTTGATTACCAGGACAATCCGGACGACTGGTCCGTTTTGTCGCATCGGTCGGCTTCATTCGCAGTTTCCCGGCGTTCGGTAGTGGAATGATGCACGGTGTGGGTATTGCGTCCACTGCCAGCGCCGAAGTCCGTACGACCTCAGAGGTTTCCGCGCGGCAGGCATTCGAGCAGTGGGAGGCCATCGTGGCCGACGCGGTGCTGCCGTCGATCTGTGAGCCGCTCGGCAAGGGGCAGTGGCACGGCAAGCTGCGCTTCACCCAGTTCGATCACTCCAGTCTCACCATGATGACCTCCAGCGCGCAGCGGGTGGTGCGTAACAAGCGCCAGCTCGATCAGGCCGCCGGGGACTTCCTGCTGGTGAACATTGTTGTGGAGGGCGCGAACTGGACCGAACAGAACGGCCGGGTCACTGAGGGCGGGGCCGGGACCATCGCCTTCTACGACAGCGCCCGCCCGATCGAGAGCCGCACCACCGAGGACGCGGTGTCCACGATCGTGCGCGCGCCCATGAGCGCGGTGCTCGATCATGCCGGGCTGGTGCGCGACGAGCTACCGATTGCCAAGGCGCTACCCGCCACCGGCGCGATGGGCGTGGTGGTCGACTTCTTCCGCGGCATGGCGGCCCTCCCGGTCAAGGAAACCGACCGGGCCGCGCATGCCCTCGAATCGCAGATCACGGCCATGCTCTCCTCGGCGGTGCTGCTGGCCAACGGGCAGAACTCACCGGCGCCGGCCGATTCGCTCTACACGCGCCAGCAGGTGCTGTCGGTGCTGCGCCAGCGCTATACCGATCCGGATCTGACCGTCGATGAGGTGGCGCACGCCTGCCTGGTATCGCGCCGCACGCTCTACCGGGTGTGCGAGGACATCGGCGGCCCCGCCGCACTGGTGCGCCGCATGCGGGTCGAGCATGCCCAGCGACTGTTGCGGGCCGACCCGGCCCGGCCGCTCTCGGCGATTGCTTCGGCTTCCGGATTTGCCACCGATCGCCATTTCTACCGCGCATTTCGCCAGGAAACCGGGGTGACACCCGGTCAATTTCGGTCACAACTGGACGCAGGCACGCGCGGTCGGTAGCCCGGCACAGTATGTCGCTGTGACCGGTTCACGTTCGGCGAAGGGTGATTGCACATCATCCGATACCCGTCGAAGGAGCCGACGTGCCGACCAAGGTGCGAGTCGCAGCCGTCCAAGCCGAGCCACGATGGCTGGATCTGCGTGCCGGTGTCCAGCAGACCATCGAGTTGATCGAAGACGCGGCCGCGGGTGGCGCGCAGCTGGTGGCCTTCCCGGAGACCTTCCTGCCCGGATATCCGTGGTGGTTGTGGTTGGAATCGGTGAGCTGGGGACAGGGGTTCTTCGCGCGGTATCGCACGCATTCGATGACGGTGGGCCGCACCGAGTTCCGGCGTATCGCCGACGCGGCGCGGCGACATCGCATTCACGTGCTGCTCGGCTTCAGCGAGCGCAGTGCCAGTGCGCTCTACATGTCGCAGTGCCTCATCGATGATCGCGGGGTACTGCTCGGAATCCGTCGCAAGCCCGAGCTGACGCCGCTGGAGCACAAGATCTTCCGCAGTGGCGAGCCGGGCGAGTCGCAGGTCTTCCGCACCAGCATCGGCCGCATCGCGGTGCAGGGCGGCTCCGAGCAGTTGCATCTGCCGGCGCGGCGGGAGTTGGAGCGCACCGGCGCGCAGATCCACGTGGTGTCCTGGCCGGGGTTCATCGTGGCGCGAGACGTGGATTGGGGTGTGCGCGTGAACAATGCGGCCACGCTCTGGTACGCGGTGGTCGGGCAGTTGAACGTGATCGCGGCATGTGCGGTGATGGATGTGGCGGGCGGTGAGAGCCGCCGGGGATCGGAGCCGGCCAAGCAGCTGGTACCCGGGCCGGGCGGGCATGCGCGCATCTTCGCGCCGGGCGGCGAGGAACTGGCGTCGCCGCTGGCCGGGCACGAACAGGGTTTGCTGTACGCCGATCTGGAACTGGACCTGAGTTTCGAGTCCGCGGCCTAGTGGTATCACTGCGTACCGCTCCGGGGTATTGGCTCGAATTCCCCTGATCTGACACACTCTCCCGAGTATTCGGCCGTACATGGGCCGACCATTGTCATCGAGGGATGGGGAGTGGAACGGTCAGAAGCGGTCGATCGGATCGAGGTGCGGTCCGGACCGGAGCAGTCGGCGGCGGAGGCATTCGAGCGCTGGGAAGCTCACGTGAGCGATGCCTATGTGCCATTGGCGGTTTCACCAAAACCGACCGATCGTTTTGTTGGCTATATCGAACACGCTCGATATGGCGACCTCGATCTGACCGTCGCCGGATCCTCCACTCAGTTCATCCGCCGCACCGATCGGCTGATAGCGCAGGCGAATGACGAGTATCTGATCGCGAGTATTCCGCTTTCGGGTCACGCGCGCTTGCAACAGGACGGCCGCGTAGCCGATGTCCGTCCCGGCTCGATCGTGTTCTACGACACCACTCGTCCCTATCAGTGGGACCTGCAGCAGGAGTGGGAACAGGTCGTGGTGCAGGTCCCGCTGAGCCGGCTGCGCGATCACTACGGCGTTTCCGATCCCGAAGTACCCACGGCCACCGTGTTTTCCAGCGGAACCGCGCCGGGAATCGTGGCGCAATTCTTCCGGGGTGTCGCGGGATTGCAGCGCACCGATCCGGCCGGGGCGGCACTGCTGGCCGAACCCGGGATGGATCTGCTGGCGGCGGCGGTGATCGCGGCGTCCGGGCGCACTCCGCACGACCAGTCCGCGGATGCCCTGAATCGGCAGCGGGTGCTGGCCTTCATGCGCAGCAACTGTGCGGATCCGGATCTCGGAGTCGATCGAATCGCCGAGGGCTGCCGCATGTCGCGGCGTACTCTCTACCGGGTATTCGGCGAGTTCGAGGGTGGACCGGGAACGGTACTGCGCCGCATGCGAATCGAACGTGCTTGCGACCTACTACGAAATGCGCCACAGTTGCCGCTTTCGGCCGTTGCGAAAGCGGCGGGATTCCTCACCGAGCGTAGTTTCTACCGAAGCTTCCGATTGGAAATGGGCACGACTCCGGGGGCTTTTCGTACCCTGGCATGATCAGTCGGTGATTCGGCACTCGTCGCCATTGTTTAGCCGGAAACTCTTGGCAAGCATCACGTTCCATGAGGGAACAGCGATGAGGATTACGGTGCGAGTCGCCGCCGTCCAGGCCGAACCCAGCTGGCTACGGCTGTCCGACGGCGTGGAACAGGTCGTCGAACTGATCCGAGCAGCAGCGACGCAGGGCGCCCGGCTGATCGCATTCCCGGAGGCGTTTCTCCCGGGATATCCCTGGTGGCGCTGGATCGATACCAATCAGTGGAATGTCGAATACTCGACTCGGTGCCGCGAGAATTCGATGACTCGGGACGGCGTGGAAATGCGCGCGATCACCGGGGCCGCCGCCGCGCACGGCATTCACGTCGTCCTCGGATTCGGTGAACGGCAGGATCGGCGAATCTATATGTCGCAGGCCGTAATCGACGATTCCGGCGAGTTGCTGTCCGTACGCCGCAAGGCCGGGTTGAACAGCGTGGAACGCAAGATATTCGCCTCCGGAACTCCGAATCTGCCTGCGGTGCACCACACTCCGATCGGCAAGTACGGCGCGCTGTCCGGGCAGGAGAACCAGCGGCCGCTGCTCACCCGTGCGCTACGCGCCGACGAGGAGCAGATCCATGTGGCCGCCTGGCCCGGTAGTCCGTACACCGATGCGGCAGGGCCGGATTCGAGCATCACGGTCAGCCGGATGTACGCGCTGGAGGTCGGCGCCTTCGTGGTCGCGCCCACCGCGGTGGTGGGGGAGTCGGCGTTCGACGGTATGGGCGGCGCCTCTCGGATCGGCGGTCCCACCGGCCGCGCCCGCATCTACGCCGCGGACGGTAGCGAAGTGGTGACCCCGCTCGAGGACGGCGAGGAGGGCATTCTCTACGCCGATCTGGACCTGGACGCCGGCAGTGGCGACACCCAGAAGCGCGACTCCGTCCCGGCCGCGCGTGGCCGCAAGGACCGCGACCCCGTCCCTGTCCGCCGCGGGTCCCGTCGGGTCGCCTCCGGCTGGCAGTCCGGCCCGGACCGCTGGGCGCTGCCCGTGTCCCTGGGTACGTATCCCGGCGGCATCGCCGCCTGCTGAGGGCTAGCTCCGCACCAGGCGGGCGATGGCGTCGGTGGCTTCCTTGATCTTGGCCTCGGCCTCGGGGCCGCCGGCGACGGCCGCGTCGACCACGCAGTGGCTGATGTGATCCTCGAGCAGGCCCATGGCGACGGCCTGCAGGGCCTTGGTCATGGCCGAGACCTGGGTGAGGATGTCGATGCAGTACTTCTCCTCGTCGACCATGCGCTGCAGGCCGCGGGCCTGGCCTTCGATGCGGCGCAGGCGCTTGAGGTAGTCGTCCTTGGCGGTGATGTAGCCGTGGGTGGCGTGGTCGTGGCAGGCCTCGGCGGCTTCGGCGGGCGCAGCCGGGTCTGTGGTCGCGGTCTTGTCGTTGGTCACCTGCGCTGTCCTCACTCCCGGGCGTTAATACCCCCCTAGGGTACATGGTTTGCCCTGGTCCCACCACTCGTGCGCGCATGCGCGAGAATCGTGGGCATGAGTGAGGATCCACGGGCAACGCTCGCCATCATTGGAGGCAGCGGGTTCTACGACTTCTTCGGCGATGATGCGACCACGGTCGAGGTCGAAACCCCCTACGGCGCGCCCAGCGCGCCCATCACCATCGGTCAGGTGGAGGGGCGGGCGGTGGCGTTCCTGCCGCGGCACGGCCGCAAACACGAGTTCTCGCCGCACACCGTGCCCTACCGAGCCAATGTGTGGGCCCTGCGTTCGCTGGGCGTGCGCCGCATCTTCGGCCCGTGCGCGGTCGGCAGTCTGCGCGCCGACTGGGGCCCGGGCACCGTGTCGGTGCCGGACCAGCTGGTCGACCGCACCTCCGGTCGCGCCCAGACCTTCTACGACACCGGCGGGGTGCACGTGGCCTTCGCGGACCCGTACTGCGAGGAGCTGCGTTCGGCGGCGATCGGCGCCCTGGGCGACGAGCTGCCCGCGCACGATCACGGCACCATGGTCGTGGTGGAGGGCCCGCGCTTCTCCACCCGCGCCGAGAGCCGCTGGTACGCCGGGCAGGGCTGGGCGCTGGTCAACATGACCGGGCACCCGGAGGCCGTGCTCGCCCGTGAGCTCGAAATGTGCTACGCCGCAATCGCTCTCGTGACCGACCTGGACGCGGGCCTGGAGACCGGTGAGGGCGTCAGCGCCGCGGCCGTCTTCGCCGAGTTCGAGCGCAACCTGGTGCCGTTCAAGGCGCTGGTGCGCCGCGCCGTCGCCGCCGTCGATGGCGACGACACCTGCGACAAGTGCCGCGTGCTGACGGGCACCGGCGTGCAGCTGCCCTTCGAGCTGCCCTGATCGACTCCCGGCTCGGATCGCCGCCCGAGCGACCGGGGCACCGCGTTGTGCCCCGAGGTGCGCCGTTGCACCTGCTCGTGGCGGCATCCGCAGGATCGGTGGTCTTTCCGGAATGCCCATGAACAAATAGGTAGTCGGGTTACAGATTTCGCTGGATGTGGCTATTTCCGCCCGCTCGCCTAGGCTGGATCCATGAATGCGGGCGGTTCCGGTCCCCTGCGCGTCCTGCTGACCGGCGCGGCGGGCTATCTGGGCTCCCATGTGCACCGCGCTCTGCTGGCGGCCGGTCACGAGGTCGTCGCGATCGATGCGCTGCTCGAGAGCGTGCACGGTGCGAATGCCGCTGGCCCCGAGGATGTTTCCCGCCTCGATGTCCGTGATCAGGACGCGCTCGAACCCCTGCTCGCCGATATCGACGTGGTCTGCCACCTGGCGGCGGCGGTGCCGCTGCCGCAGCTGCGGGGCGCGATCGAGCTGGTGCCCGCCGACTCCTCGAATCTCGCGGCCCCTCAGGACGTTCCGCATCTGCGCCGCGCCTCGATGGACGGGCAGCGCGGCCGCGACGATGCCGCCCACGGCGCCGGTTCGTGCGTGCGCGCCCCGCTCGGCGCCGACCGGGCCGGCGCGGCGCGGCCGGGCGCGGAGGGCATGCGCTGGGCTGCGCTCTACGGTGCGCACAATGACGTGGGCACGGCCGTCCTGCTGGCCGCCATGGAGCGGGCGGGGGTGCCGCGGCTGGTGCTCGGGTCCTCGGTGGCCGTGTACGGCGAGGGCCGGTATCGGGGCGTGCGCAGCGGGCCGTTCTATCCGGGTCTGCGGCGGCGCGGTGACCTGGATCGGGGATTGTTCGATCATCGCGCGCCGCGGTCGGGGGAGGTGCTGACCTGGGAGCCGATGGGGGAGGACGCACCGCTGCGGCCCCGGAGCGCCTATGCGGCAAGCAAAGTCGCGCAGGAGCACTACGCGCTGGCGTGGGTTGCCAATACCGGCGGGGATGCCGCGGTGCTGCGGTATCACCAGCTCTATGGCGAACCGGTGGCGGACGGCCGCAGGGTGCGGTCGGCGGAATCCGGTGTGGTGGCGCGCTTTCGGGCCGAACTGGTGGCGGGCCGCCCGCCGCAGGTGTTCGAAGACGGCGGTCAGGTGCGGGATTTCGTGCATGTGCGGGACGCGGCGGTGGCCACCGTTGCGGCCGTGGAACGCCGGCTGCCCGGTTTCGTGCCGTTGAACATCGCCTCGGGGCGGCCGCTCACGCTGTGGGAGGTGGCCTCGGCCATGGCCAAGGCGGTGGACGGGCCGACCCCGGTGGTGACGGGGCAGTGCCGCGTCACCGATATCCGCCATATCGTCGCGCATCCGGAAAGAGCCCGGCACGCGCTGGATTTCACCGCGCGCACCGAGCCCGCCAAGGGGCTGGCAGACTATGCCGCGCGCGGGATCGGGCGGCGCTGACCGCCCAGCCGATAGGCTCCCGGCATGGACACCCCGCTGCGGCTCGAGGTCATCATCGCCAGTGTGCGTCCCCAGCGGTTCGCGCCGGTGGTCGCGGACTGGTTCCTGCGCCGCGCCCGCGCCGACGCGGATTTCGAGGTGGGCGTCATCGACCTCCTCGACACCCCGCTACCGCTGAACCTCACGGATTCCCCCGAGGTGCAGGCGTTCCGGCAGCGGATCGGGGCCGCGGATGCGTTCGTGGCCGTCACCTCCGAGTACAACCACGGCTACCCGGCCTCGCTGAAGACCGCATTCGACAGCGTCAAGCGCGAATGGCGCGGCAAGCCCATCGGTTTCGTCAGCTATGGCGGTCTGTCGGGCGGGTTGCGCGCGGTCGAACAGCTGCGGCAGGTGGTCGCCGAGATCCATATGGTCTCCATCCGCGAGACCGTGAGTTTCCATGAGGCCAAACGCAAGTTCGACGCCGAGGGCGAGACCCGGGACGGCGCGGCCATCGACGCCGCCGATCGCATGCTGCGGCAGCTCGCCTGGTGGGCGGCGGCGTTGCGCACCGCCCGTGCCGCGGATCCGTATCCGGGCAGCTAGCGCGCGAGCGCGCCGGCGGCGCGGGGCTGTCCGATGTAGGTGGACTCGCGGGGGATGGAGACCAGGGTCAGGGGCACCTCGGTGGTTCCGGTGCGCAGGACGATCCGGTTGCCGGCGGCGGTGGGCTGGTGGATGGACAGGTCGGGTCTGGTGCCGGGCCAGCCGAGCGGGTCTCCGGTGAGGTAGATGGTGGTGACGCCGGCGTGGGGCGCGGGGGCCAGGACACCGTCCACCAGGGTCGCGGTGAAATCGGCGTCGGATTGGTGGGTTTCGACGGCTACGGTGAGGCGTTCGGGATTGCCGATGGTGGTGACCAGCTGCTGCCAGGCCTCGGGGCGGTCGGTGCGGATGAGGATGCGTTCGCCGACGGCCAGGGCGCGGAAGACGATCTGCTGGGCGAGATAGAGCTCCCCCGCCAGATGGACGCTCGAAATACCCTGCCCGACAAGGCGGATGGCGACGCCGTTGCCGTCGTCGTCGGAGCCGAGCAGCTGGCCGCATCCGGCGGAGGGCAGCTGCAGGGCCTCGATGCCGGCGATGTCGCGGATCTCGGTGGGCACGGTGTCGTCCAGGCCCGGTACGGCGAAGGGGAGATGCGCGAGCAGCCCCTCCCGGTGGCGGCCGTTCATGGAGATCATGTGCTGCTGCACCGGTTCCACGGGCAGCTCCCGGGCGGTGAGCCGCCAGGCCGCGCCGATGCGCACCGTGTCGGCGCAGCGGCCCGGGCGCAGCCGCACGGCCACCGTGGTGCCGCGTGAGGCGGGCACCCACAGCTGGGCGAGCAGATCGGAGGCCAGCTGCCGGGGATCCACGGCAGCACCGATGTTCACGCCGTTGCCGAGTTCGGCGTAGCGCCAGCGCTGGGTGAGCGCGCCCGGATCGACGCCCGCGGTGACCTGCAAGGCGGCCTGCCGGATCTCGGGCGCGGTGAGCAGCCGGGCCGAGCAGTCGGCGTCCTCGAGGGTGCGCATGATGCGCTGGGTGGCGATGGTGACCGCCCGGCACGCGCCGGTCAGCCCGCCGCCGCGCCGGGCTGCGGCCTCGGGGCAGGCGATCGGGTCGAAGGCGATGGCCAGCCATACCGTGCGGTGCGCGGTGGCGGGCAGCGGGCCGAGCAGGGTGTCGTAGATCGCGCCCGCGGGTGTGCCGGAGCGGCTGCGGAAGCCGTGCGAGACGATGTCGATGCCGGACAGCAGAATGTCGTGCCGGCTCAGGCTTTTCGCGAGTTCCGGCAGTGGCAGCAGGTGGGTGGACTGCACGGTGCGGCGCCCGAGCCGGGTCAGTCCGCCCCTGGGCGCGAGCACCTCGACGACCGCCACCACGCGGTGGTCGTCGAGGTAGAGCCCGAGCGAGCGCCCGTCGGGGGCGAGGAAATCGATGAGGTCGGCGGGCGGGTGGCCGCGCCGGGTGCGGAAGCGGCCGCCGGTGGCGATCCAGTCGGAAACGGCGCGTTTGCCAAGGGGTAACAGAAGAACCAGACCGACCACTATGCCGAGAGTGAGTGCGCCCCACCATGTCAGCCCGCACGGTATGCCGAGGACCAGAACGACCAGTCCGGCAACCTGGGCCCAGATCAGGTTCGCGAGGGAGATCCGGCCGAGCAAAGGCCGCGTCGCCGTCTCCCCGGATTCGATCGTCATCGTCGGTCCCCGGCTCCCCGATATCGGCCGCGCGCGCTGCCCGAGTGCGCCCGCGCGGCGGCCGAGTACGAATGAATGTCCTTGTCAATGTACTGTGTTCGGCGAATGCACCGACTCGCCGGGGACTTGAATGCCTTCGAAACCCACGACCCGATGGCAGGTGAGCGGCTATCGCTTCCTGGTCCGTCGTATGGAGCACGCCCTGGTTCGCCGGGACGTGCGAATGCTGCACGATCCCATGCGTTCACAGTCGCGGGCGTACGCCGCCGGACTCGTCCTCGCGTGTGTCGCGCTGGCGGGTTGCGGAGTGTTGGCTCTGCTGCGGCCGCAGGACCGGATCGGGTCCAACAAGATCCTCATAGGCAAGGACTCCGGCGCGGTCTACGTGGTGCTCGGCAATGTGGTCCATCCGGCGCTGAACCTGGCCTCGGCGCGGCTGGCCGCCGGCGACGCGGTCAAGCCCGCGACCGTGCAGGAGTCCGAGCTGGCCGAGAAGCCGCGCGGGCAGCTGATCGGCATACCGGGAGCGCCGACCTCCTTGAACTTCACCGGCGGCGACGGTCGCAGCTGGATGGTGTGCGACATGCTGTCCAATGACGGCAGCCGCTCTCTCACCACCTCGGTGCTGGCCGGCGATACGGGCCGGGCGGACAAGGCATCTCCCATGGCGTCCGGCACGGCGCTGCTGGTGCAGGGCCGGGACCACACCTACCTGATCTACGACGATCGGCGCGCCCGGATCGATCTGGACGATCGGGCCGTGGTCGATGCCCTCGATCTGCGCGGCCGGACCCCGCGCCCGATCAGCGACGGATTGCTGAACGCGATTCCCGAAGTGCCGCCGCTGGTTCCGCCGCGCATCGAGAATGTCGGCGCCGCACCGGATTACCCGCTCGGCGACCACCGGATCGGCGATGTGGTGCAGGTGCGGACCGACGGCAAGTACTACGTGGTGCTGCCCGACGGCCTGCAGCCGGTCTCGGTGCTGACCGCCGACATCATCCGGAATGCCCACCGAGCCGGCGCCGCCGACGACTACATCGCGCAGGCCGACCGCACCGGCGCGCCGGTCTCCTCGGCGCTGCAGGTGTCGAAGTATCCGGACCGGGCTCCGGTCCTGGTGGACGGCAAGGACCAGCCCGTCGACTGCCTCTCGTGGAAACCGGTTGGTTCCGCCGATGCATCCGATGGCAGCAGGCACGCCGAGCTGGCCGTGCTCACCGGGCACGCGGTCCCGATTCCCGACCGCGCCAGGCTGGTTCCGCTGGCGCAGGCCGACGGCAGCGGCCCGAATGTGGACAGCTTCTATATGACCCCGGGCTCGGGGGCGTACGTGCAGTCCACCGGTATCGAGCCGGACAGCCAGCGCCACGACAGCCTGTTCTTCGTGTCCGACTATGGAGTGCGGTTCGGGATCAAGAATCTGGATTCCGCCGAGGCACTGGGCATGGATCCGGAGCGGGTGCGGCCGGAATCGGTGCCATGGCAGATTCTCGGATTGCTCGCGCCCGGACCGACTCTCAGCCGGGAAGCGGCCATGGTCGCCCACGACGGGGTCGCGGCCGATCCGAATCCCGCCAGGGAGCCGGTGAAAACCCCAGCGCCGAACGGGAACTGAGCTCAGGCCGCGGTCTCACCGAGTCAGGCGTCGGTATCGCGCACGCCGAACCAGCGGCGCAGCGGGAACGAGGCCAGAAAGCCGAGCACCAGCAGCAGTGCGACGACGCCGGTGCCGATCAGGGCGACATTGCGCGGTGTGCGGTCGGGTGCGGGCGGCGGCGTGGGCGGGGCGAGCTGCCGATTCCGCGGCCCGGCGGGACGCTTGGGTGGCAGGCTGTTTCGCACCTGGGCGGTGAGCGCAGCCACGGGATCGACTGTGCCGTAACCGATGGCCGGATTCCAGCCCTCGCCCGGCGCGTGCGCGGTAGCCTCGATGCGCTCGATGACCTCGGCGGCGCGCATATCCGGGTAGCGGGCCCGCACCAGCGCGGCCACGCCCGAGACCTGCGGTGCGGCGAAACTCGTTCCGCTGTAGGGGACGACCTGGCCCTGATTGGTCACCTTGGCCGTGGTGAGCCCGGTGTTGCGGGGATCCAGCGAGACGATGTTCTCGCCCGGCGCGGCCACCCCCACCCACGGCCCGGGGACGGTGAACTTCGACGGCTGACCGAAGGCGTCCACCGAGCCGACCGACAGCACATAGGCGTCCCACCAGGCCGGCACCACATACGACGTGACGTGATCCCACGGATCGTCGGCAGGGTGCAGGGGATCCAGGCCCGGATTGCTCGCCTTGCAGGTATCGGTATTGCCCGCCGAAGCCACGATGACCACGTCCTTCTCGACGGCCGCGTACTGCACCGCCGCGCCCAGCGCGCCCATTTCCGCGCCCATTTCCGCGCTGGCGGGCTCGGTGGTGGGGCAGGCGACCAGGGAGATATTGATGACCCGCGCGCCCGCGTCGGCGGCCCGGCGCAGCGCCGCGGCGAGCGCGGAGATCTTGCCGTAGCCGTCGGGCATATCGTCGGGGCCCTTCTCCCGGCCCGCGCCCTTGGTTTGGTACAGCGCGCTGGTCTGGCGGACGGTCATGATCCGCGCCTCGGGCGCGACCCCGGCGAAGCCCTGGCCGCCGACCTCGGAAGCAGCGATCAGGCCCGCCACGATGGTGCCGTGGGCGTCGCAGTCCTCGGTGCCGTCGCCACCCGCGGCCACATAGTCGCCGCCGGGAATCAGGCCGGGCAGTCGCGGGTGCGGGGACACCCCGGTATCGATTACTGCCACCAATTGCCCTGCGCCCCGGGAGAATTGCCACGCATCGGGGAGGTCGAGGGTGCGCTGGGCGGGCGGAATGGTCGGCCCGCCACCGCCCGCCTGGGTGCTGGAGCACGGCGAGTTCGCGGGGTGTTCGGTCTCGGTCGGCGGCACGGCCGGACCGCCGGGAGGCAGTAGGCCCGCGTCGATGGGCGGCGGCCGGTCCGCGACCGCGACACCCGGCCCGGCTCCCGTTCCGACTGCCGCACCGAGCGCCAGGACCGCCGAGGCCGCCGCGACCCGCAATCCCCGCACGCCGGGAGCCGCCGCGCGATCGCGGGAACCGTTGGCGCTCAGTGCTTTATCCGGCATGGCCGCCGACGATCACAGTCCGCGTACGAGGGCGTAGAGATCGGTCACCCAGAAGGCGAGCGGCACCACGGCTGCCACGAAGCCGTACTCGAGCAGTTCCACCGCCCGCCGCACGGGCGGGGTCGCCTGCCGGCGGGGCACGATGATGCCGAGGACCAGCGCCGCGGTGAACAGCACCAGTGCCACACCGAAAATCGTGAGTGGCTGTCGCTGGGTGAGGGCCGCGCCGAGGAGCACCAGCAGCACGATGGCGGTGCCGCCCGCGATCAGGACCACGGCTTGTTCCGCGCCCGCATAGGTGCGGCTGCGGAACATCAGCACCACGGCGCATACCAGCGCGAGGGCCAGGCCCGGCCAGTACGGGGTGCCGGCGTTCGGATTCACGGCGGCGACCGCCCCAACCACCACCACCGCGGTGGTCGCCGCGACCAATCCGGCCAGATAGTCGCGCGCCCGTTCGGATTTCGCCCGCAAGACCTCCATGGTGGGCAGGGCGCGATGGTCGTCGGGGTCGTCCTCGGTGGGGTCGATCGGGGTGCCGGGTGCGGGGACGGGCGGCAGCGGCAGCTTGGCCAGCAGCATGGAAAGCCTTGGGGCCAGGGACAATCCGGCCAGGCCCAGCGCCGCCGCGGCGGCGCCGATGGCGTGCACGGGCAGATCCGTCAGCAGGCCCACCAGCGTCGCGGGGATGGCGAAGACCGCCAGCGCGGTCGCGCCGATGAACAGGCCCAGCCCCACGCCGCTCAGCCGCCAGGCCAGCATCGCGGTGGCCCCGGTCAAGACCGCGCCCAATAACGCGTTGGCCCAGCCGTAGTGGCTCGGCACGAACAGCAGGCCCGCGCTGAATGCAGTGGGCAGTGCGCAGCCGCCCAGCACCAGCGCGCTCGCGCGGTCGCGGTACACGCGGCTGAGCACCGTGCTCGCGGTGACCAGCAGCAGGGTGACGACGGTGGCCACGATGGCGCTCACCCAGCCGGGAAAGGCGGCGGGCGCGGCCAGCAGGCCGAGGCAGCCGGTCAGCATGATGGCCACCGCCAGCGCCGATCCGGTCAGCCGGGCCGTGCGCGGCGTCCAGCCGCGGAAGTGGTCGGCGTCGGCGATGGCGACATCGTCCATGATGTCGTCGAAAAGCGGTGTGGGCGCGATGTGTTCGGCGCTCTCCAGCATGAGCAGTTCCCCGTCGCGCACGCCCTGCTCGGCCAGGCTCAGGGAGTTGGAGAAGGGCGGCTGCCCGACACGGGCCAGCACCCACTCGTGCGGCTCGAACGGTTCGCCGTCGTGGTCGAAGTCATTGACGCGATTGTGCTGATCGACCATGTCGACCACGCTCGGGATGACCAGTGCCACCGGCACATCGACGGGAATGGCCATGTCGACCTGAGTGTGCTTGGCCAGAACGGTGACTCGCGCCAGATCGGGCGCGCGGACCGTGCCGCGGAGTTCCTTGAGGTGATCGGTCCGCGACTGCGCCACGCCCGCACTGTACGGCATGATGGTTGCCGTTCGTACACTGAGCCGCAATTCAATTCGAATTCGTGGGGGACTTTCCGCGATGAGCACCGTACGGTTCCAGCGCCGGCCGCGCCGGGTGATGCCCCGCTCGCCCGGCGGCGAGGTGACCCTGCAACCGCCGCCGGAGATTCCGCGGACGGTTCCGGCCAATCTCTTCACCAAGCTCATGCCGGTGGTGATGGGCGTGGGCATGCTCGGAATGGTCGCGCTCATGATCACCTCCGGGAGTGGTCTCGCCGCCAATCCGATGAGCCTGATGTTCCCGATGATGATGGTGTTCTCCATGGTCGGGATGTATGCGGGGCAGGGTGGCAAGGGACAGAGGGCGGCCGAGGCCGACGAGGATCGCAAGGACTATCTGCGCTATCTGGACCAGGTCCGCCGGGATGTGGAGGAGACGGCCGCGCAGCAGCGGGCGGCCGTGGAGTGGAGTCATCCGGAGCCCGGGCTGATCTGGATGCTGGCGGGGACCACGCGGATGTGGGAGCGCCGGCCGGGGGACAAGGATTTCTGTCACGCCCGCATCGGGCTCGGTAGCCAAAGGCTTGCTACGAGACTGGTCGCCCCGGAAACTGGGCCCGTCGAGGAGCTCGAACCCATTGCCGCGGTCTCGCTGCGGCGCTTCGTGCGCACCCACTCCACCGTGCCCGATCTGCCCACCGCCCTCGCCGTCAAGGGTTTCGCCGCCGTTCAGCTCACCGGCGACCGCTCCCAGGCTCGCGACATGGCCCGCGCCATACTGTTGCAGCTGGCCATGTTCCAGGGCCCCGACCAGGTACTGATCGCCGTGGTCTGCGGACCGGACACCGTCCGCGAATGGGAATGGACCAAGTGGCTGCCCCACGCCCAGCACCCCGAATCCGAGGACGGCGTCGGCAGCGGGCGCATGGTGTACGGCTCCATCCGTGAGGCGCATGCCGATCTGAATCCACTGCTGCACAACCGGGTTCGGTACTCCCGCAATCAGCCGCCCAATCCGAGCCTGACCCAGATCGTGCTGGTGGTGGACGGCGGACTACTCGAAGCCGAAGAAGATCCCCTGCGGGAGCACGGTTTCGAGGGCGTGACGGTCATCGACCTGTGCGGGTACGCGCCGCGGCTGGCCGGCTCCCGGGGCATTCAGATGGTCGTCGAGAACGGCGAGTGCGCCGGACGCGGAGCTTCCGGAGCGATGGAGCGCTTCGCCGTGGTCGACCGCATCACCGCTCGCGAGGCCGAGCAGGCCGCGCGCCGGCTCGCGCCGTATCGGGCCGCCGTCGCGCGCACCGCCGAGACCACCGGCGAGGAGGGTGAGGTCAGCTCGAGCTGGTCGCAGCTGCTGGGCCTGGGCGATATCGGCGCCTTCACCCCCGAGACGGCGTGGAGGCCGCGCTACGGCCGGGAGCGGCTGCGGGTGCCCTTCGGTGTCGGGGCCGACGGGCTGCCGGTGGTGCTCGACATCAAGGAGGCGGCCGAGGGCGGTATGGGGCCGCACGGGCTGTGTATCGGCGCTACCGGGTCGGGTAAGTCGGAATTCCTTCGGACGCTGGTACTTTCGCTCATCGCCACGCACTCGCCGGATCAGCTGAACTTCGTGCTGGTGGACTTCAAGGGCGGCGCGACCTTCCTCGGGCTGGAGGGGGTGGCGCATGTCGCGGCCATCATCACCAATCTGGAGGAGGAGGCCGATCTGGTCGACCGCATGCGCGACGCGCTGGCCGGCGAGATGAACCGCCGCCAGGAACTGCTGCGCGCGGCGGGCAATTTCGCCAATGTCTCCGAGTACGAGAAGGCGCGGGCGGCGGGCGCGGATCTGGATCCGCTGCCCGCGCTGTTCGTGGTGCTCGACGAGTTCTCCGAATTGCTCTCGCAGCATCCGGATTTCGCGGAACTGTTCACCATGATCGGCCGGCTGGGTCGCTCGCTGCATGTGCATCTGCTGCTGGCTTCACAGCGGCTGGAGGAAGGGCGGCTCAAGGGGCTGGAAAGTCATCTGTCCTACCGGATCGGCCTGAAGACGTTCTCCGCCAATGAATCCCGGCAGGTGCTGGGCGTGCCGGATGCCTACAACCTGCCCAATAATCCCGGCGGCGGCTACCTGAAATCCGATTCCGGGGAGATTCAGCGGTTCCAGTCCGCCTATGTCTCCGGACCCTGTGCCGGCGGCGGGTCACGACGCGATGCCGCGGTGGCCACCCGGTCCGGCGACGTCGATGTGACCGCACGCCCGTTCACCGCGGGCCGCGTGGACTTCCGTGCCGCCGACCGGATTCCGCTGCCCGACCTGCCGGAACCGATGACGGCACCCGCCGACGCGGATCAGATCTCCAACCTGCAGATGCTGGTGTCGCGGGTACGCGGCCACGGTTGTCCGGCCCACGAGATCTGGCTGCCGCCGCTCGGCGCGGCATCCACGCTGGATCAGCTGCTGCCGCGCTCGATCCTCACCGGGGACTGGAATCCCATTGCGGCCCTGCGCGCCCCGATCGGCATCGTCGACCGGCCCTACGATCAGCGCCGCGACCCCATGGTGGTGGACCTGTCCGGATCGCGCGGCAATGCGGCGATCGTCGGCGGCCCGCAGTCGGGGAAGTCGACCGCGCTGCGCGCGCTGGTCATGGCGATGTCCTTGACTCACACCGCCGAACAGGTGCAGTTCTACCTGCTGGACTTCGGTGGCGGCACCATGGTCGGCCTGGAGGGGCTGCCGCACGTGGGTGCGGTCGCCAGCCGCATGGAGGAGGACCGGGTGCGGCGCACCGTGGCCGAGATGGTGGGCATCGTGCGCCGCCGCGAGGCCACCTTCCGGCGGCTCGGTGTGGAGTCCATGGCCGAGTTCCGGCGGTTGCGCGCCGACCCGGGGACCGGTGATCGCGCCACCGACCAGGGAACCGGTCCCACCGCCGCGGGCGTGCACGAGGATCCGTTCGGCGATGTGTTCCTGGTGATCGACGGGTACGGCGCGTTCCGGCAGGAGTTCGAACTGCTGGATCAGACCGTCATGAACCTTGCGGTGCAGGGACTTTCGTACGGCGTGCACGTGGTGATGTCGCTGAACCGCTGGGCCGAGGCGCGGCCCGCGCTCAAGGATCAGATCGGCACCCGCGTCGAACTGCGGCTCGGCGACCCCATGGACTCCGACCTGGGGCGCAAGTTCGCGGCGCTGGTGCCCATGGGCCGCCCGGGCCGCGGCATGACCGCCGACGGGCTGCACATGCTGACCGCGCTGCCGCGCGTGGACGGCGACCCGGATCCGGCGACGCTGGGAACCGGTGTAGCGCAAGCTGTTTCGGGCATCGGCCAGTTCACCCCGGGACGTCGGGCACCAGCAGTGCGCATGCTGCCCGACCGACTGCCGCGCGCGGAACTGCTGCGGCTGGTGGGGGACTGGCCCGCCGAGGCGGATAACACCCAGCCGTGCCTGCGCTTTCCGCTCGGCATCAATGAATCCGGGCTGGCCCCGGTGTATCTGGATCTGGCGGCAAGCCAGCATTTCGTCGTCATCGGCGATTCCGAGTGCGGCAAGACCACCCTGCTGCGCGCGCTGGCGCAGTCCATCTGCGCGTCCAATACCACCGATCAGGCGCGCATCATCATGGGCGACTACCGCCGGACCATGCTCGGCACCGTGCCACAGGGCTATCTCGCCGGCTACGGCACCACCGCCCCGCAGTTCACCCAGAACATGGCCGACCTGGCCGCGTACGTCACCCAGCGCATGCCCGGCCCCGAGGTGACCCCGCAGCAGCTCAAGGACCGGTCCTGGTGGCGCGGCCCGGAACTCTACGTCCTCGTCGACGACTACGACCTGGTCGCCACTGCCGGCGGCAACCCGCTGCACGCCCTGGTCGACCACCTGGCCCACGCCCGCGACCTCGGCTTCCACCTCATCCTGGCCCGCCGCTCCGGCGGCGCCGGCCGTGCCATGTACGAGGCCACCCTCAACCGCCTCAAGGAACTCAACTCCGCATCCCTGATCATGAGCTGCAGCCGCGACGAGGGCACCCTCTTCGGCAACACCCGCCCCGCTCCCATGCCCCCGGGCCGCGGTACCTACGGCACCCGCGCAAGCGAGGACCTGATCCAAACCACCTGGCTGCCCACGGCCGAGCTGTGACTGCGAGCTCGCCGAGACACCACCGGCTCTACGCAACCCTTACCGGACACCCCGACTTCAGCGCCGATCTCGGCATCCCGTGTCGATTCGGCCGATGCGGTGGGCAGTCAGCCCGCTGCGCGGGCCGACTGCCCTGCCCACCACCCGGAAACCGACAGGCGGGTCAGAACAGGCCCGCCAGGGCGGTGTCCTTGGCCTGGAGTTCGGCGTTGCCGGTGCGGACCAGGGTGGCCGCGCCGTTGAGGGTGGTGTTGAGCTGGAGGACGTGCTGGTTCCACGTGCGCTGGAGGTCGGCGAACGCGTCGTTGGCGTCACCCTTCCAGTTGTTCTGGACGAACTCCTCCACGCTGCGGTGGAAGGCCTCGAGTTGGTCGCGGATGACCTCCGCGCGGCGGATGATCGAGTTCGCGCCGTCGGCGACGCCCTCGAAATGGGCGGAGATGATCCGGCCGTCTACTGCTGCCATGGTGAATTCCTTTGCCACTGGTCCGAATGAGGGGGGAGACCGAATCGGCTAGACAGCCGGGAGGTCCAGGCTGGAGATCTGCGCGTTGACCTTGGATTCGTAATCCTTGTCGTGCTCTTCGTAGTTGGAGCCGACCTTGATCAGGGTCTCGGCGGTGTGCACCAGCTTGTCGTTGAGCTTGTCGGCCTGGAAGTAGTACCGCTGCATGAACGCATTGAAGGCGTCGGCCGCACCGCCCCTCCAGTTCGCACCGGCGACCATGCTGTCCTCATCGCGCTTCAGATCGGCGATGGCATGCATCAGCATGTCGTGGGTCTGCTGGAACTCCTGGGCCTTGGCCTGAATGAGCTCATTACTGGCTTCGAATGCACCGGCCACGGTGTCTCCTCTCGATTCGCGGGCGGACGACCTCTCAGTGCTATTGGACGTAGGTCATGACCCGCCGGTTCCGCCCGGCTCAGCTCGCCACCGAACCGACTACCAGGTGCTGTTCGCCAGCAAGGCGTACTGGGCGGCCGCCCGCTGGTGGGCGTCGGCGAGTTGATTCGACTCGACCGCACCCGTGTAGCGGCGGTAGCTGACCATGCACCGAAAGCGCTTGGCGCCACTGTTCCGGTTCTGGTCGCTGGTCTCCCCGCATTTCGCGTTCGGCACCCCGGCGGGCGCGTCCGCGACGGCGGAATAGCCGTGCGCGAGAATGGCCCCGGACAGACGCTCGGCGGCCTGCGCGTCCCGCGCGCGGAAGAGCATGCTGACGCCGTCGTAGGACGCACCGGAGGTGGTGAATCGATCCATGCCGCTGTCGGCGACCAGCCGCCCCCAGAAGTCCTGGTCGCTCACCCGATTCAGGAATCCCCGCGGTTCGGCGACCGCCTGGTTGGCGAAGTCGGGCGCCAAATAGACCTGTGTGGCGAGGGTCCGCCGCAGCATTCCGTCCGCGTCGAAGGGCAGCCGCAGGACGCCCTCGCGGTCCAGGGGCGGCAGCGAATCCAGCAGTGGCAGTTGGGCGTCGTAGACCTTTTCGGCGAGGGCCGTCAGTTTCGACAGGTCGGGGTCCTTCACCCCGAGATAGGTGTCCACGACGTAGCTGCCGTGTGCCAGGGTCGACCCGATGCTGGCCACGCCTGGACGCCAATGGCTGTGGGCATCAGGGTATTTCGAGAGCGCCACGTGCTGATTCACCTCGGCCGCCACCCCGAAGTCTGCATTCTCCAAGTCCGCGGCAGCCTTCGATGCCGCCGCGGCATCGGGGAATTGCATCACCGTCACCGTGGTGAACGCGCTGTCGTCGGGGGCCTTGCCGTACTTGTCCGGCTGTTTCACGCTGTGCCCCACCGCGACACCGAACATCATCTTGCCGGCATCGAGGATCGGCGCGGTGACCTTGGCCAGTACGGCGGTGGCGCCGTCCGAATCCTTGAAGGGCTGAATACCGGTGCTGTACTTGAATTCCGGATCGACATCCGCCGCATTGACCACGTGGTCGGCCAGCCGCTGCTCGGCCAGTTCGAAACCCTTGGCCATGTCGGGGGAGTACTCGTAGCGCAACTCCAGCGGATCGGTGGAGTATTTGCCGACGTCCAGTGTGCGGACGTCGATTTCCCCGGGGTGGGCGCTGCCCTGGACGGTCGGGCCACACCCCGCCACCGCGGCGACGGTCAGCGTGAGCAGGGCGGTTATTCGAAGTTTGCGCGAGAGCATGGTTTTCCGTTCCCCCTCAGTGTTCCGCATTGACGAGCAGGGCGTACTGCGCCGAGATGCGCTGCTGGGCATCGAGGAGCTGGTTCGCCGAAACCTCGGCGGCGAAGCGACCGTGCCTGACGTAGCAGTAGTGGGAGATTGCGAACTTGTCGGGACCGGTGTACTTGCGGCACTGGGCATTCGGCAGATTCGCCGGAGATTCGGCCGGCCGGAAGGTGCGTGAGGTCTCGCTGCGCGCGGCGACGATCGCGTCGGCGCCCGCGGCGTCGCGGGCGCGGAAGACGGTGCCGCCGTTGAACGCCACCCGGTCGACACCCGCCTTGTCGAACAGTGCCGCATTGTCGTCGCCGGGGAACAGTTGCAGTCCGCCGTGCCGATCGTAGACGCCCGGAATGCCGCGCTCGGATTGATCGTCGTGCACCGTCGGCAGCGTGCGCCCGAGGACTCCGTCCATATCGACGGGCTGTTCGGTCAGCTGGTCCTGGGGAATGACCGGGAACTTGGCGAGGGCGGGCGGGATGGCGTCGAGGCCGAGCTGCGCCCGGGCGGTGAGCTTGGCCGGATCGCTCACCCCGGTCTCGGCCATCACGTCGTCCCAGACGTAGGTGAAGAGGACGAATCTGCCTGTGGCATACCAGGATCGGACGGTGGCATTGAAGTTGTACTGGGTGTCGAGATAGACGAACGCGTCCGGATACTTGTCGATCCGCAGGCGTTGACTGCCCGGGACGGCGTCGAAGTCGGCCTGGCCCAGGGCTCGAGCGGCGGCGCTCGCCGCTGCGTCATCGGTGAACATCAGCACGACATTCGAGTACTCGTAGGCCAGGGTGTTCTGTTTGTCGGAGTCGCCGGTGGTGACGAAGCCCGAAATGAACCCCGGGGCCGCGGCCTTCAGCACATCGGCTTTGGCGTTGGTGCGCAATTTCATGGCGCCTGAACCGAAATCGATGAACGGGCGGATGGCGCCGTTCACTGCGGCTGCCGGGTACCGGACCTGTGGATTCACCTCGGAAGGCAGCGGAATGTAGTTGGCCAGCCGCTCGGCCTGCACAGCCCGCGCCAGGTCGGGATCGGTCGCCTTGTCGTAGTGCTTGGGCTGGGTGGGCAGATTGCCGGTGTCGAGTTTGCTCAGGTCGATCGCCGGTTCGGCGGGCGCCGGGGCCGCTTCGGTACCCGAGCCGCAGGCGCCTGTCACCACCGCCGATAACACCAGGGCGACGGCCACGGCCGCCCGTCTCACCGTGCGCATGTTCCCCCTCCATCAGCAAACAATCGGTACGAACTATTGGTCGTAACGCCTACTTGATTCTGTTGTGCAGCACCGGAACCAGCTTGTTGACCAGGGTCTGCGTGGAATCCGGGGTCCAGCTGCGCAGCGCGGCCACCGCGGCCGGGTCGTCGAGCGGGACGACGATCGCGCGTGAGCTGGTGATCTCGTTCGGCAGGCCGAGCAGCCCACCGCCACCGGCCTTTTCGTCGCTGCGCACCGCGATGATGTAGGAATCGTCGGGCACGGTCAGCGACCCGTAGCCATCGGAGGGGCGGGGAGAGGCTTCGTCGCCCTTGGGCTGGTACTCGTTGTTGTAGACGAAGCCGAGGCTCTCCAGGAACTTCGCCTGCGGGGTGCCGGCCAGGTAGATGCTGTATTTGGTGTTGAACTGCGCACCGGTCACGTCGACCATGGTGACGGTCTTGCCCGCGAAGGCGGGATTGTCCTTGCGCGCCTTGTCCACCGGGCTCAGATTGGGATCCACCGTGGTGGTTGCCGAGGCTCCGGCGCTGGAAGCCGTTGTGGCGGAGCTGGTCTCGCCGCCGGTGGCCACGATCGCGATGCCCACGGCCAGCGCGACCGCCACCACCGCCGCGCCGATCCCGATGTAGAGCCGGTTGCGGTTGCGCGGGGTCGGCCCCGTCTCGGTCGGTTCGGACGCGGAAAGCGGTATGCCGCCTGTGGTTTCGCCGCCGGATCGCAGCAGGCTCGGCGGCGCGACCTGGATCGGATAGGTCGGCGAGGTGGTGGTCGACACCGGGTTGTAGCCGGGCACCAGTGCGGCCGTGGCGGCGTCGGTGAACTCGCGGCAGGAGTTGAAACGCTCGGCCGGGTTCTTCGCCATGACCCGCGCGAAGATATCGTCCAGCGTCGCGGGCAGGTGCGGGTCGACGTCGGTGGCGCGCGGCGGCGGCTCGTGCAGGTGGCCCATCATGACCAGCGCCGGTTGCGTTGCGGGATAAGGGTTCCGGCCGGTCAGCAGCTTGAAGAAGGAGCAGCCGAGGCTGTAGATGTCGGCGCGGTGGTCCAGCGGCCGGCCGGACAGCTGTTCCGGCGGCGCGTAGGCGATGGTGGCCACGAAGCTGCCGGTCTGGGTGAGCTCGGTGGTGTCCTCGGTGGACTTGGCGACGCCGAAGTCGGCGAGTAGGGCGCGCTCGTCCTCGCCGTCGACGCTGGAGAGCAGGAAGTTGGCGGGCTTCACATCCCGGTGCAGCAGGCCGCGGCGGTGCGCGTAGTCCAGGCCGCGGCCGATCTGGGTGACGATGGACAGTGCGCGCAGCGGCGGCACCGCGGCCGGATCACGCTTGAGCTCGGCCGAGGCGTCGGTGCCCTCGACATACTGCATGGCGATCCACAGCCGGCCGTTCTCCTCGCCGCGATTGTGGACCGAGACGATATTCGGGTGGTCCATGCCCGCAACCACATTCGCCTCGCGTTCGAAGCGGCCGCGGAACTCCTCATTGGCGGTCAGATCGGAGGAGAGCACCTTGAGCGCGTCCATGCGCGGCAGTTCGGGATGTTTGGCCAGGTAGACCGTGCCCATGCCGCCGGAACCGAGCACGCGGACGATCCGATAGCCGCCGACGATGGTGCCTGGACTCATCGCCATTGCGGGAACTCCTGGATGATTCGGTGGGGCAGGCCGTACCTGCCGGAGCATACCGGGCTCCCACCGCCGCTCCGCGACTCCGAAAGGCCGCTGAGTAACCTGGGTGCTGTGTTGAACAATCCCTGCCGTGTGCTCCTCGGGGGTCGGTTCCCTTGATGGATCGGCAGGTCGAGGTGGTCGCGGGCGGCCATGTGGTGAGCCGGGTGGCGGGTGCGGTCATCCTGGTGGCGCATCGGGAGCCGGGGGCGCTCACGCCCGGATCGCAGGCCGTGGTGGCGGCGCGGGCGCTGGGCGAGCTGGTCGCGGACGCGACGGATCAGGCCCCGGACGGGCCGGGCCGGCTGGTCGCGCGGCACGCCACCCGCTGGCTGATGAAGGAGGCCGAGCGCATTTCGCCCGGCGCGCCCATCGAATTCGGCATCCTGACCGCCGCCGACACCGGTGGATTGGCGATCTTCCTGCACGGATCGGTGACGGCGCTGCTGGCCGGGTCCGTGGTCGAGTACTACCGCGGCAGTGATGCCGCCTTCACCGTGGACCGGGTGGCCGAACGGCCCGCGCGGGCCGCCGCCCTGTTCATCGACGGGAACCGGCCGCCGGAGCTACCCGGGCGCGGAATCGGTTCGCTCATCGAGGGTCTCGCGCCGGCGGCGGGCGCGGTGGTGTGGTTCGAGGGCGAGCCGGTGGTGTCGCGACGGCCCGGGCGCCCGGGCGGGGCGCGGCAGCGGGTCGTGGAACCGCCGCCGCCGACCGCGGCGTTCGACGCGGAGCGAGATCCGCAGCCGGAAGCGATTCCCCTGGACCCCAACCTGATTCCGACCCGCACCTCCAATCGCATTCCGGCGAGCCTGGACCCGGAGCCCGGACCCGCCCAGGAGGATCCGGACACCGAGGGCATCGACCTGCACCGCGCGCCGACCGAGATGGGCGGCGCCCGGGAGGCGAACGGCACCAACCCCGCGCCCAAACCCGACCCGGATCTGCAGCGCCGTCTGGAGGCCACCGCCAAGGCCACCGCGCTCACCGTCAAGGTGCTCGGATTCAAGTGCGCACGTGCGCATCCCAGCGATCCGCGGGCTGCCTTCTGCACCGTGTGCGGCATGCCCGTGGATCAGACCCAGCAGCCCGCCGAGGTGATCCGGCCGCCGCTGGGCATGCTGGTGCTCGACGACGGCATGACCTACATGGTGGCCGCCGACGCCGTGGTCGGCCGCGACCCCGAGCACTCCGATCCGGTGCGAGCGGGCCTGCTGCCCTTGCGAATCGACGACAACTCCGGCGGCATGTCCCGCGTCCACGCCGAGATCCGCCTGGTGAACTGGGACATCACCATCGTCGACCACGGCTCCACCAACGGCACCCGGGTCCGCCCGCAGGGCTACCGGGATTGGATTCGGCTGCAACCGAATCAGCCCTTCACCCTCGCCGCCGGCACCGAGATCATGCTCGGCAACCGGGTGCTCCGTCTGGAGCCGGTCGCACCCCCGCCCTTCGGGTGAGGCGCGATCAGGTGTAGCGCGAGTAGCAGGTGTCCTGGGTTCCGAGGACGCCGGCGCGGAAGGCGTCGACCCGGGAGAAGCCGCTGGGGACCGTCTTGCCGTCGGTGTCGCTGGCGGCCAGGCCGTCGGAGAGCAGGCCGGAGACCGCCTCGTCGAGATCGCCCGCCGACAGTGAGATGTCGCCCTGGGACTTGCTTCGGTTGGGGTCGGCCAGCTTTCCGGAGATCACGCCCGACAGGCAGGCCGCGCGCAGGCCGGTCTTCGCCCCCTTCAGCGGCAGTCCCGCGGCATGCTGCACGGCCAGGGTGTAGCGCGAGATGAAGACGATGTAGGCGGTGAAATCGCCGGTCACATCGGCGGGCAGGGCGTCCTGGTCGTCGGCGTTGGAGACGCCGCGATCGTGCAGCGCGGGCACGTCGGTGCCGATCAGGTTGGTGGCAGGGCAGTAGGTGACCGGGACGGTGTCGGCGCCGTTGCGGCAGTTCAGTTTCGCCGAGCCGTAGCTGTATTTGGGCTCGTCCGGGATCGGCATGATGGCGGCCATGGCCTTGGTCAGTTCCTGCAGGTTGGCCTGGTTCACGTCGGACTGGCCGTGGCCGGAGTCGTTGCCCAGGGTCTGCGGCAGATCGCCGCGGCGGCGGTCGATCTCGTTCTGGTCGATGGCCTTGCAGCCCTTGGGCCCGTCGGTGAAACCGATCTGCACCGCGGTCACCCGCTCGAACGCCGAACCGTGCACATTCTGCGGATCGTCCGGGTCCGCGTCGCGGAAGGCGACGGTGGCGGCCAGCACCGCGTTCAACCCGTCGGAGGTGTTGATGGTGAAGTGCTTGGCCTTCCCCTCGGCCACGTTCCGGATGAACGCCCCCGCGAAGCAGTCCGCCTGCTGCTCCTTGACGATGGTCGGGGTGCGGCGGCCGACGAGCTTGGCCATCTCCTGGATGGCGTGCCCGTACTCGTGGGCCAGCACCATCACCACCGACATCTTCCCGAACTCGTCGGCCACCGCGGGCAGCAGCACCCCGCGATCCCAGCCGACGGATCCGTCCAGGCGGCAGTACGCGGCATTGACGAGCCGGTAGCTGGACTCCCCGCAGAACTGCCCGGCCTGCGAGCGCGGCGTCTTGGCGCTCCACGAGATGAACTTGCCGACCGGGCTGAAAACGCCGCCGAACTCCAGCGGGAACTCGCCCTGCCAATAGGTCTGGATATCGTCGAGCGCGTTGAGGACCAGGTGGTCGACCTGGCCGCCGTCGGAATCCTGCGCGGTCAGCGTTGAATTCGGGGCGCCCGCGCGCGGACCGCTGGGTCCGCTGGTGGTGGGCAGACCGGCCACCTTGAACGGGTCGTCGTAGATGGAAACCGCGCGACCGTGAACAGTTCGTGTACATCCGGACAAGAGTGCGACCGCGAGCACCAGTACCCCCGCCACCACGACCACGCGGCGAATCCCCCCGGACCGGCGCGTGCGCACCGCCTCCCCCTGGCGTCTCGCCACGTGCACTCCCTCGCAGGCCGATTCGATCTCTGTCCCGTTATCGAGCCTGCGGCCGATGAGCGCAACGCCGGACTTCGGGGGCTTCGCTTATTATCCAGCCATGTCTTCACCGGGGGCGCAGCAGATCACCGTGCGTCATGAAGGAACCGAGCGGGTCTTCGACGCGACCCAGCAGATCACCATGGGCAGGGCGCCGGAGGTGACGCTGTTCGTCGACAGCCCGCTGGTGTCCCGGGTGCACGCGACCCTCAGCTACGAGGCCGGGTCGTGGATGCTCAGCGACAACGGCAGCACCAACGGCGTCTTCGTGGACGCCCGCCGCCTGACCACGCCACTGGTCATCAACCGGCCCACCCAGGTGCGGCTCGGCGATGCCATCACCGGGCCGCTGCTGCACCTGCTGCCGCAGACCGGCCGGGGCGGAGGCACGCCGCCGCAGCAGCAGCGTCCGGGCATGATGCCGCCGCCGAACCGGCCGCCGTCGCGGCCGATGCCGCAGGCGGGGCAGCCGCAGCAGGCCCAGCAGCCGGTGCAGCCCTTCGCGCAGCGTCCGCCGGTGCAGCAGCGGCCCAATCCGCAGCAGGCCTGGCCCAACCCGGCCCAGGCCAACCCGAATCTCGCGCAGCGGCCGCCGGTGAACCGGCCCGCGTCCGGGCCGCAGCATCAACTGCCGCACCCGGTGCAGCACCAGCAGCCGAATCCCCTGCAGCAGCGGCAGACTCCGCCTCCCGGCACCTCGGCGACGCCGAATGTGCCTCGCCCGCCGGTGAATACGCCGCCTCCGGCCGCCGCTGACAACATCAATATGACCACCAAGGCGGACACCTCCGCGCTGCCGCCGATCCGCGCCCGCGCCTCCACCGCGGCCATCGCGCGCGCCGACCGGATTCCGCGCGACGGCCTCAACATCGGCCGTACCAGCGACAACCAGATCGTGGTCAACGACCCGATGGCCTCGCGCCGGCACGCCCGCCTGGTGCCGGACCGGCAGGGCCTGGCCATCGAGGACCTGGGCTCGGCCAACGGCACCTTCGTCAACGGCCGCCGCGAACAGCGGGCGCTGCTGCGTGAACGCGACATCGTCACCATCGGTAACGTCGACTTCGTCGTGCAGGAGGGCACGCTGGTCCATCGCCAGCGGCCGGTCGCCGAGCAGGGCCTGCACGTGCACGGCGTCTCGTTCACCGTCGAGGGCAACAAGCAGCTGCTCATCGACGTGAACATGCAGGCCGGGCGCGGCTCGCTGACCGCGATGATCGGCCCCTCCGGCGCGGGCAAGTCGACCCTGTCGAAACTCATTGCGGGAACGACGCATCCGTCCGCGGGCGTGGTCACCTTCGAGGGCCGCAACCTGCACGCCGAGTACGAGGCGCTGCGCTCTCGTATCGGCATGGTGCCGCAGGACGACGTGCTGCACCGGCAGCTGACGGTCAAGCAGGCGCTCAACTTCGCTGCCCAGCTGCGCCTGCCCCCGGACACCAGCAAGGCCGATCGCCAGCAGGTGATCGCCGATGTGCTGAAGGAACTTTCGCTCACCCAGCACGCCGACACCCGCGTGGACCGGCTCTCCGGCGGTCAGCGCAAACGCGCCTCCGTGGCCATGGAGCTGCTCACCGGTCCCTCGCTGCTGATCCTGGACGAGCCCACCTCGGGCCTGGACCCGGCGCTGGACCGGCAGGTCATGACCATGCTGCGGGAACTGGCCGATGCCGGGCGCACCGTCATCGTGGTCACCCACTCGGTGGCCTGCCTGGACATGTGCGATCAGGTGCTGCTGCTCGCGCCCGGCGGCAAGACCGCCTTCTGCGGGCACCCGGGCAGCGTCGGCCACGTCATGGGCACCAGCGACTGGGCCGAGATCTTCGGCCGTGTCGCCGCCGATCCGGACGGGGCCTTCGCGAATTTCCGCTCCCGCCAAGCGTTCGCGGAGCCGCCCGCGCCGGTCAAACCGGTGGAACGGGCGAAGGCACCGAAATCCAGTCCGCTCAAACAGTTCTCCACGCTGTCGCGGCGGCAGCTGCGGCTCATCTTCGCCGACCGCGGCTATCTGGCGTTCCTCGCGATCCTGCCGTTCGTGCTGGGCGGCCTGTCGCTGGTCGTACAGGGCAAGAGCGGATTCGAGTCCGTCGGCTTCGTGCAGGCGCCCGACGGCAGTTTCGTGCGCGCCAACAATGGCGAGGCCCAGCAGCTGCTGGTGGTGCTCATCCTCGGCGCCTGCTTCATGGGCGCCACACTCACGGTGCGTGACCTGGTCGGCGAGCGGGCCATCTACTACCGGGAACGCGCGGTCGGATTGCGTTCCGGCGCATACCTGATGTCGAAGGTCGTGGTCTTCAGCCTTGCGGCACTGCTGCAGTCGGCTGTGATGATCGGCATCGTGCTGGCGGTGAAGAAGCCGCCGAGCAAGGGCGCGGTGATTCCCTACGGCCCGGCGGAGCTCTATCTCGATGTCGCCCTCACCGCCGTGACCTGTGTGGTGCTGGGTCTGGCGCTGTCCGCGCTGGCCAAGTCCAACGAGCAGGTGATGCCGCTGCTGGTGGTGATCATCATGGCGCAGCTGGTGATGGCGGGCGGCATGATCCCGGTGACGGGCCGCGTTGTGCTGGACCAGCTTTCCTGGCTGTTCCCCTCGCGCTGGGGCTATTCCGCGGGGGCGTCCACGGTCGATCTGCCCAATCTGTCGGCCTCGGCGGCGGCGCAGCAGGACCACTTCTGGAAGCACACCGTCGGCGCGTGGGCACTGGATGTCTCGGTGCTCGCCGTGATCGCCGTGCTGCTCGCCCTGTTCACCTGGTCGCGCCTGCGCTTGAAGAAGTCGGCTGCGTGATCGGCCATTCGCGCAGGCGGGGGTGCGAAGTCTGGATTCGGTCGCGCGCGCTGCGAAGCGAGCAGGCAGACTGATGACTGTGACGGCTCGAGTTGGTGCAGTGCATCTCGGCTGGGACGTGGTGTCGGTGGCCGCCGGTGGCGGCGGTTCGCCCATTCGCCCGGTCCAGGTCGAAAGCACATACACACCACCCGCATACCTGCTGGCGGATTCGTCCGGCCGGCTGCACACTGCCGGCGTGGACCGGCGTCCCGATGTCGGCATCGCCATCTCCGATGTGCGCGACATCATCGGGCACCCGCAGATCGTGGTGGCCGGTGCGACCTGGCCGGCCGAGCTGGTCTTCCGGGCCCGCATGCACAATCCGCTCGCGTCCATCGTCGAGCACCTCGGCGGTGCGCCGGATGTGCTCGCGCTGCCCTTCCCCGATGAATGGCCCGACCCCAAGGTCGACGAATTCGTGCGCCTGGTAGAGCAACTCGGCGTGCCCGCCGAGCCGCTGCCCGAATCGGTCGCGCTCTCCGGCTATGTCCGCGCGCTCGGTCTGGTGCGCGCGCCCGGTCGCGGTCCGGCGGTCGGCGCGGTCGGCGTCTACTCCGACGGCCGCGAATGCCTGGTCGTCGCCGTCCACGGCAATGACGATCAGCCCACGGAGTCGGTCAGCGTCGCGATCACCGCCGAGGCGCTGCACGAGGCCCACGCCGCCGACAATGTGGTCATCGAGGTGATGGCCGCGGCCCGCGCCATCAATGCCGACACCTCGACGGTGCTGCTCACCGGCAACGTGTGCTTCAACGACGCACTGCGCCTGGCCTTTCAGAACCATCTCGGCCACCGTTTCCAGGTCGCCGACCACCCGATGCACGCCCTGGTCCTGGGCGCGACCCATCTGCTGGTCGCCGACAGCGAGGGCGACCCGGCCTACGACCGGCCCGTGGCCGCCGCGCCGCAGCCGGCGGGCGCCGATGCGCGCCCGATCGAACAGGGTCCGCGTCATGTCACCGGCGGCCCGGCCGCCGGGCAGCCACTGCAGCGTCAGCCCGAGCCGCTGGCCCACCAGCCGGAATTGATTCCCCGGCACATGGATTCACCGCCCGCACCCGAATCCGGCGCACAGCGACCGGATTCCGCGCGCGGCACCGGCCCGCAGCCCACGGTCGATTCCGCCGCCGCGCCGGATCACTCGGGTGCCGACCCGGCGGGTGCGACCGTCCGCCTCACTGCCGAGGAGGCCGCGGCCATGACCGCCGCCGCCCAGGCGAAGCAGGCAGCCGGGACCGGCCCACAGGCCGTCGCCGATCCCGCGGCAGCAGGGCTCACCAGGCGAATCACCGCGCAGGAGGCTGCATCTCAGAGCGGTGGCGCGGGAACGCCGACCGGACCCGGCGGCCTGACCCAGCGAATGACGGCCGAGGAGGTCGCGCGGCTCACCGCGCAGGCGGCAGGGCAGTCGCCGAGTGGCGATGCGGGCCAAGGGGTTCCCCGTGGCACCGAGAATCCGAGCACCGGGCCGCAGCCGGTGGCCGGCGGCCGCGGCACGCTGCCGCCCGGGCTGGAGGGCGTGGGTGGCCGGTTCATGCGGCCGCCCGGGTCGCCGGCCGATGATCAGCTGACCACGGTCATGGGCCAGGGCGGCGCCGATGCAGGTCAGCAGGGATTCGGTCAGCCGGGCACGACCGCCGCCGATGCCGGGCCGGGCGCAGGTGCAGGCGCGCCACAGGGCACGGGTGCCGGAGGCGCGCAACAGGGTTCGGGCGGTGCGCCCGCCGGACCGCACGGCTCCGGCGGTTACGGGCCGGCCGGCGGCTACGGCCAGGCGGCCGGGCAGCCGGGCTACGGCCAGTCCGGTGGGCAACCTCCCGGCCAGTACGGACCCGGTGGTTCCTACGGTTCCGGTCAATCCGGACCGGGCGCCGGGTCTTCCGGCTACCCGGCCGGCGCGGGCTACGGTTCGGCGAATGCTCCGGGCTCCGACGCGGCCGCCCGGGGCGGCTACGGTCCGGGCGGCGCGCAGCCGAACGCGGGTGGCCAGTACGCCCCGCAGCAGGGTGCCGCCGGGCAGTACGGTCAGGGCGGATACGGCTCGGGCGGCTATGGGCAGCAGGGTGGGTACAACACCGGCGGCTACCCGGCCGGTCCCTATGTGCCCGAGGGGGATACGTCCGGTTCGGGTCGCGGGAGTTTTGCTGGATCCGGTGGAAATGCACCTGGTCAGTCCGGCGGGATGTACGGTGGGTCGATGTCGACGGGGGCGCGCGGCGCGAATCCGCAAACGCCGGAAGATGCGGCTGGGCAGCCGGATTCGGAATCCGGCTCCGAGGGCGACCGCAAGCAGCGCAAGGGCAAGCTGTGGAACAAGATGCGCAAGCCCTTCGGCGCTCCGATCATCGTCGGCGCGGCCGCGCTGTCGCTGCTGGGCGCGCACTCCGACCAGCGGTCCGACCCGGTCGCGTCAACCACGTCCGCCGACACCGTGATTCGGGTCGGTGGCGGGACCGCGAGCCCGGTCGACGAATCCTGCGCCGTGACCCCGTTCGTGTCCGGCCTCCCGCACGCGGGCATCGCCACCGTCGGTGATCCCCGGGATCAGGACTGTTTACGCTTCGGCATCGACACGCTGCGCTACACCATTCCCGGACCCGCGCGCGGCGCCGATCCGGGCCCGCCCCTGCACATCTGATCCGTCCGCCGCGAGATCGTCGAGCCGCAGCCAGCTGGTGGCGGTCAGCAGTTCGACCCGGGAGACCCGGGGCGCGGGTCCGGTGTGACCGGTCAGCGCCCAGGCGCGTTCGATGGTGAGTCGCAGCAGCCGCCGGGCCGCGTAGAACAGCAGCGCGGCCAGCGGCAGTTCGCCGATGCCGGCGGAGAGCAGGGCGAACCACAGATCCGGGCTGTTCCAGTCGAGCACGATGTCGAACCAGGCATCGCAGATCAGCAGCGTCCCGGTGATCATCGCCCACGGAATGAAGACCTGCCGGCGCCGCCAGGCGTGCCAGGCGGTCATACCGATCGCGCCGACCAGCGCGAAATCGAAGCCCACCCACGCGATGTCCCACTGGCTCACCTGCCGTTCGGAGGGCAGGCTGACCGAGAGGTACGCGATCCAGGGGATCAGGAAGACCAGACTGCCGGTCACCACGGTCAGCAGGATCCGGCGCATGGCGGCCGCATGCGGGTGGGGCGTCGCTGCTGCGCGCGAATAGGTCGGCTGGGTGCTGATCGCCATGGCGGCCTCCATTGGCAGGACGGCTGGACCAACCGTCGCGATGGTTCCCGTTCCCCTTACAATGCCCGTACCGGAGGCACTCATTCCGCTTAGACTGTGAGATGGATCACTCTTCGGTCGGGTGTTCCCTGCCCGCCGGGACCGATTCGGGAGACGGCCACCCTCGCTGGTAAGGTGGCTCGTTGGCGTGCGGTACGGCCGGGTAACCGGTTGTCGTACGAGCCCCGGGTCTCCACCGGCCGCCGGGAATCAGCTCGACCTCACGCTTGGCTGGCAAAACCTACGACAGACAGGGATGCACTGTGCCTACGTACAGCCCCAAGGGCGGTGACGTGACCCGCAAGTGGTACGTCATCGACGCCACTGACGTAGTGCTCGGCCGTCTTTCCGTGCAGGCTGCCAACCTGCTGCGCGGCAAGACCAAGCCGACCTACGCCCCGAACGTGGATGGTGGCGACTTCGTCATCATCATCAACGCGGACAAGGTCGCCGTCTCCGGCAACAAGCGTGAGGACAAGGTCCTCTACACCCACTCCGGCCACCCCGGTGGTCTGAAGGGTCGTACCGTGGGCCAGATCCTGGACACCCGCCCCGACCGTCTGGTCGAGCGCGCCGTCAAGGGCATGATCCCGAAGAACAAGCTGGGCAACCAGATCATTCGCAAGCTGAAGGTCTACGCGGGCCCGAACCACCCGCACGCCGCCCAGCAGCCCATCCCCTTCGAGATCAAGCAGGTGGCCCAGTGACCGCTCCTGAGGAATTCAACGACGACTTCGTCGTCGAGGACACCGCCGTGGAGGTCGTCGAGGAGGGTGACGGTTACGAGGCCGAGGCCGAGTACGCCGAGACCTTCTCCGCCCCGGTCGTCATCGACCGCCCGGTGCAGACCGTCGGCCGCCGCAAGGAGGCCGTGGTCCGCGTGCGCCTGGTGCCGGGTTCCGGCAACTTCGTGCTGAACGGCCGCACCATCGAGGATTACTTCCCGAACAAGGTGCACCAGCAGCTGGTGAAGTCCCCGCTGGTCACCGTCGAGCGCACCGAGACCTTCGACGTGCACGCCCGCCTGGTCGGCGGCGGCCCGTCCGGTCAGGCCGGCGCCCTGCGCCTCGCCATCGCGCGTGCCCTCATCGAGGTCACTCCGGAGGACCGTCCCGCCCTCAAGCGTGCCGGCTTCCTGACCCGTGACCCGCGTGCCACCGAGCGTAAGAAGTACGGCCTCAAGAAGGCCCGCAAGGCGCCTCAGTACTCGAAGCGCTGATATTGCGCCGTCGGGCTCTACCGTGCCCGGTCCTTCCGGGGGCCGGGCACGGTACGGTCTACACGGCAACCTGTACGAGAGCAGGCTCCCCGCAGCAGTTTTCACAACTGTTGCCCCTTATTTCCTGGACGCACTCCGCCGCGGAACGCGGTGGAGTGCGAGAGTCCGGGAGAGGGCCGGAAGCCTGCTCTCGTGCTGTATCGACCGAACCAGCAGGGGTGTTGAGGTAATGGGACGTTTGTTCGGCACCGATGGTGTGCGCGGGCTGGCCAATGAGTCTTTGAGTCCGGAACTGGCGCTGCAGGTTTCGGCCGCCGCCGCTCAGGTTCTGAGTCGGGGGAAGAAGCGCGCGCTGGCCGTCGTCGGCCGCGACCCGCGCGCCAGCGGCGAGATGCTGGAGGCCGCCGTCACCGCGGGCCTCACCGCCGCCGGTGTGGATGTGCTGTCGGTCGGCGTGCTGCCGACGCCCGCCGTCGCCTACCTGACCGGCCTGTACGACGCCTGCCTGGGCGTCATGATCTCCGCCTCGCACAACCCCATGCCGGACAACGGCATCAAGATCTTCGCCGCGGGTGGCCACAAGCTGGACGACGCCATCGAGGACCGCATCGAGGCGCTCATCGCCGAGGGCACCTTCACCCGCCCCACCGGGGCCGCGATCGGACGGGTGCTCGGCCGTCCCGGACTCGGTGGGCATGTCTACGACGTGCACGACCGCTTCAGCCTGGAAGGCACCCACGAGCGCTACGTCGAGCACCTGGTCCAGGCCACCGGCCGCGATCTGCGCGGGCTCACCGTCGTGGTGGACTGCGCGAACGGCGCGGCCTCCGAGGTCGGGCCCACCGCCTACCGCGAGGCGGGCGCCACGGTCATCGCCATCAATGCCGAGCCCGACGGCCTGAACATCAATGACGGCTGTGGCTCCACGCATCTGGAGCAGGTCCAGCGCGCGGTCCGCGAGCACGGCGCGGACCTCGGCCTCGCGCACGACGGCGACGCCGACCGCTGCCTGGCCGTGGACGCGACCGGTGCGGTCGTCGACGGTGACGCCATCATGGCCATCCTCGCCCTGGCCATGCGGGACTCCGGTGATCTGGTGCAGAACACCCTGGTCGCCACCGTCATGAGCAATCTCGGCCTGCACATCGCCATGCGCGAGGCCGGAATCACCATGCGCACCACCGCCGTCGGCGACCGCTACGTCCTCGAGGACCTGCGCGCGGGCGGCTACACGCTGGGCGGCGAGCAGTCCGGCCACGTGGTCTTCCCCCGCTTCGGTACCACCGGCGACGGCGTCCTGACCGGCCTGAAGCTGATGGCCCGCATGGCCGAAACCGGCCGCGGCCTGGCGGAATTGGCGAGCATCGTGCAGACCGTCCCGCAGGTGCTGGTGAACGTCCCGGTCACCGACAAGGCGGCGGTCGCGGCCGCGCCGTCGGTGCTGGAAGCCGTCGCCGAAGCCGAGCGCCTGCTGGGCGATACCGGCCGAATCCTGTTGCGCCCCAGTGGAACCGAACAGCTGGTCCGCGTCATGGTGGAGGCGACCGACCTCACCCGGGCGCATGACCTGGCCGACAACCTCGCCAAGCTGGTCGCCGCCGTCTGAGTAGCCCCTGTCGCCCCGGCATGCCGAATCGCATGCCGGGAGCACGGGGTCAGTGCGTTTCGGTGAGCTGCCCGCCGTCCATGTGCCAGCGGCGGGTGGCCCGGACATTGTCGAGCATGCGACGGTCGTGGGTGACCAGGAGGACTGTGCCCTCGAAGGATTCGACGGCCTGTTCGAGCTGCTCGATGGCGGGCAGGTCCAGATGGTTGGTGGGCTCGTCCAGGACGAGCAGGTTCACGCCGCGGGCCTGGAGCAGGGCCAGTGCGGCGCGGGTGCGCTCGCCGGGGGAGAGAGTGTCGTTGGGGCGCAGCACATGTGGGCCGCGCAGGCCGAACTTGGCGAGCAGGGTGCGGACGTCCGACTCGTTCAAGTCGGGCACCTGGGCGCTGAAAGTGTCGGCCAGGGTGGCGGTTCCGCGGAACAGGCCGCGCGCCTGATCGACCTCGCCGATCGCGACGCCCGAGCCGAGGGCGGCGGATCCGCTGTCCGGCTTCGCCTTTCCGAGCAGCAGGGACAGCAGCGTGGACTTGCCGGAACCGTTGGCGCCCGTCAGCACGATGCGGTCGCCCCAATCCACCTGCACCGTCACCGGTCCGAGGGTGAAGTCGCCACGGCGCACGGTGGCGCCCGACACGGTCGCCACCACCGAGCCGCTGCGCGGGGCGGCGGCGATGGACATGCGCAGCTCCCACTCCTTGCGCGGTTCCTCCACCGTGTCCAGGCGTTCGATGCGTTTGAGGGTTTGCTTGACCTTGGCGGCCTGCTTCTCGGTGGATTCCGCACGGGCCTTGCGACCCATCTTGTCGGAGTCCACCTTCGACTTGCGGCGGGCATTGCGGACGCCGTGTTCCATCCAGTTGCGCTGCATGTTGGCGCGCGCTTCCAGACCGGATCTGGTGTCGGCGTACTCGTCGTAGGCCTCGCGCGCGTGCCGGCGCGCGATCGCCCGCTCCTCCAGGTAGGACTCGTAACTGCCGTCGTAGACGCCGACCTGCTGCTGGGCCAGATCCAGTTCCATGATGCGATTCACGGTGCGCGCCAGGAACTCCCGGTCGTGGCTGATCACCATGAGGGGCTCGCGGACGCCGGTCACGAACTGCTCGAGCCGGGCCAGGCCGTCGAGATCCAGATCGTTGGTCGGCTCGTCGAGCAGCAGGATGTCGAAGCGCGACAACAGGACCGAGGCCAGCCCGGCGCGCGCGGCCTGACCGCCGGAGAGCACGGTCATGGGGGTGTCGAGGCCGTGCGGGAGGCTCTCGGCCAGCCCGAGATCGGCGGCCACCTCCTCGGCGCGCTGTTCCAGATCCGCGCCACCCAGAGCGAGCCAGCGCTCCAGGGCGGGGGAGTACTCGTCGTCGCCGCCGTCGGCGAGGCGTTCGGCGGCGGCGTCCATGAGCTGCTGGGCAGCGGCCACACCGGTACGGCGGCGCAGGAATTCGAGCACCGTCTCGCCGGCCAGGCGTTCGGGTTCCTGGGCCAGGTAGCCGACGGTGGCGTCGGGCGGGCTCAGCACGATCTCGCCCTCGTGGGCGCGACCGTCGGCGAGCATGCGCAGCAGGGTGGACTTCCCGGCGCCGTTCACGCCGACCAGCCCGATCACGTCGCCCGGGGCGAGGATCAGGTCCAGGTCGGAGAACAGAATCCGCTCACCGTGTCCGGCGGCCAGGCCGCGCGCATGCAGAGTGGTGCTCACCAGGGCGATTCTGCCGTGTTCGGGGTGGCACCCTGACTCCGGCCCTCGGAAAGTTCAGGGTCGTATTGGGGCACGCGACCGATGTGCACCGAGATCGAACTGGGCACAGTGGGAGACATGACGACACAGTTTCCGACTCCGGCCCCCAAGCGACTGACCCGCTCCGCCAACGACAAATGGATCGGCGGCGTGTGCGGCGGCCTCGCCCAGTACTTCGGCTGGAACGCCAACCTCGTTCGCGCCCTGTTCGTGGCGTCCTGCCTGCTGCCCGGGCCGCAGTTCCTCGTCTACATCGCGCTGTGGATCGTGATCCCGAAGCAGTGAGTTGTGCACAGGCCGCGAGTTGTCCACATTCGTGATCGAGGGTGATGCGGGTGCCTCGGCAAAGTGACAGGATGAGAGCCACGTCACAGCGGAGGAGTGCACACCATGGTCACATCGGGTGATCTGCCCGGACTGGAGCTGCCGGATCTCGACGCGCACACGGAGCTCGGCGGGCTCGGCGCGGTCGAGTTATCGCACCCCACGCAGGATCTCGACGGTGACGGCCTGCTGGACACCGTGACCACCAGCACCGATCACGCCATGCAGGTATGGACGGATCTGGATCACGACGGCTACGCCGATCATGTGACCGTGGTGGACAGCGGCGGGGACTTCTCGGCCTGGGAGTTCCACCACAATCCGGACGGCACCACCGAGTGGGTGCGCATGGACGTAGGACACCTCGGCGGCACATAGCCGGGGCGGCGGGGGTTTCACGGCATCGGGATTCGAGGGGGAGCAATGAGTGAATCCGGCGATTTCGGCGTGCGTATTGCGGCCCTGCACGACGGGGCCACCACCTTGCGCGACAATGCGGCGGCCCTGGGGCGGCATGCCCGTACGGTCGGCGATCATGCCTTCGGCATCGGCAGGGACGAAGCCGGGCGCAACTATTCCGCCCAGGGCATTGCCGTGCACCAGGGCTTCGAGCGCGCGGCCGCCTGCCTGCGGTACTGGGGTGCGGCCGCCTCCGCCACCGCCGAGGTGTTCGACCGCGCCGCCACCGAATACGCGTGCCTGGACCGTGAATACGCCACCGCACTCACGCGGGTGGGCCGATGAGCTTCGACCCGACCGGCAAGAGCGTCGACCAGATTCTCGACTACGGTGCGCCCGGCCTCCAGTACTGGGAACACTTTCTGCCCCTGTACACCAAGGCATTCGGCGTGCCGGAGGGGCTCGGCCTCGCCGACCTCTATGCCCGCTACGACGAGCAGCGCGGCGCTGATCTCATCGAATTCGACACTGCCCGAACCGAACTGGACAGAGTGCTCACGGATGCCGAGTCGCGTTGGTCGTCGCACCGGGCGATCGCGCAAGCCTTGCCAACCGTCTGGACCGGCGCCACCGGCGCCGAGGCGCTCACCATCGTGAATTCCCAACTGCGCCAGGCCCGCGACGATCTCGACACCATCCGCACCGCCTCCACCGCCATCGCCGCCGCCCTGGACCCCCTCCGCGACTCGGTCCTCACCAAGGCCGAACACACCCTCGCCCTGCTCGAACCCACTCCGGACGGCGAAGGCCGCCTCGCCATCGACGGCAAAACCCCGGACGACATCGACGCCCTCGACACCACCGACCCCTGGCTCACCGGCACGTTCCGTGCCGACGTCGATCACAAACTCGCGGCCTTCACCGCCGCCTGCGCCGCCACCAACGAGACCTTCGAATCCCACTACCGCACCATCGTCACGGCCCTGGCCCAGGTCATCGACCATCCCTACCCACAACCGGCCCAAGCCCTGCTGCCCCGGCCCGAGGAGAACCCGGCCCCGAGTATTCCCACGACCCAGCCCCTTCCAGCGTCGCAGTCGTACCCAGCGACAACGCCGCCAACAGCGCACCCCCAGCCGTCGCAGCCGGTCGTCCCGCCTGGATACCCGCCGTCATCGGGTGGGGCAACCACACCCGACCCGGCCCATCCGCAGTCTCCGGATCGAGCCCAGCCGTCTACCGTCCCGCCGGAATCCCTGCCTGGCCGAGCGGGTTCCACCGCACCGGCCGCCGGGACGCAACCGGCCGGCGCTGCGGACCTCAGCGGTGCGGAGCCCGGTGGTTCCGCGGGCTCGGCGGACACTGGAACCGCAGCAGCCCCGGACCTGGCCCAGCAGCGATCCGACCAGTTCGGCCGGACTCTGAAAGACACTCTCACCCAGCTCGAAAAGGGCCTCCAGCAGGGCATTTCCGCCGCCATCGAGAAGCTCGGCTCGCTTACGGGCCAAACGTCGCCATCGCCCGGTGAACCCGAGCCCGCAACCGATCCCAAGCCCGAGCCGGATCACTCAGAGAACCCGGCCCTCCCGTCTGGCGGACTCGAATTCGACCTGTCCGGAAAGCATTTCGTCCTCGAACGCAGCCCCACCGGCGACCTTACCCTCGCCATGACCGATGAGTCGGGCCAAACCAACACCTACACATTGTCTTTCGATCAGAACGGCACCCCCGTCCTCACCACCTATGACCCCGCCCACACCCCCACCGCACCTGCCAGTGATGCCCACCCGGACCCGACCCCACCCACCCAGGCGGACGCGCCACCCACGACAGATGGCGGCGCAACGCCCGGTCCAGACTGCGTACCCCGCACCTGCACAGTTCCCGACCCGCCGACCGCTCCACCGACTCCCTGCCCCGACCCCACCCCGAATCAGTCTGCGCCGCCAGAGGTTCCGCCCCCACCCGCCGCCGGGGACGGTGCGCCGCCGGGCTGCACCCAGCCGCCCACCCCCGATCCCACTCCGGACCAGCAGACTGCAGGCGGTTGCGCGCCGCCGACCCCGCCCGCGCCGACCGACCAGCCGCTCGTGCCCGCGCACCCGCTCGAAAACCCCGCGCCGCCAACAGCTACGGGTCAACCCGGATCCGACGCGCCACTCGCCGACTCCACGCCCTGGTCAGCGGAGCCGCACACGCCGCTGGAGATCCCGGAGGGAGGTCTCGAAATACCCGAGACCACCGAACCTCTCGTGCCGTAATCGTCGTCCTGCCGGTGCTTTCCGGACTTCGTGCAAGCACCGGTCCCGGCGCCGTATGCTGCCGTAAGCGGGGACCCGGTCGCTTGGCCCGCCCGTGAATCCGGCTCCCGCGCTGGGGAGTCCGGACGGGCGGCGGAGAGTGCCGAGGGAGGCGTCGAGCGCCCCAGCGAGGGAACCGGCTGTGCCGCCCGCAGAATCGCTCGAGCCGAGCGTGCGTTGGCCGCCCCGGATTACTTGCGGAGGGCCTGGATGAGTTGGAGGACCGGGAGTTTCTGGGGCTGCTCGGGCTCTTCCTCGATGGCGTTGGGGTCCACGAGCTGGGTGTGGGGGAGGGCGGCTTCGGGGTCGGCGAAGGGCTTGTACTTCTTGTCGCCGAGGACGGTGTAGTTGAGGTACCCGACCAGGAGGGCTCGGGTGAGGCGTTCGGTTTTGGGTTCGTGTTTGCCGGCGCCGAGGGCGGCGAGGGCGCGGCGGCCTTCGATCATGCCGTTGTGGCCGGCCTTGTCGAGCGAGCGCAGGATCGCGCCCTCGCCCCAGGCAGCGGCCAGCGGGATGGCGTCGGAGCTGACCGAGTCGATATCGGTGGCGCCGGCCAGGATCAGGGCCGGAGCGTCGATCTTGGGGGCGAGGGCCTCGGCGGAGGGCGCGGTGGGGGACGGGTACAGGGCCGCGACGGCGGCGACGTCGCGCTGGGAGGCGGCGATGACGGCCGCGCCCGCACCCATGCCGTGCCCGGCCAGGGTGAGCCGCTTCGGATCCACGCTGACATTGCCCGCGCCCAGCCGCACCCCGGCGCAGATGTCGAGCGTGGTCAGCAGATCCGTCGCGAGGTTCAGGTGCGAGGGGATGGGTCCGCGTTCGGTGTCGGGCGCCGCGGCGACATAACCCCAGGAGGCCAGGTGCTCCAGCAGCCGGCGGTAGTTGCCGACCCCGGTCAGCCACCCGTGCCCGAACGCCACCGCGGGCAGGTTGAGTCCCTTCCCGGGCGTGTACACCACGCCGGGCAGCCCGGCGATGCCGAGATTCCCGCGCAGCACCTCGTGCGGGCCACGCAGGGTCAGAGTGCTCAGGAGCGATTTCACAGACGCCGACACGGTCTAGAACCTATCCGATGGGGGCGGGCTTGGGGCGTTTCGCCCGGTCGGACATCGACTCGGATATGTCCGGCGCGGCTACCCCATTAGGCTAGGGGGCCATGTGCGGAATCGTGGGGTATGTGGGGTACCGGGATGCGCTCGGCGTGGTGGTCGATGCGTTGCGCCGCATGGAATATCGAGGTTACGACTCCGCGGGAGTGGCGATCCTGAACGGCGCGGGCGGCCTTGCGGTGGAGCGTAAGGCCGGGCGCCTGGCCAATCTGGAGGCGGAGCTCGCCGAGACCGGCCGGGACCGATTCGCCGGATCGACCGGCATGGGTCACACCCGCTGGGCCACGCACGGCGCGCCGACCGATCGCAATGCCCACCCGCATCGCGATGGCACGGGCCGGGTCGCGGTGGTGCACAACGGCATCATCGAGAACTTCGCCCCGCTGCGCCGTGAGCTGGAGGCGGCGGGCGTCGAGCTGGGCAGCGACACCGATACCGAGGTGGCGGTGCACCTGGTGGCCCGCGCCTACGCGGCCGGGGACACCGCCGGTGATTTCGTCGGCTCCGCGCTCGCGGTGGTGCGCCGCCTGGAGGGTGCGTTCACCCTGGTCTTCTCGCACGCCGACCACCCGGGCACCATTGTGGCCGCCCGCCGCTCGACCCCGCTGGTGGTGGGTGTCGGCCAAGGCGAGATGTTCATCGCGTCGGATGTGACCGCCTTCATCGAACACACCCGGGAGGCAGTCGAACTCGGCCAGGACCAGGCCGTGGTCATCACCGCCGACGGCTACCGGGTCACCGACTTCACCGGCGCGACCGACGGTGTCCGGTTCCGTCCGTTCACCATCGACTGGGATCTGGCCGCCGCCGAGAAGGGCGGCCACGACTACTTCATGCTCAAGGAGATCCAGGAGCAGCCCGCCGGCGTCGCCGACACTCTGATCGGTCACTACGCGGGCGGCCGGATCATTCTGGACGAGCAGCGGCTGGCCGATCAGGAGCTGCGCGAGTTCGACAAGGTCTTCGTGGTCGCCTGCGGCAGTTCGTATCACGCGGGCCTGCTGGCCAAGTACGCTATCGAGCACTGGACCCGGCTGCCCGTGGAGGTCGAGCTGGCCAGCGAATTCCGTTACCGCGACCCGGTTCTGGACCGCTCCACCCTGGTGGTCGCCATCTCGCAGTCCGGCGAGACCGCCGACACGCTGGAGGCCGTGCGTCACGCCAAGGAGCAGAAGGCGCGAGTCCTGGCCATCTGCAATACCAATGGCGCGCAGATCCCGCGCGAGTCCGATGCGGTGCTCTACACCCGCACCGGACCGGAGATCGGCGTGGCCTCGACCAAGGCGTTCCTGGCCCAGATCACCGCCAACTATCTGGTCGGCCTGGCGTTGGCGCAGGCGCGGGGCACCAAGTATCCGGACGAGGTGGCGCGCGAGTTCGCCGAACTGGAGTCCATGCCGAAACTCGTTGCCCAGGTGCTGGAGTCGGCCGACCGGGTGCGGGAGATCGCCCGCCAGTTCGCGCACGTCCCGACCGTGCTGTTCCTGGGCCGCCATGTCGGCTACCCGGTCGCCCTGGAGGGCGCGCTGAAGCTCAAGGAACTGGCGTACATGCACGCCGAGGGTTTCGCGGCGGGCGAGCTGAAGCACGGCCCGATCGCCCTCATCGAGGACGGGCTGCCGGTCTTCGTGGTCATGCCCTCCCCGAAGGGCCGCGCGGTGCTGCACTCCAAGCTGCTCAGCAATATCCGGGAGATCCAGGCGCGCGGCGCGCGCACCATCGTCATCGCCGAGGAGGGCGACGACACCGTGCGCCCGTTCGCCGACCACCTGATCGAAATCCCGTCGGCCCCAACGCTGTACCAGCCGCTGCTGTCCACGGTTCCGCTGCAGATCTTCGCCGCCGAGGTGGCGCAGGCCCGCGGCTACGACATCGACAAGCCGCGCAACCTGGCCAAGTCCGTCACGGTCGAGTAGCCGCGCGGCTACTGGACGGTGACCGTGCCCTTCATGTCCGGGTGCAGCGGGCACAGGTAGCGGTAGGTGCCGGGCGTGGTGAAGGTGTGGCTCCACTCGCCCTTGTGGATGATCGGGCTGTTGATGCCCAGCGCGACATCGCCGATGCCCTGCACGGCGTGCGGGGCGCGGTCGTCGAACTTCCAGGTCACGGTGTCCCCGGCCTTGACCGTGATGTCGGCTGGGGAGAATTTCATGTCCTTCACCTCGACGGTCACTGCGGCGGCAACCGCCGGACCGGTGGTGGTGGCCGTCGCGGAGGCGGCCGGAGCGGCCGTCGTCGAGGTGGCCGCGGTCTTCGAGCTTTCCGACGAGCAGCCCCCGGCCACCAGCGCTCCGGCCACGACGGCGACGAGAAGCAGGACACGCGAAGACGACTGGCGACGGATCGACATGCCAGCCAGGTTAGTACCCGGCGATAGCGCGCCATTCGCGGGCACCGCGCTGACCTGCGCCGCGGCTCCCCAGGCGTAGTCTCCTGAAGCGCAGGCAATCACATCCGGGAGGCGATCATGACCGCACCGGCGGTGCGCGGGTACTACACGGCCGACGAGGTCCGGGCCGCGGAGGCCGAGCTGCTCACCAGGGTGCCCGAGGGAATGCCCATGCGGCGGGCCGCCTTCGGCCTCGCCGACGTGGTGGCGCGGGAGCTGCGCGAACGCACCGGGGGCGTCGCCGGTCGCGCGGTGACCCTGCTGGTCGGGTCGGGCGACAATGGCGGCGACGCGCTGTGGGCGGGCTCGTTCCTGCGGCGGCGCGGGGTCGCGGTGCGGGCGGTCCTGCTGGTGCCGGAGCGCGCCCACGCGGCGGGCCTGACGGCCTTGCGCCGGGCGGGCGGGCGGATTCTCGCCGTCGACACCGGCACCTCCGTGCCCTATCGGGTCGGTCAGTTGCTGGGCGCGCCGGATCTGGTGGTGGACGGCATCGTCGGCATCTCCGGACGTGGCCCGCTGCGCCCGGTGGCGGCCGAACTGGTTGCGGGCGTGCGCTGTCCGATCGTCGCCGCCGACCTCCCCTCCGGCGTCGATCCCGATACCGGAGCCGTGACCGGTCCGGCCGTCCGCGCGGACGTCACCGTCACCTTCGGCGCCCGCAAGCCGGTGCACGCCCTCGCCGCACCGCACTGCGGCCGAATCGAGCTGGTGCCCATCGGATTACGACTGCCCGAGGCGAATCTCATCGCGCTGGAACCGCGGGCGGTCGGCGCGGGCTGGCCGGTCCCGGGCCCCTCGGACGACAAGTACACGCAGGGCGTCACCGGCGTCTGCGCGGGCAGCGGCACCTATCCGGGCGCCGCCGTGCTGTGCACGGGTGGCGCGGTCGCCGCCACCTCGGGCATGGTGCGCTACGCGGGCACCGGCGCGGAACAGGTCCTCGCCCATTTACCGGAAGTGATTGCCGCCGAGACCATTTCCGCGACCGGCCGGGTCCAGTCCTGGGTCTTCGGCCCGGGCGTGGGCACCGACGCCGCCGCCCGCGACCGGCTGGCCGAGATCCTGGCCACCGACCTGCCCGTGGTGGTGGACGCCGACGGCCTCACCCTGCTCGCCGCCGAACCCGGTCTGGTGACCGGCCGCGCCGCCCCGACCGTCCTCACGCCGCACGCCGGCGAATTCGCCCGCCTGACCGGTGCCGAACCCGGCCCCGACCGTGTCGCCGCCGTGCGCAAACTCGCCGAATCCTGGCAGGTGACAGTGCTTTTGAAGGGCCGCGCCACGCTGATCGCCGGCCCGGGCGTCCCGGTCTTCGTCAATGAGGCGGGTGGCTCGTGGGCCGCCACCGCCGGTTCCGGTGACGTCCTGTCCGGCATCGTCGGCGCTCTCCTGGCCCGCGGCCTCCACCCGTCCTGGGCCGCCGCGGCCGCGGCCCGCGCCCACTCCCTGGCCGCGAATCTCGCCGCGCACGCCACCACGTCCGCGGGAGCCCCGATCTCCGCCTCCCCGTTGCTCTCCCACGTCCGCGAGGCCATCGGCACCCTCCGGGAGCTCGCCGCCTGATCTTCCGGCACTGGTGATCCCCAGAATTCGGTGTCTTGGCGCCATGCCGCGCCGAGGCCAGAATGAGGGATTCCGGGGGGAGGAGACCAGGTCATGGAAGACCTTGCGGTGAAGTCCATTCCGTATGCGACGTACTGGGGCCTGGCCGGCGTCGTTCCGGTGCTGTTCATGTTCAGCGTGCTCTTCTACTCAACCGTCTGGCAGGAGTGGAAGGATCGGCTGCAAGGTGACTGGCTGCCGAGCTGGTCAGGGCTGCTGGCTTCCGACCGGGCCGGCGAGCCGAATCTGCTCGTCTGGTTCCTCTGGCATGTCGTCGTGGTGGCGGTCCTGGTGGTCGCGGCGGTGCTCAGCCCGGCGACGGACCTCGCCGGCATGGCGCTGCTCGCGGCGGAGTTGTGGGCCGTGGTGCTGATCGCGCTGGCGCTGCTGGTGATTCGCGACGCCATGCCCTGGCGGCTGGCGGCGGCGCATGCGGGGGTGTGGCTGATCCGGCTCCAGGTCGTCCTGTTCGTCGTCGGCTACGCGCTGTTCCATCCCGACGACTTCACGCAGCCGCACCGGTAGCGGCGGCACGCAGGGCGGTGCGCGCGGCCGTGACGATCGGATGGGCGCCGGTGCCGCTGCGGTAGGCGAGGTGGGTGCGGCGGCGGGTCGGTAGCGCGGTGAGGGTAATGCCCGGGGGTGTCGAGAGTGCGCCCAGGTCGGGGACGAGTGCCACACCCTGGCCTGCGGCGACGAGCGCCAGGACGGTGCCGAAGTCGTCGGCGTGATGGCGGATGCGTGGGGTGAAGCCGGCGGCGAGACAGGCTCGGACGGTCATCTCGTAGCAGAGGGTCCCGGGCGTGCCCGCGATCCACGGCGAATCGGACTGCGCGGCAAGCGGTCCGGGCTCGCGGGCGGCCAGGTGGATGGTTTCCTCGAACAGCGGCTCGGTGTCGAGGCCGGGTTCGGGTGCGAGGGGAACGTAGTCGTACTCCTGCAGCAGCGCGATATCCAGGGTCTCGGCCCGCAGGGCGGCGGGGGCGGCGGCCGGATCCAGTTCGGTGACAAGCAGTTCCAGCCGCGGATGGTCTCGGCTCAGCGACACCAGCGCGGGGGAGAGGATGGCGTGCACGGCGGTCGGGAACGCGCCGATACGCAGCGTGCCGGTGAGCTCGGTTCGGGCCGAGGCGAGTTCGGCGGTGGCCTGTTCCAGCACGGCCAGAATGGTCTCGGCGTGCTCGACCAGCCGCAGCGCGGCCGGAGTCAGGGTGACGCTGCGCCCGGTACGTTCCAGCAGCGGCACCCCGGCCTCCCGTTCGAGCGCGGTGAGCTGCTGGGACACGGCCGAGGGCGTGTAGGACAGGGCCTCGGCGACCGCGGCGATGGTCTTGCGGTGTGCGAGCTCGCGGAGCAGGCGCAGACGGCGGACATCCAGCATCAGCTGATCTTACGCTCGGGCGAAGAAACGTGAAATAGACCTGAAGCCCGGCATCGATCACGCTGGTCACATGACATTCACCGGCCTGTACGTGCCCCTGGTCACGCCCTTCACCGCCGACGGCGACCTGGCCGCGGACGCCCTGGAAGCGCTCGCCCACGAGGTCCTCGACGCGGGCGCGGCGGGCTTGGTCGCGCTCGGCACCACCGGCGAACCCGCCACCCTGACCGCGGCCGAGCAGGCTCGGGTCATCGACATCTGCGCGAACGTCTGCCGCGAGCGCGCCGCCGTCCTCATCGTCGGCGCGGGCTCCAACACGACCCTCGACTCAGCGCGCGCCCTCGCCGCCCTCGACCCGCGCGCCACCGCCGCCCTCGCGGTCGTCCCCTACTACTTGCGTCCGTCGGAAGCCGGTGTGGTGGAACATTTCCGGACCCTCGCCGCCGCCAGCCCCGTGCCGCTGCTGATCTACCACATCCCCTACCGCACGGCCCTGAACCTCAGCGCCGACACCCTGCTCCGCTTGGCCGAACTGCCGAATGTCGCGGGCTTCAAATACACCGCGGGCGGCATCGACGACACCACGATCGCCTTCATGTCCCGGGTGCCCGGCCACACCTCGGTGCTCGCGGGCGACGATCTGTATGCCGCCCCGCTGCTGGCCCTGGGCGCGTCGGGCGCGATTCTCGCCTGCGCCAATGTCGCCCCCGCCGCCTACACCGACCTGATCGCCGCCTGGCGCCGGGGCGAACTGGAATCCGGCCGCGAACTCGGCAACCGCCTGGCTCCGCTGGCCGCCGCCCTGTTCACAGAACCCAATCCCGTTGTCGTGAAGGCGGTTCTGGCCGCCCAGGGCCGCATCCCCACCCCGGCCGTCCGGCTGCCGCTGCTCCCGGCAAGCGATGGATCGTTGTCCGCCACGTTAGCGGCGATTGCCGTTGCGAAGGTGACAACTGATTTCGTGAGGGCCGGGTAACTCACCGGGTACGCCCAAAATCGGTGTGGCACCCAACCGCCGGCACGGGTGCGCGACGGTCAACGGCTCTCAGCTGTCCGCTGAAGGCTCGGGGAGGCGGGGTGGCAGTATCGAGGGCGTGAACAAGCCAGACCCACAGGTGGAGAACAAGCCAGACCCACAGGTGGAGATCGTCGTCGACCTGGATGCCATTGCCCACAATGTGCGAATCCTGGCCGAGCACGCCGGGGACGCCGCGGTCATGGTCGTGGTCAAGGCGGACGGGTACAACCACGGTGCGGCCGAGGTGGCGCGGGCGGCCCTGGCGGCGGGCGCGCGGGAACTCGGCACCACCACGGTCAGCGAGGCGGTGGAGCTGCGGGCCGCGGGGATCACCGCACCGATCCTGTGCTGGCTCAACACCTCCGACACCGACTACGCGAACGCCATCGCCGCCGATATCGAAATCGGCGTCTCCGCGCTCACGCAGCTCGAGGGCGTGGCGAAGGCGGCGCGGGAGCTCGGCCGGACCGCCACCGTGAGTCTCAAGGTGGACACCGGGCTCAACCGCAACGGCATCCCCGCCGCCGAATTCCCCGAGGTGCTCGACCTGCTCGGGCGGCTGGTGGCCGAGGAGACGGTGCGCTTCCGCGCCATCTTCTCCCACCTCGCGCTCGCCGACGAACCGCAGCATCCGGTCAATGACATGCAGCGCGAACGGTTCCTGGAGTTCATCGCCACCGCCAAGGAGCACGGCCTGCAGCCGGAACTGGTGCACCTGGCGAATTCCGCTGCCGCACTGACCCGTCCGGACCTCGCCTTCGACATGGTGCGCCCCGGCATCGCCGTGTACGGCCTGTCACCGATCCCGGAGCTGTCCGATTTCGGCCTGCGTCCGGCCATGACCTTCCGCGCCCGGGTGCTCCGGGTGAAACGGGTCGCGGCGGGGGAGGGCGTGTCCTACGGCCACGAGTGGACCGCCGACCGCGACACCACGGTCGCCCTCGTTCCGGCCGGCTACGCCGACGGCGTGCCGCGCCTGCTGGGCGGCCGATTCTCGGTGGCGCTGGGCGGCGTCCGCTACCCGCAGATCGGCCGGGTCTGCATGGATCAGATCGTGGTGGACCTGGGCGAGAACGAAGCCGGGGTCCGGGCGGGTGACACCGCGGTGCTGTTCGGTGGTGAGCCCGGGCACCCGCACGCCCAGGAGTGGGCCGACACGCTCGGCACCATCAACTACGAGATCGTCTGCTACCCCCGCGGCCGCGTGGTCCGTACCCACGTCGGCGGTGACCGGTGACCGATCACCGCACGCTCGTCACCGTCGAGGACACCGAGGCGCTGGGCCGCGAGCTCGCCGAACAACTGCAGGCCGGGGATCTGGTCATCCTCGACGGCCCGCTGGGCGCGGGCAAGACCGCGCTCACCCGGGGCATCGCCGCCGGCCTGGGTGTCGAAGGACGGGTCAGCTCACCGACTTTCATCATCGCCCGCCAGCACCGCGCCGGAACCCACCCGGGTGCGGTGGCCCTCGTGCACGTGGACGCCTACCGGCTCGGCGGCGACCTCGACGAACTCGACGCCCTCGACCTGGACACCGATCTCGACCACGCCGTGGTGGTCGTCGAATGGGGGCTGGGCGTGGCCGAACACCTGTCCGATCGCCATCTGCGCGTACAGCTGCGCCGCGAACCCGAGTCCGATGTGCGCACCGCCGAATGGGAGTGGGTCGCCGCGAATTGAAACCGGACCGGAAAAGTCCCGGATGCGCCGGTAAGTTCCCGCAGGCAGACACCACGCCGAGTGGGCTGTACCACCCGGTATCGTAAAGACAATCATGCTGATATTGGCTGTCGACACCGCGACCCCCGCCGTCACAGCGGGACTGGTGGAACTGGAACCGGCGCAACCCGGGTCGAACGCACCGCAGATCACCACGATCACCGCCAAGGTGACCGTGGACGCTCGCGCGCACAACGAGGTGCTGACCCCGCAGATCCTGGCCTGCCTCGCCGAATCCGGCCGCTCCCGTGCCGATATCGCCGCTGTCGTGGCCGGTGTCGGGCCCGGGCCGTTCACCGGACTGCGCGTCGGCATGGCCACCGCGGCCGCCTTCGGTGACGCGTTGGGCGTCCCGGTGTACGGGGTGTGCAGCCTGGACGCCATCGCCACCGACACCGAAAGCTATCTGCGTGAGAGCGCCGACCCGATCGAGCTGCTGGTCGTCACCGACGCCCGCCGCCGCGAGGTGTACTGGGCGCGCTACCGCACCGCGGCCGGGGGCCGAACCCTGACGCGGTCCGAGGGACCCGAGGTGAGCAAGCCCGCCGATCTGGATCAGGCCGCCGCCACCGTGATCGCCGGATCCGCTTCGCACGTCGACTATTTCGATCTGCCGGTGCTGCCGGTCGAGACGCCGTCCCCGGCGGGCCTGGTGCGCTGCGCCGCCGCCGAGATCCTGGCCGGCGTCGTGCCCGCGCCGCTGGTGCCGCTGTACCTGCGCCGCCCCGATGCCGTCGAGAAGAGTTACGCGCAGGTGGGCCGATGACCATCCGCATCGAACCGATGCGGCCTGCCGACGTCACCCGCTGCGCCGAACTCGAGCAGGTGCTGTTCCCGGAGGACGATCCCTGGCACGAGGTTTCGTTCCTGTCGGAGCTGGCCGGTCCGCACAACCGCTACATCACCGCGCGCGACACCGACGGCCGCATGATCGGCTACGCGGGCATCGCACTGCTCGGCACCGCCGAACATCCCGAGGCCGAGGTCCACACCATCGGCGTCGATCCCGCCGAGCACCGGCGCGGCATCGGCACCCTGTTGCTGGAGGCGCTGCTGCTGGAGGCCGGGCGCCGCGGCGGGCCGGTGTTCCTCGAGGTCCGCACCGACAACGCGCCCGCCATCACGCTCTACGAGAAGCACGGCTTCCACATCATCGGATTGCGCAAGAACTACTACCAGCCCAGCGGGGCCGACGCGTACACCATGCGGCGACCCGCCATGGCCGGCTTCCCGCAGGACGGATTCACCACCGACGCCGAGGTCTCGTCATGATCGTCATGGGTATCGAAAGCTCCTGCGACGAAACGGGAGTCGGCATCGTGCGCCGACTGCCCGACGGCACATGCGAACTGCTCGCCGACGAGGTCGCCTCCAGCGTGGACCAGCATGCCCGCTTCGGCGGCGTGGTGCCCGAGATCGCCTCCCGCGCACACCTCGAGGCCATCGTGCCCGCCATGCGCCGGGCGCTGGCCACGGCCGGCATCAGCAAGCCCGACGCCCTCGCCGTCACCATCGGCCCCGGTCTCGCGGGCGCGCTGCTGGTGGGCGTCGCGGCGGCGAAAGCCTATGCGGCGGCCTGGGATATCCCGTTCTACGCGCTCAATCACCTGGGCGGGCACGTGGCCGTGGACACCCTCGAACACGGTCCCATGCCCCCGGCGGTCGCGCTGCTGGTGTCCGGCGGGCACACCCACCTGCTGCAGGTCACCGATCTCGCCCACCCCATCACCGAATTGGGCAGCACGGTCGACGACGCCGCGGGCGAGGCCTTCGACAAGGTGGCCCGCCTGCTCGGACTCGGCTACCCGGGCGGGCCGGTGCTGGATTCCATTGCCACCGAGGGCGATCCGAGCGCCATCGCCTTCCCGCGCGGCATGACCGGCCCCCGCGACCCGCGCTACGACTTCTCCTTCTCCGGGCTGAAGACCGCCGTCGCCCGCTATGTCGAAGCGGCGCAACGGGAAGGCCGCGAGCTGCCCATCCCGGATATCGCGGCGTCCTTCCAGGAGGCCGTGGCGGATGTGCTCACCATGAAGGCGGTGCGCGCGGTCCAGGACACCGGCGTCGACACCCTGGTGCTGGGCGGCGGCGCGACCGCCAACTCCCGCATCCGTTCGATGGCCGAAGAGCGCTGCACCGCAGCCGGTATCACCCTGCGCGTCCCCAAGCCGCGCCTGTGCACCGACAACGGCGTCATGATCGCCACCCTCGGCGCCCATGTGATCGCCGGCGGCGCAGAGCCTTCCGAGCTCAGCGTCGCCACCGACCCCGGCCTTCCAGTCTCCACCAGCCACCTGTAAACGCCGCCTGCGAAAGGTCGTGGGCGGTTTGGCGAATGCCGAGGCGACAACCGATTTCGTGACGTTCGGGATAACTCATCGGGTACGGCCGAACTCGGTTCGGCACTCAACCGCCGGCACGGGTACGCGACCGTCGACGGCTCTCAGCCGGCCGCTGAAGTCTCGGAGAGGCGGGGCGACTCGGCCGGCGGCAGCGAGGTGCCGAGCAGCGGCCCGAGCAGGCGGGGGAGATCCGCGGGGAACGGGATCTGGGGTAGGTCGGGATCCGGGCGCAGCGGCGGCTGGGCGGTGCTACTGGGCGCGATGGGCGCGCCGCCGGCCGAACCGGTCAGTGGCGTCGGAGCTGCGGCCGTGGTGCGGCGCTGGGTGGTCGTGGTGCTGGTGGAGCCGCCCGAAGGACCCGTCGGCGTGGTCTGCGGGACCGGCTGCTGCGGGCCGGTCGTGGAGGGCGAGTAGTGGGTGTTCTGCGGCTCGGGCACCACGAATTCCTTGACCCCGTACCCGACGATCAGTCCGACCACCACGATCGCGCCCGCCAGCGTGCCCGCGAGCTTGGTGAAGGTGCCGATCGGCGCGTCCGAGCCCAGGCCGATGACCGGGAAGCTGCCGCTCGGCGTGGTCGAATCCGCCACCAGCGCCGCGCCTTTCGCGATCGCGGCCTCCGGCTCCGGCACGGTGACGACCGGCACGTCGAGCTCGCGCTCCAGCCCCACCACCATGATCGGCACATTGGCGCCGCCGCCGATCACGGCGACCGCCTCCGGAAACTTCGGGGCGCGCGAGAACACGGCACGGGAGAACACCGCCAGCTCGCGCAGCAGGTCGGCGACGATCTCCTCGAAGTCCACCCGGGTCAGTTTGAGCGGCTGCCCGGCCACATGGTCGATGGTGACCGCCGGAACCACCGACAGGTGCTCCTTGGCGGCGCGGCTGCGGTGGAGCAGGATGCCCCGATTGGGGCGGATGCCGCGGCGGGACAGGTGGCAGTCCAGCAGGTGCTGCAGGATCAGCTCGTCGATCGCGTTGCCGCTGATGGCGTTGGTGCGCTCGGTGCGCAGCACGGTGTCGTCGGCGTGGTCGGCCACGGTGACCGTGGTGCCGGTGGCCCCGATGTCGATGATTGCCACCGTGTTCCAGCGGTCCAGCAGGCCGGTGTGCCGCAGATAGGCCAGGGCCGCGGTGCTCTCCGGGATGAGCTGGACGCCGTGCCGCTGCCGGCCGATCGCCGAGCGGATGATCTGGGCCTGCTCCCGGTCCCGGTAGGCGACCGCGATGTCACCGGGCGGGGCCGAGTCGGGCTCGCGGTGGCCGTTGCCGCGGGCGATCGGATGGGCGCCGACCGGATAGACGCTGTCGCGCGGAATCTGGGTGGTCATCAATTCGATCGAGGAGGCCACCAGATCACCGAGGTCGGAGTGGGCGGTATCGGCCGTCACGACGCGGTAGTCGAAGTTCTGGGCGCCGTTGGGCGCGGTGGCGACCGTCGCCGAGCACACCACCTCGCTCCCGGCGGAGATGCCGAGGGATGTTCGCATGTTCACCTCCCTTCGAGCGGATGGTCCGGGTGGAGACGACCATCTCGAACGGACTCCGGACGCGCCCAATGGGTAGCGGACGTCGCCGAGCTTCGGATCGCGGCGGGCCCATGTCCGATGGGGCATCCGGACCTGCCACTGATCACTTGCGGTCTAGCTCTCTTCTCGAGCCCGCGCGCAGGGGTTGCCGCGCGGTTAGCGGGGTGAAGCAGTTGTGAAACTCTCGACGGTGCACGTGGCGGGACCGATTCGGTCTCGTCGCGTGGCCGCCGTCAATGGTGTCACAATCCGTTATCCGAACGTTACAGATTTTCGGATTTCTTTGGAAGACCTCAGATTCCCGGGCCGTCGTGTCGGCGAGTCGCGCTGTCCAGCGGTGTTGCCGTGCTGTCCAGCGGGGTTACAGGTAATGCCGGGAGCCGAGTAGCAGTGCCCGGCCTTGAGCGCTGGCACTCCCGTGTATAGAGTGCTAGTTGGCACTGGGTTAGTGCTGAGGTGCCAGCTGATGACTACTGAGCAGGGGTCCCGGCACCCGCGACGACGGGGCTGATTGCGCAGGGGTCACACATGACCGAAACCGTGAGTCCGGGGAACAGCCCCGGACGCGACGAATCCCCTGAAAGTGGAGGGCTCAACGTGGCGAGCGTGAACATCAAGCCGCTCGAGGACAAGATCCTCGTCCAGGCCAACGAGGCCGAGACGACGACCGCCTCCGGCCTGGTCATCCCCGACACGGCGAAGGAGAAGCCCCAGGAGGGCACCGTCATCGCCGTGGGTCCGGGTCGCTGGGACGAGGACGGCGAGAAGCGGATTCCGCTGGACGTCAAGGAAGGCGACGTCGTCATCTACAGCAAGTACGGCGGCACCGAGATCAAGTACAACGGTGCGGAGTACCTGATCCTGTCGGCTCGCGACTTGCTGGCCGTCGTCACCAAGTAAGAACGCTCCAAGACACCGCCCCGGAGTCGCAGCTGCCAATACAGCAACCGGCCCGGGGCGGAGTGCGTTCCGACCCAACTCATTTCAGGAGTAGGTACATGCCAAAGCAGATCGAGTTCGACGAGAAGGCTCGTCGCGCGATGGAGCGCGGCGTCGACAAGCTCGCCGACGCCGTCAAGGTCACCCTGGGCCCGCGCGGCCGGCACGTGGTGCTCGCCAAGGCGTTCGGCGGCCCGACCGTCACCAACGACGGCGTGACCATCGCCCGTGAGATCGACCTCGAGGACCCGTTCGAGAACCTGGGCGCGCAGCTGGTCAAGAGCGTCGCCACCAAGACCAACGATGTCGCCGGCGACGGCACCACCACCGCCACCGTGCTGGCGCAGGCCCTCATCAAGGGCGGCCTGAAGAACATTGCCGCGGGCGCCAACCCGATGACCCTGGGCAAGGGCATGAGCAAGGCCGCCGACGCGGTGACCGCCGCCCTGCAGGCCGCCGCCACCCCGGTCAACGGCGAGAAAGCCATCGCGCAGGTCGCCACCGTGTCCTCGCGTGACGAGGAGATCGGCGCGCTGGTCGCCGAGGCGCTGACCAAGGTCGGCAAGGACGGCGTCGTCACCATCGAGGAGTCCTCGGGTCTGCAGACCGAGGTCGCCATCACCGAGGGCGTGCAGTTCGACAAGGGCTACCTGTCCCCGTACTTCGTCACCGACCCGGAGACCATGCAGGCGGTCTACGAGGACGTGTGGATCCTGCTGAACCGCGAGAAGATCAGCTCCCTGCCGGACCTGCTGCCGCTGCTGGAGAAGATCGCGGAGTCGGGCAAGCCGGTCGTCATCATCGCCGAGGACGTCGACGGCGAGGCGCTGTCCACCCTGGTGGTCAACGCGATTCGCAAGACCCTCAAGGTCGTCGCCGTGAAGGCCCCGTTCTTCGGTGACCGCCGCAAGGCGTTCCTGGACGACCTGGCCATCGTCACCGGCGGCACCGTGGTCAACCCGGACCTGGGCATCACCCTGCGTGAGGCCGGCCTGGACGTGCTGGGCAAGGCCCGCCGCGTCGTGGTCACCAAGGACGAGACCACCATCGTCGAGGGCGCGGGCTCGCAGGCCGACATCGACGGGCGAGTTGCCCAGCTGCGCAAGGAGATCGAGAACACCGACTCCGACTGGGACCGCGAGAAGCTGGAAGAGCGCCTGGCCAAGCTGGCCGGCGGCGTCGCCGTCATCAAGGTCGGCGCGGCCACCGAGACCGAGCTCAAGGAGCGCAAGTACCGCGTCGAGGACGCCGTCGCGTCCGCCAAGGCCGCGGTCGCCGAGGGCATCGTCCCCGGTGGTGGCACCGCCCTGGTGCAGGCCGCGTCCACGCTGAACGCCCTGCGCGACTCGCTGTCCGGTGACGAGGCGGCCGGCGTCGAGGTCGTGCGTCAGGCTCTGCTGTCGCCGCTGTTCTGGATCGCCAGCAATGCCGGCGTCGACGGCGCGGTCGTCGTGTCCAAGGTGACCGACGGGAAGCACGGCTTCAACGCCGCCACCCTCACCTACGGCGACCTGGTCGCCGAGGGCGTCATCGACCCGGTGAAGGTGACCCGCTCCGCGGTGGAGAACGCCACCTCGGTGGCCCGCATGGTGCTCACCACGGAGTCCGCGATCGTCGACAAGCCGGTCGACGAGCCCGCCGACGCGCACCACGGCCACGCCCACTGACCCAGCCCCGCTGACGTCAGCTCAGGCCCCCGGACAGCCCGCTGTCCGGGGGCCTCGCCGTCTCCGAACCCCAACCGCGCCACCCGACTTCCTCCGGCGCGATCCGGCCGTCGGCGCGACTGCGCCACGCCCCGCACTGTCATGGCGACGCCCGCACCGCCATGGGTGACGCCCGCACTGCCATGGTGACGCCCGCATCGCCATAGTGATGCCCGGGTTGCTGTGATCTCGCCCGGACTGCATTGCGCCACTGTCATTTTCGGGCCGCCGCGCCCTGTCCACCGAGGCAGTGCCGGCCTCGTTCCATGAAAGTTCGAATGCCCGAACGGAATCCGACCGCCGCGAGGTATCGGTCCGCGTATGCGGGCCCGCGGCGGTTTTCGGATCCGCGCGGGAGTCAGCGCGCCGGGGAGTTCGTCAGCGTGGGCCCGGGTAGGAGTCGGTCGGTGACGGCGTCAGCCAATTCGGGCCCAGTGGCCCGGAGACGGGCGGGAGCGGGATGGCGGGGGATGGGTCCCGGAGATCGCCCGAATGGGAGTCGGTGAAGGCGTAGAGGCCCCCGACGACGAGGGTGAGAGCGGCCAGTCCCGCGAGGCCACGGCGGTAGGAGCGAATGAGGATGCTGAGGAGTCGCATACGAATCGGTCTTTACCGGCAAAGCATGCAGCCGAAACCGGTCGGGCGACCTGAATCGGCGGCATGCAAACTGGCCTCGCGGGTGTGACGGGTTCTGGACCTCTTACTTCGGGAAATGAGCTCTCAGTCGTGGATCGGACTGGGGGAGCGGCCGTTTCCGTGGTGGAGACCGGAGTGGGAGCGGTGGATCGTGTTCGGCGGTGCCTGGTCTGTGGCTATCGCGGCGAGAAGGCGATCGCGGAGCGCGGGCGGTGGCGGTACGGCCACCGCGGACGCGGCCAGCATGATGGCTTCTCGGGTCTGCTGCACTTCCTGGGTGAAGGCGGCGCGCAGTACAGCATCGTCGGTATCCAAAAGGTCCGCCACTGCGCGCTGATCTTCGTCGCCGATCGATCCGAGCGCGACAGTGTGCGCGAGATCGATCTGGCTTTCGTTCATCTCACGTCACTCCCAAACTTTTCTTGAGTCGTGTCAATCCATCCCGTATACGGGACTTAACGGTCGGCAACCCCACGCCCAGATGGGCTGCGACCTCGGCGTACGTGCGTCCGCCGAAGTACGCGAGGGAGATGGCTTCCCGCTGCGTCTCCGTCAACGTCGCCAGGCCGGCGAGCACCGCCTGCTGTTCCAGCCGACGCCCGACCTCCTCGGTGACTTCGTCGAATTCGTTGCCGAGAGTGCTGGTGCCGTACGCGACCTCGCGCAGGGCGTGCGCCTGCTCGGCCCGAACCCGGTCGACCGCGCGCCGATGGGCCAGCGTCATCAACCAGGTGACGGCCGAGCCCTTGGACGGGTCGAAGTTGGCTGCCGTGCGCCAGATCTGGAGATAGACCTCCTGCGTGGTCTCCTCCGCATAGCCCGGATCATGTAGCACGCGTAGAACCAGGCCGAACACTCTCGCGCTGGTGCGGTCGTACAGCTCGGCGAACGCCTGCTGATCCGACTGCCCGCAACGCTCGAGGAGTGCGGCTAGTTCCAGACTTTCGGCTGCGCGCGCCGTCACCACAGAGTCAACGCTGGGCGTTTCCGCCCCTCCGTCCCTCGAGCTCTGGAACGAGTTGCCCTCTGCGGCAGGCGGCCGCGCTGTCACAACGCTCCGTTCTGTGTCATCGGCCACGAGGGTAGCGTGCCGCTATAACCTCCTCTCGCGTGGGGGTATCGGCAAAGAGACTGTGGCAGAGTGGCTTTCCATTCACCGAAACGTCGCATACATGACATTCGAGACATGACGTGACGCCGGTCGTCGCCGACCCTCTCGAGCGGTGCCGGGTGTTTGCTAGACATTCGGCACGCCATCGCTGTCGGATGGGAGGAATCTCGAGCCCGCCCGGTCGCCGGCCTCAGCGATACCGCTGGTGAACACCAGTCACGCGAGTTTGCCTGGAGCGCAGAACGGGTGGGTCAGGCGACGATGCGCCGGCGGTTGCGGCGGGCGTGTAGCTCGCGCTCGGTCTCGGACATGCCGCCCCATATGCCGTAGGGCTCGCTGACCTTCAGCGCGTGCGACCGGCACTGCAGCAGCACCGGGCAGGACTTGCAGATCTCCTTGGCGCGTAGCTCGCGCTGGGCCCGGGCACGGCCGCGTTCGCCGTCCGGGTGGAAGAACACCGCGGAGTCCTGGCCGCGGCAGGATCCGCGCATCTGCCAATCCCAGACATCGGCGTTCGGACCTGGGAGGTGGGTCGGCATAGGCATGGTGAACTCCTCATGGTGCGAGCTCGTCGGCATTGTCGAGCGGTGCTGGTGGCAAACAGGTGGCCGCATCGCCGTGGCCCGGCGATCGCACTTCGTCGGCTCCGCAATTCGACACGACGCCAACGACGGCGATGACGTACGTTAGGTCGGACAACGAATTCGAGTCAATAGCTTCATTCGACTCGAGCCGAATACGTGCACATTAGAGAATTAACATCCTCGCTATTTACAAAACCACCTACCTGTGGTGATACTGATCGGTTGCCCAGTGCCGTGACCAACCTGTGATAGCCCATCCGACTGGTCGAAGTGCCTGGTAGCAGCGGCTTTTCGGGGGTCGATACCTGTCGCTCGATCTATGCAAGAGTCTCGATCGGAGTGATCTCAGCCATTGGACATCTCGCGCTGAGTAGGGTAGAGATGGCCGATTCGCGGCCGTCAGGTTAATAGCGCGAAACGCTATACGAATTCCTTACGGGCGTGCTGGGCGATAGCGAGAACAGATTTACGGAGTGGAAACACAAAGGCGCCTGTGAATGCTGATAGATAGCTGGGGGCCTGTGGTATGGCAGCTGCCCTCACTTGCCCCGGCACTGGTTAGAGTGCGGCTGTGCCTGTGCTCGAAGTGAACTCCGAACTCGCCGACGCCGCTTTCGGCGCCACGCCAGAACGCGCTGCTACCGGGTTGCCAGCGGCCGCCGATGCCGCCGAATCCTGGTTGCGAGCAGTCTCGCTCAGTGGAATCGGACACTACGCCGCCGCGCGCGCCGAGCTCGGCCGCGCCCGCCGCGCCACCACCGACCCCGCGCTGCTGTCGCTCACCCACAGCACCGAGGCCTCGTTGCTGCGCCAGCTCGGCTGGCACGGCGACGCCGCCGTCGCCGACGGCCGCGCGGCCGCCCTGGCCCTGCCCGCCGTCGCCGGCGATCTTGCTCCCGTGGCCGCGCCCGCCGCGACCCCGGCGGAAATCAGGCGCGCCGAAGCGGTTTGCGATGCGTTGACCGGACTCGCCGCCGATGCTCTCGGCACCCTCCGCCCGGCGCTTGCCGCCCGGCTGCTGGATCGTTGCCGCAAACACCTCGACGTTCATCTGACCGATGCCGCGAGTGCGTGGCGCCCGCGTGTCCGACTGCACTGGGTGGCTGCCGAGACGGCGCTGTCGGCCCCCGGCTCCGGTTTGATCTCCGCCCCCGCGGCCGACCTCGCGGCCGGCGACCGCCAGGCTCCGGCCGATCCAGCCCTGGCTCACGCCGAGGCCGCGCTCGCCCTCGCGGAAAACTCGCCCTCGCTGCGGCATCGAGTGAAATCCCGGCTACTTCTGGCCGCCGCGAGCGCCGCCGCGGGCGACCTCGACCGATCCCGGGCTCTCGCAACCGAAGTCGATCGCGCCTGCGCCGAACATGAGCTGCTGCCGCTGCGCTGGGCCTGCGCCATGCTGCGCTCCGGCGTCGAACCCGGAGGTGACGGCGCGATCGTGGCCGCCGAGTGCGCGCGGTTGCTGGACGCTCGCGGCGGGCGATTGCGTTCGGCCAGCGGCCTTCTCGGCCATCCCTGAGTGCCCCCCGGGACTTCCCTGAGTCGTCCCGGAGAAGGACCCCGTAACGGCTGGCATGAATGCGCCAGCCGCTATTGTTGGACCGTTCCGCCCCCATCGGCGGAAGCACCGGCTCTCCCGCCGCCGTGCCACTCTCGAAAACGCCAGGAACAGCTCTGACGATGAACAATACGGGTGAGGAGTTGGATCCCGCAGTCGTCGCTGCCGCAGCGCAGGGCGACCGGGCGGCCCTTTCCCAGGTACTGGTGAGCATCCGCCCCCTCGTGGTGCGGTATTGCCGTGCGCGCATCGGATCGGCCGAACGTGGCCAGCTCTCCGCTGACGACGTCGCGCAGGAGGTTTGTCTGGCCGTCATGACCGCCCTCCCCAGGTACCAGGATCAGGGTCGGCCGTTCATGGCATTCGTCTACGGCATCGCCTCGCACAAGGTCGCAGACGCCCACAGAAATTCCGCCCGTAACAAGGCGGACGCCATGGCCGAAGTACCGGATGTCATATCCACCGACCAGGGACCGGAGCAGCGAGCTCTCGAATCCGAAACGAGCCGGCAGATGAACGCTCTGCTGGCGACCTTGCCGGAAAAGCATCGAGAAATCCTGATCCTTCGCCTGGTCATGGGTCTGTCGGCTGAAGAAACTGCAGTCGCCGTGGGCAGTACGGCGGGTGCTATACGAGTCGCCCAGCACCGGGCACTCGCGAAACTCAAGTCTCAAGTGGCGAGGGCAGGTGAAATGTATGGCTAGGGATGGCGAGCGCGGTCGGGGCGACTGGAAGGCGCGACCTGGATCGCAGAACAGCGGTCCCTACGCCGAGGCGTCCGGTGATACCGGGCCGGTGGACATTGCCGCGGTGCGACGCGACGATGCACTGATCGACGCCATCTCCGGCGACGGCCCCGTGCAGACGGGTACTTCGGAGGAGTATCAGCTCGCCGCCTTGCTGGCGGACTGGCGCGCGGAGATCATGGCCGAGCCGTTGCCGGCCGGACCGGACCTGGATGCCATTGTCGCCGCGGTCAACCAGGAGATCGGCGCACGGCAGGCCAGAATCGGCGCGTCGAATCGCGGGCGGCTAAGGCTCGTCCGGCCCATCCTGGGTGCGGCGGCGGCCATGGCACTCGTCATCGGAGGTCTGACGGCGTTCTCCTACAACGCGAGTCCCGGCGATCCGCTCTGGCGGGTCAAGGAGGTCGTGTTCAGCGAACAGGCCCAATCAACAGTTGTCTCGCGGGCGGACAGTGATCTGGTGCAGGCGCAGCAGCTCATCGCGCAGGGCAAGGCCGACGAGGCCAAGCCGCTGATGGAGCGTGCCGCCGACAATGCGTCCCAGGTCAACGACTCCGGCAAGAAGGACAACCTGACCGACCGCTGGCAGCAGCTGTACGCGGTGCTGCAGCAGAAGGCGCCCGAGGTGGCCAGCTCGCTGGCGTCGATCGCCCCGACCAGCAGCACCACCAAGGTGCCGGTCGTGACGACCACGCCGAATCAGCCGGTGCCGCCGGTGAATCCGCCGACCAAGACGGATGGCAGCCCGTCGACGACCGTCGATTCGCGGCCGGTCGAAACCGCGCCGAGCCCGAATCCGGGCACCGGAGGCGGAGTTTCGACGGTGCCGACCGTTCCGCCGGTGACCACCCTGCCGTCCCTGCCGCAGGAATCCGAACCGCCGGTGGTGCCGCCGACCGGTGGTGGCGGGAACCCGACGTCGGCCGTGGTTCCGAGCGGAGGCAATACCGGAGGCACTACCGGTGGCGGTACGACGGGTGGCGGTACGACGGGTGGTGGCCTGCAGCCGCCGCCGGTCGAAAAGCCCTCGCCCGTCGCGCCTGTCCCGTCCACGATCGTCCTGCCGACCGGCGGCGGCCTGCTGCCGCCGGCTCCGTTGCCGGGGACGCACTAGGACGCCCGCTTCACCCGATCGTCGTGCGCCGATCGGGTTTTCACGTCAGCGGGGCGGAACGGCCTTCGCGGGACATGCGAAAAGGGCCTGCATCCTTGGGATGCAGGCCCTTTTCGATGAATCAGACGTCGAACCCGTCGAATCCGTCGCCGTGCAGTGCCTCGTTCATGGAAGCGTCCGCGTAACCGCGGCAGTAGTCCCAGGTGACGTAGGCCTCGGGCGTCGGGTCGTAGGCGGGCTCGTGCGGTCGCACCGTGCCGTCCACCAGTAGCTGGAGGAGGTTGGCGCGCAACATGTCCCAGTCGTGGTAGTGATCCTGCCGGCAGTCCTCGCAGCTGACCACGAGACCGCGGATGCCGCGGTGGGCCAGCAGCGCCTCGTAGACCGCGAGGTCGGCGAGATCCTCTTCGACCGCTAGGCGCTCGTGAGGATCCAGCGGCTCCCCCGGCTCGATGGCATCGAGCGCGGCCGACGGGTCGGAGGGGTCTCCGGCGAACGGATCCGGCGGCAAGCCAGGTGGTAGATGGTCACGCACAGTCCCACGGTACGCAGAACCACCCCATGTGCGCCAGCGCTGAAGGGGATTTGCCCTCACTTCGCTGGTGGTGCGGCGCACAGTGCGCTCCCGGTGTGGCGCGCGGTGTTGTCCTGGGCAGGCACAGTGGTTGTCCTGGGCAGGTGTAGTGATGTCGTGGCTGCCGACACAGTAATGGCACGGCCGACAAACCGCAGCGGTTGTGGCCGTCGATACGGCGCTGTCAGGCCCACTGACGCGGGGTCGGGCGGGGTGCGGCATGGAATTGTCGAGCCGATACCATGGTTGACCAAAGGCCGGGTAGCAAACGCCGGCATTGCCATTCATCCATGCGTTCACCGGTGCCCGGTCCGGTGGATGTTGCCGAAGTCCAGGAGGGGTCGATCCGAATGAGCAGTCCCGTGACGGGCGAACGAAACGCTGGCCGCCCCCATACGGGCGGCGACGATCCCGACAAGATCGCCATGCTCGGTCTCACCTTCGACGACGTGCTGTTGTTGCCCGCGGCCTCGGATCTGATTCCGAGCTCGGTCGACACCTCGAGCAAGCTGACGCGTGAGATCTCGCTGCGTACCCCGCTGGTGAGTTCGGCCATGGACACCGTCACCGAGGCGCGCATGGCCATCGCCATGGCGCGCGCGGGCGGTATGGGTGTGCTGCACCGCAATCTGTCGGTGGAGGCGCAGGCCGCGCAGGCCGAGACGGTGAAGCGGTCCGAGGCGGGCATGGTGACCGATCCGGTGACCTGTCGTCCCGATGACACGCTGGCCGAGGTCGACGCCATGTGCGCCCGCTTCCGCATCTCCGGTCTGCCGGTGGTGGACGAGCGCGGCATGCTGGTCGGCATCATCACCAACCGCGATATGCGGTTCGAGGTCGATCAGGACCGCAAGGTCGCCGAGGTGATGACCAAGGCGCCGCTGATCACCGCCCAGGAGGGCGTCACCGCCGAGGCCGCGCTGGGCCTGCTGCGCCGCCACAAGATCGAGAAGCTCCCGATCGTGGACGGCAGCGGCAAGCTGCGCGGCCTGATCACCGTGAAGGACTTCGTCAAGACCGAGCAGTACCCGAACGCCACCAAGGACCGTGACGGCCGCCTGCTGGTCGGCGCCGCGGTCGGTGTCGGCGAGGACGCCTGGGTCCGGGCCATGACGCTGGCCGAGGTCGGCGTGGACGTGCTGGTGGTCGACACCGCGCACGGTCACCAGTCGGGCGTGCTGCAGATGGTCTCCAAGGTCAAGGCCGAGGTCGGCGACCGGGTGCAGATCGTCGGCGGCAATGTCGCGACCCGCGCGGGCGCCCTGGCGCTGGTCGAGGCGGGCGTGGACGCGGTGAAGGTGGGTGTGGGCCCCGGCTCCATCTGCACCACCCGCGTGGTCGCCGGTGTCGGCGCGCCGCAGATCACCGCGATCCTGGAGGCCGTGGCGGCGTGCAAGCCGCACGGTGTGCCGGTCATCGCCGACGGTGGTGTGCAGTACTCCGGTGACATCGCCAAGGCCATCGCGGCCGGCGCCTCGACCGTCATGCTCGGTTCGCTGCTGGCCGGTACGGCCGAGTCGCCCGGTGATCTGATCCTGGTGGGCGGCAAGCAGTTCAAGAGCTACCGTGGTATGGGTTCGCTGGGCGCCATGCAGGGTCGCGGCGAGGCCAAGTCGTACTCCAAGGACCGCTACTTCCAGGACGACGTGCTCTCGGAGAAGAAGCTGGTGCCCGAGGGCATCGAGGGCCGGGTGCCGTTCCGCGGTCCGCTGGATCAGGTCATCCACCAGCTGGTGGGCGGTCTGCGCGCGGCCATGGGCTACACCGGTTCGCAGAGCATCACCGATCTGCAGGCGGCGCAGTTCGTGCAGATCACGGCGGCGGGCCTGAAGGAGTCGCACCCGCACGACATCACCATGACCGTCGAGGCTCCCAACTACACCACCCGTTCGTAGCCGGACCGAACCGGTTCGCGCATGTCGCGGACCGGTTTTGTCATGTCCGGCAGACGAACACAGAGAGGAATGACTGAGATGCGCGATATGGTCGAGATCGGTATGGGCCGGACCGCCCGGCGCACCTACGAACTGGACGATATCGACATCGTTCCGTCCCGTCGGACCCGCTCGTCCAAGCAGGTGTCGCTGTCCTGGCAGCTGGACGCCTACCGCTTCGAGATCCCGTTCCTGGCGCATCCCACCGACGCGCTGGTGTCGCCGGAGTTCGCCATCGAGCTGGGTAAGGCCGGCGGTCTGGGTGTCATCAATGGTGAGGGCCTGTGGGCTCGGCACGCCGATGTGGCCGCCAAGATCCAGCAGCTGACCGAGGTCGGCGAGAAGGAGGGCACCGAGGCCGCGGTGGCGCTGCTGCAGGAGCTGCACGCCGCCCCGATGCAGCCGGATCTGCTGGCCGCCGCGGTCGCGCAGGTGCGCGCGGCCGGTGTCACCACCGCGGTGCGGGTGAGCCCGCAGAACGCGCGGGCGCTGACCCCGGCGCTGGTGCAGGCGGGCATCGACCTGCTGGTGGTGCACGGCACCATCATCTCGGCCGAGCACGTGGGCGACGGTGAGCCGTTGAACATGAAGACCTTCATCGCCGAGCTGGATGTGCCGGTGGTGGCGGGCGGCGTGTCCGATCACCGCACCGCGCTGCACCTGATGCGCACCGGCGCGGCGGGCGTCATCGTCGGCTACGGCTCCATGCAGGGCGCCACCACCACGGGCGAGGTGCTCGGCATCGGGGTGCCGATGGCCACCGCCATCGCCGACGCCGCGGCCGCGCGTCGCGACTACCTGGACGAGACCGGCGGGCGCTACGTGCATGTCATCGCCGACGGCGAGACGCTGACCTCGGGCCACATCGCCAAGGCGATCGCCTGTGGCGCGGACGCGGTCATGCTGGGCGTGCCGCTGGCCATGGCCCGGGAGACCCCGGGCAACGGCTGGTACTGGCCGTCGGCCGCCGCGCACCCGTCGGTGCCGCGTGGCGCGGTGCTGCCGTATGCCGTCGACGAGGAGCGCGTCCCGCTGGACCAGGTCCTCTACGGCCCGTCCAACGACCCGTTCGGTTCGCTGAATCTGGTTGGCGGCCTGCGTCGTTCGATGGCGAAGACCGGCTACAGCGACCTCAAGGAATTCCAAAAGGTCGGTTTGAACATCCGCGCCTGACCACAGAGTACGGCCTCGCGCCCTTGTGCATTCACCCGAATGTGCAAGGGCGCGAACTGTATCCGACGTCCGTGCCACCGGTTGACTTCGGCCGCTGTCGAAGTCTTGGATCGGCCGTTTCGTTCGCGAAGGTGACAACTGATTTCGTACCGATCCGGGTAACTCGTCGGGTACGTCCACAATCGTTTCTACTGCTCCCAAGCCGCGCGCTGCAGGCGCGGAGCGGCGGGTATGCCGCGGAGGAATTCTCGGACCGCGGTGTTGACGGCCACGGGGTGGGTCATGTTCACCGTTTGCCGGGCGCCTTCGATTTCGAGGTAGTGGGCATTGGGGAGGCGGTCGGCGAGTTCGCGGGCGTGGGAGCGGGGGACGCCGGAGCGGGTGGGGTGGATGACCAAAGTGGGGCAGGTGATTTCGGATAGTCGGTCCAGGACCGAGTCGCGGCCCAGCAGAGCGCCGGCAGCCACCTCGGTGGCAGTGGGGTCGCGGGCGAGCCAGCGTTTCACCCAGACGGCGCGGTACCAGTCGTCGTCGCCGATGAGCCAGCGGGCGAGGTATTCGGCGAGGGCGGGGCGGGGCCCGTCTTCATACCATTTGTCGAGGAACCTACGGGCGTTGGTGAGTTCGGCCGGGGTGGGTTCGTGCGCCTCGCTGGAGAGCAGGACGAGGGCGGCGACGCGGCCGGGGGCCAGCAGTGCGGTGCGCAGGGCGATGAAGCCGCCCTGCGAAATCCCGCCCACCACGGCGCGTTCCGCGCCGAGTTGATCCAGTACGGTCAGCGCGTCCCGGGCGGAGGTCCAGTACGTGAACGGCAGCCCCTCGTCGCGAGTGCGGCCGTGCCCGCGCGCATCCCAGGTCACGATCCGGAACTCGGGTGTCAGCGCCGCCTGTTGCGACGCGAACATCGTTCGGTCCATGAGGAATTCGTGCCCCAACAGCACCACCGGGCCTCCGCCCCCGCTGTCCTCGTAGTGGATCTCGGCATCGATCGCACGGGCGAATGGCACGAGGTAGAGGATAGCCAGCACCGGTGACAATCCGGCGAGCTTTCCTGCTCACCGCGACGCTCGGTGCGACGGGTCGGCCGTGTCCCGACGCGACTGGCCGGGGTTCGCGAGGAATGGGCCGGAAGTCCCTATCGGTGACCCACCCGACGCGAATACCGTCCCGATGCCACCACTTCCGGGCCGGGCGGGCCGCCGCTGCGCGGCGCACCTCGGCCCGGGGTGGAGGTCCAGCCCGCCGCCCCGGGGCTGCCGCTCCGCCTCCCCGCGCGGCGGGCGGCTCGGTGCCGTTGACCGCCACGCACCCGTGCCGGCGGTTGGGTGCCGAACCGAATTCGGACGTACCCGGTGAGTTACCCGCATCTCACAAGATCAGTTGTCGCCTACCGATCCGCAGGTATGCCCAGCGGATACCGAAGGCCGGGGAGGCGTGGTCAATGTGATGTGTATCGCTCACTAGACTATGGCCGTGGCAGAAACCCAGCGACCAGTCCTTGTCGTCGACTTCGGCGCGCAGTACGCGCAGTTGATCGCGCGCCGGGTGCGCGAAGCGAGTGTGTATTCCGAGGTGGTTCCGCACACGATCACCGTGGAGGAGATCGCGGAGAAGAACCCCCTCGCGGTGATTCTCTCCGGCGGGCCGAGCAGCGTGTACGCCGAGGGCGCGCCGCAGCTGGACGCGCGGCTGTTCGATCTGGAGTTGCCGGTCTTCGGTATCTGCTACGGATTCCAGGCCATGGCGCAGGCGCTCGGCGGGACGGTGGCGCACACCGGGACTCGCGAGTACGGGCGCACCGAGCTGAGCGTGGACGGCGGCATCCTGCACGGCGGCCTGCCGACCCGGCAGCCGGTGTGGATGAGCCACGGCGATGCCGTCACCGATGCCCCCGCCGGGTTCGAGGTGACCGCGACCTCCGCGGGCGCACCGGTCGCCGCGTTCGAGGATCGGGCGCGCAAGCTGGCGGGTGTGCAGTACCACCCGGAGGTGCTGCACTCGCCGCACGGTCAGCAGGTGCTGAGCCGGTTCCTGCACGAGATCGCCGAGATTCCGGGCGCGTGGACGCCCGCCAATATCGCCGACGCGCTGATCGCCCAGGTGCGCGAGCAGGTCGGGGAGGGGCACGCCATCTGCGGGCTGTCCGGCGGCGTGGACTCCGCGGTGGCGGCGGCGCTGGTGCAGCGGGCCATCGGTGATCGCCTCACCTGTGTGTTCGTCGATCACGGTCTGCTGCGCGCGGGTGAGCGTGAGCAGGTGCAGCGTGATTTCGTCGCCGCGACCGGGGCCAAGCTGGTCACCGTCGACGCGGTGGAGAAGTTCCTGGGTGAGCTGAAGGGCATCACCGATCCGGAGGAGAAGCGCAAGATCATCGGCCGGGAGTTCATCCGGTCGTTCGAGGACGCGGTCTCCGAGGTGGTCGGCGAGCAGGGCGAGACCAAGGTCGAGTTCCTGGTGCAGGGCACGCTGTACCCGGACGTCGTGGAGTCCGGCGGCGGTGCGGGCACCGCGAACATCAAGAGCCACCACAATGTCGGCGGTCTGCCGGACGATCTGGAGTTCGCGCTCGTCGAGCCGCTGCGGCTGCTGTTCAAGGACGAGGTGCGCGCGGTCGGCCGCGAGCTGGGCCTGCCGGAGGAAATCGTTGCGCGCCAGCCGTTCCCGGGTCCGGGTCTGGCCATCCGCATCATCGGCGAGGTGACCCACGACCGGCTGGAGCTGCTGCGCCAGGCGGATGCCATTGCGCGCGAGGAGCTCACGGCGGCTGGTCTGGACAAGTCGATCTGGCAGTGCCCGGTGGTGTTGCTGGCCGATGTTCGCAGCGTCGGCGTGCAGGGCGACGGCCGCACCTACGGCCACCCGATCGTGCTGCGCCCGGTCTCCAGCGAGGACGCCATGACCGCCGACTGGACCCGCCTGCCGTACGAGGTGCTGGAGCGCATCTCCACCCGCATCACCAATGAGGTGGCGGAGGTCAACCGCGTGGTGCTCGACGTGACGAGCAAGCCGCCGGGGACCATCGAATGGGAGTAGGTTCCCGGTGACCACGCGAAGGCCCCGCACCCGGATGGGTGCGGGGCCTTCGGCCTTCTCGGAAGGGCAGTTCCCAGAAGGAGTGTGCGCTACCCCGGCGAGGGAAGGGGGTAGCGCGGTCGGTCAATCCCGGTTCTTCCTCGGGGTGAGAACCAGGACGATGCCGACGACAATGGCGGCGATCACCACGATCCAGCCCAGGGACAGTCCGCCGGACACGGGCCAGAAGTGGGGGCCGACGAAGGCCCACACGCTCACGCCCAGGCCCAGCAGGCCGGCCAGCAGGAGTCCGAACGAGGGACGACGGTTCTTGTTCTGGTTCTCAGCCACGGTTCACCTCCGCATTTCCCATCTGCACATCGACGGTCAGGTTCAGGACGGGACCCGTTGCCGGGCCGGACATTCCGCTCAGGCAGTTCGAATCGCCCATGCGGACAGTGCATGTCGTATTGACGCGCAGGTTGGGTGGCAGCACCACGCGGGCGTCGCCCATGCGTACCTTCACCGCGACGTCGCGGTCCTCGGTCAGCTGCAGCCTGCTCAGGTCGAGGGTGCCCGAACCCATGCTGACGTGGTACTCGGGCAGTAGCTCGGAAGCCGATGCGGCGGCCCACCGGTGGTCGCCCATCGCGCCCTGATCGAATTCGATGGGACCCACCACCGAGGCCAGGATGACGAATCCGGCCAGCGGGGCGAGGAGCACCATGAGGCCGTGGCCGCGGCGCAGGAACGCGCCGATGATCAGACCGATCGCGATCACCGCGAGGGCCGCGGACCCGATCCGGGCCGGGGTCATCCAGTCCACGCCCGAGGCGGCCACGGAACCCGCTGCGGCGGCGGCCAGGATCGCGAGGCCGATGGTGACCGCGGTCAGCCGGGAGCGCGGGCGGCGCGGGGGCGCCTGCACGGCGGTCTGCTGCAGCGGCATGCCCGGCTCGGGGAGCTGCCAGGCCAGCGGGGCCACGCCGAGCGGATCCCAGCCGGGCGGGGTGGGCCCGAAGTCGGGGGAGATCGGCGCGGGCCCGAATCCGGCCCGGGGGCGATCGGTGGCCGACGGAATCCGGTGCAGCACACGGGGTTCGCCGATCTCGGGGAGGGCGGGCGTCTCGCTTCCGCCGCTATTCCCGTCGTCGGTCGGTACGGCGGGGCTGTTCGGGGCAGACGTGGCAGGGGCTCCGGGCTTGCTCATGTCTACCGGCGCCGCCGGAGCTGCGCTGCCGGGCTGCCCGGAATCCGCCGCCTGGCTCCCGGCGGCCGCGCCCTGATCCGGGGTCCCGGTCCGGGCGGCGTCGGTCGGCTCTCCGGAAGTGCCCGGGCCCGAGGGAGAGCCGGACTTCTGTATCACCACGGTGTCGGCTACGGAGGATGCTGGGGCATAGCGCGTATCGAGCACCTCGGTTACCTCGACGTCCGGAAAATTCTGCGGGACAGTCGATTCCGGGTGCAGGACGGCGGTGTCGGCGTCGGGCGGGTTGGCGCGGAGTACCGCTGTGTCGCCATCGCCGCTCGGGGTGGGCTGCTGTTCCGTGCCGGGCTGCGACATGGGCTGGGCGGCAGCGGATTCCGGCGTGGGCGGCTGGTTCGGATCGGGCTCGTAGTGGTCCGGGAGGGTGGTGTACGGGCCGTAGGTCTGGAAGGTGACGGCGTTGGCGCCCGGGTAGCCGGTCCAGTACGGGTTGGTGGTGCCGGGGTAGCCGGTGTTGAGGAGGCTGTCGGCGGCCGTCTGGTCGAAATAGGCGGCGGGCGGCTGGGTTTGGCGCTGGTAGAGCAGCCACCAGCCGGCCAGCATGAGCGCGAAGCTGATGACGCCGGACCCGCCGAGCCCGACGCCGACGGGTCCCATCGTGCTCACGGCGATCCCCAACGCCACCATGAGCACGATGGTCCGGGACGAGTTCTGCGAGGACTGGCCGCGGCCGAACAGCGATTCCGCCGGCGAGGACTGGTCGCCCGCCTGCGGGAGCAGCAGCCAGCCGAGCAGGTAGAGCACGATGCCCGCGCCGCCGAACAGCGCCGACACCACGAACGCCACCCGCACGAGGACGGGGTCCACGTTGTAGCGGCGGCCGAAGCCGACGGCCACGCCCGCGAGCGGTCCGTCCTTCGGGAAGCGCATCGGCCGGGTCTGCCACAGATCGTGAAGCTGATCGGAGAAGCCGGTACGCCCGGCGCTCTTGGACCAGTCGCTCGTTCTCGTCATGGCTTCCATCGTGCTGTTCGGCGTTGTCCGGGCGCATCGGGGATCACCCTGAATGGGTACCTGAACTTCGGCCCGGAGCCGTGCCCTACCGGCGGCGATGGGTGCGGTCCCGGGCCCTACAGGGTGATGGGGTCGCCGTACACCGCGCCGCTGCCGCCGTCGGGTCCGGAGTCGGCGCTGATGAGTGTGTAGGGCCGGATGGTGAGTGGTCCGCCGCAGTCGCCGACCATGAGGTGGAAGTCCTGGATCAGCAGTGTCCCGGTGCCGCCGTTGCCCGGCAGGTCCTTCTCCCCGGCGACCACGTCGGCGATCTTGCCCGGGGCGATGGAGATGTCGACGCCGACGCCGCCGGTGACCGTGGGCCCGACGCTGAGGTCGACGCCGGCGTGCGGGCCGAGCGAGGTGCCGAGCCCGGCATTGGCGGTGATGGTCGAGGTCGAGGTCGAGTTCCGGGTCGATGTGCAGCTTGGCGTCGATGTCCGCCTGGCAGGCCACGTAGTACCCGGTCTTCAGATGTCCGGTGGCTCCGGCGGGCACGGTCCCGTAGGAAGTGCTGTCCAGGAACACTTCTCGATTGGTCGGGGTTCCTGGGAGTCGGCTGTGGGGATCGGCGATTGGAAGTCCGGTTGTCAGCTCGCCTGTTGCTCCTCCTCGCCCGAGTCCCAGCGGCGAGCCGCGCGGCGCAGTGCGCGCACATCGGAATAGCCGAGACGGTGGGCCAGCGACGACTTGGTGGTGGTCTCGGCGGCCTGCCGGGCCACCGTCTGCCGGGCGAGGTCCAGTTCGCGCCGCCAGGTTGTGCCGGACTCGGCCAGATGGCGTTGCAGGGTTCGCGGGCTCACGGTCAGGCATCGCGCGACGGCGTTCAGTGAGACGTCGTCCCCACCGAGCATCTCCCGCAGCGCCCGCTGCACCTGCTCGGGCCAGGAGAGCTCGTCGAGCAGCGGAGCCGACAGCGACTCCGCGTGCCCACGCACGATTTCCGCGAGTACCGGATCGGCGGTGCGCAGCGGCAACGCCAGGTCGACGACCCGCAGCGTCACGCTGTCGAAGGGGGCGTCGAAGTCGATGGCCGCAGTACCGAAGGCGTCGACGAACGCGCCCATGGACCGAGGTGGTTTCTGTCGCAAGGTGATTCGGGTCGGCGTGATCGATGCCCCGCTGGCGTGCCGGATGCGAGCCAGCGTGCTGGCGTAGGCGGCCTGGATGGTCAGATCGGCGCCGCGCCCATCGCCGTCGATCATCTCCAGCACCATGGTGTGCTCGCTGTCGCTCGAGTCCGGAGCCGACCTGTAGTGGTGATTGGTGGTGGCCATCAGCGCGCTGCTGCGCCGCACCACGGCGAGCCCTTCGGCGACGGTGGCGGCCGTGCTGAACAGGTAGTCGAAGATGCCGAATCGGCCGATCCGGTACGTCGTGGCGATCCGCAATCCGACTTCCGGTGCATCCTGGCGGAATTCGGCGTTCTCCCACAGCCGCAGGTAGGCGCTGCTGGACACCATGCCGTGCTCGGTGGTCAGCACCGACTGCGGCAGGCCGGCGTCACGCAGCAGCATGCGCGTGTCGACTCCTTCGCCCGCCGTGTTCAGTACGCATCGGGCCAGTACTGCGCTATAGGCGGGCACCGAATCGAACACATGGTCATCGTAAGCGCTGACCGGAATCCGACGCCCGGGTCACGCTCTCGGCGAAATCGGTGGTGGATCGCCTTCTCCGCGGCGGCCGGTCGAGGATGACGCATTCGGTTCCCTACCTGACATGAACGGTCCTTCTGCGAGTCGCCTCTGGTCGGCAACGCTGAGGCGGTGTCAGAGACTTCGACCGGGGAACCGCGGCGGCTGGTGGTGGGAATCAGCGGAGCGACCGGAATCGCCTATGGCATCCGGGCCTTGGAACTTGCGCGCAAGGCCGGGGTGCAGACCCATCTGGTGGTGACTCCCGCCGGGCAGCAGACCCGGGCCTACGAAACCGGGTTCAGCGCAAAGGATCTCGCGGCCATGGCCGACGTGGTCTACCGTCCCGCCGACATCGGGGCGGCCATCGCATCGGGCTCGTTCCGGACGGCGGGGATGCTGGTGGCGCCGTGCTCGATTCGCACGCTGTCGGCCATCGCCTACAGCAACGGTGACAATCTGCTCACCCGCGCGGCGGACGTGACCCTCAAGGAACGGCGCCGGCTGGTGCTGATGGTGCGCGAAACCCCGCTGACACTGGGCCATCTGCGCGCGATGACCGCGGTCACCGAATCCGGCGGCATCGTGATGCCGCCGGTGCCCGCCTTCTATCTGCGCCCGGACAGCATCGACGAACTGGTCGACCACACCGTCGGCCGGGCGCTGGATCTGTTCGGCATCGATCTACCGGATATGCCCCGCTGGGGCGAGTGACACCTCCTCGAAGGAATCATCGTGAAACATCTGAAGAGCCTGCGCGAATTTCTCTCCGAGCTGGAGCGGATCGGCGAGCTGCAGACCATCGATCACGAGGTCGACTGGGATCTGGAAATCGGTGCGGTCACCCGGCGCTCCTACGATCTGCGGGCTCCCGCACCGCTTTTCACCAACGTCACCGGATACGGCGATACCGGGTTCCGGGTGCTGGGCGCCCCCGGCGCATTCAGCAGCGCCGAACATCAGTTGGCGCGCATCACGATGGCGCTCGGGCTACCCGCCGAGGCGAAGGGCCAGGAGCTGATGGAGGCGCTGGTCGAGGCCCGTAGCAAGCCGGGTATTCCGCCGGTGGAGGTGCCCGGGGAGGGCGCTCCGTGCAAGCAGAACATCCTGCTCGGTGACGACGTCGACCTGACGATCTTCCCGACGCCGCGGATTCACGGCAACGACGGCGGTCGCTACATCGAGACCTGGGGCATCAATATTGCCCGCACCCCGGACGGGTCGTGGACGAACTGGTCGGTCAACCGGATGATGATCCACGACCGCAAGACCCTGGCCTGTCTGATCGCTCCGGTGCAGCATCTGGGCATCGTCCGCTCGAAGTGGGCCGAGATCGGCAAGCCGATGCCGATCGTGCTGGCACTGGGTGTGGAGCCGGGACTGCCGTTCGTGGGCGGAATGCCGTTGCCGGAGGGCGTGTCCGAGTGCGACTTCATCGGCGGCTATTTCGGTGAGGGCATCGAGGTGGTGCCCGCCGAGACGGTCGACCTGCTGGTGCCCGCGACCGCGGAGATCGTGATCGAAGGCTTCGTGTCGATCGACGAAACCGTCATGGAGGGCCCGTTCAACGAATTCCCGGGCTACAACGCCACTGTCGCCTCTCCGAAGGCGCGTTTCGATGTCACCGCGATCACCTATCGCGACGGTGCCATCCTGCCGGTGGTCGCCGCGGGCCCGCCGGTCGAGGAAGACCACACCTGCACCGCCACCATGCACGGCGCGGAACTGCTCTACCAACTGCGCCAGGCCGGGTTGCCGATCTCCTCGGCCTGGCACACCCCCGAGGCCGCCATGCACTGGCTGACCCTGTCGGTGCGCCAGGACTGGCACCGGACTCTCGGGATTTCCTCGGCCGAATTGGTACAGCGGGTCGCCGATGTGGCGTTCACCGGCAAGGCATCGGTCAACGCACCCAAGATCCTGCTGGTCGAGGACGATGTCGACATCACCAACGTCGACGAGGTGGTGTGGGCGTTCGCGACCCGGTCGCACCCCGATGTGGAGCGCGGTGAATTCCATTTCCCGCACAAGCTCAGCGACGACCTGCCGGTGTACCTCGACGACGAGGAGAAGCACACCTTCATGGCGGGCAAGGTGGTCTACAACTGCCTGCTCGCCGACCTCTACCCGGAGGGCAAGCGCCCGGTGAAGGGCAGCTTCGAAAACGGTTGGCCCGCAGAGATTCAGCAGCGCGTGCTGTCGAACTGGCAGAAATACGGCTACCGCTGATCCGTATTCCGAGAAACGAAGGAGAAAATTGATGAGCAATCCCGAAACCACCCACGCCACCGGCCGGATCACCGTCCACAAGTACGAGCCGGCGGCCTACGAGGAGCCGGCCGAGGGCCCGGTGCTGACCCGGATCCACGTCGAGGAGAGCTTCAGCGGCGACATCTCCGGTGAGGGCGTGGTGGAGTTCCTGCAGTCCGCCAATGCGGACGGCACCGCCAGCTTCGTCGGCATCGAGCGGGTCACCGGCACCATCGCCGGCCGGGCGGGCACCTTCCTGCTGCAGGACCAGGGCAGCGTCGCCGACAATGTCGTCAGCGGTGAGTGGTTCGTGGTACCCGAGTCGGGCACCGGCAAGCTGGCCGGCTTGCGGGGCACCGGCGGCTTCAAGGCCAACCTCGGTGAGAACGCCGAGATCTGGCTCGACTACTGGTTCGAGTAGAAGGTAAGGGACACCGCATGTCTGAATCACTGGCCGGCAGAACGGCCCTCGTGACCGGGGCGGCCACCGGTATCGGCACGGCCATCGCCCGCGCCCTGGCGGCCGCGGGCGCGCAGGTGGTGATCAATCACCCGCACACGCCTGATCTCGCCAAAGCCGCTGTTGCTGAGATCGAATCGGCCGGCGGCCGCGCGATCGAGATCGCGGCGGATGTGACGAACGCGGACGAGTACCGGGCGATGGTGGAGCAGTTGCTTTCCGCCTTCGGTCGCTGGGACATCCTGGTGAACAACGCGGCCGTGGCCGTCACCAAGCCGTTCGACCAGGTCACCTCCGAAGAGTTCGATCGCAGCTTCGCGGTGAACGTCAAGGGCGTGTTCCACGGTCTGCAGCTGGCCTGGGATCACCTGGCCGACGGCGGGCGCATCATCACGATCTCGAGTTCGACGACCGGATTGATGTTGCCCGGCTACGCGGTCTACGACGCCACCAAGGGCGCGGTCGAACAGTTCACCCACATCCTGTCCAAGGATTTCGGCAAACGCGGCATCAGCATCAATACCGTCAGCCCCGGCGCGACGGAGACCGAGACCTACCGGATCGGCAAGAGCGAACAGTTCCTCGCCGGGCTGGAAGCGTTGAGCGCCTTCGGCAGGCTCGGCCGGCCCGACGAAATCGCCGCCGTGGTCGCGTTTCTCGCCTCCGACGCGGGCGGCTGGGTGACCGCCCAGAACATCCGCGTCAACGGCGGCACCGTCTAGTACTGCCGCTGCATTCAGGTGAGTGGGTGGCCTCGTCGGTCTTCGCGGTCGGCGAGGTCACCTTTCCCGCAACGAGTCGGAATCCTCCGCCCAGCCGATCAGGCTGCCCGCTGCTGCACCAGCGCACGATTCCCGCGTTCCACCCGGGCGCAGATCGCCGCGACCGAGTAGCGGTCCCGGCTGTGCCGGGCCACGCCGGAGCGGGACGTCCGGCGTGGCCGGAGAGCGAACAGAGTACTGACGGCCAATATGGCTGTGATGAGCCAGATTTCGAGGTACATCGTCGGCCTTTCGGCGAAGGATGATGGGCTACCGGCGTCGTTCCGGTGATCGTTCCCCCGGCAGGGTGTCGAGGAAGGCTCGGGCGGTGATCCACCTCGGGCAGTGCGGATCGCATCCGGCGTGCAGGGCGAGAATGCCCCCGGCCCGCTCCCGCGTGATCGGCACGATGCGGCCGTCGCCGCAATGGTCATCCACCCACTCCGGGGTTCCGGGCCCGCTCATCGCGTGTTCGTCTCGATAGCCGCAGCACTGCCGGCGAACTCCTCCAGCACGACCCGCGCCCGCTGCCGCACCCGGCAGACTTCCCGGTCGCAATATCGATGCACCCGCCACGCCAGCTGAGCGTGCTCCCGGGTCAGCGGCCCCGGATCGGCCTCGCAATCAAGCAGATTCATCGCAACCCTCCCATTCGTCGCGAGTCGGCGCGCCCGATGGGGCTGTCGGAGTGGAGTGCAACCCCAACCGGGCGCATTACAAGCGAACCTCTCGGCGCTGTGGCGGTGACGCCAAATCGGTGACTCCGGAGCGGTTTCGGCGAAACGCCTGCACGGCCTCCGGATCCGGTGGGACTCTTGCACCGAAGCGGTGATGAGAACTGTCCGAAGTGGGTGAACGCGACCACGCGAAACAGAGGACGTGACGTTGTCTGATCTCGGAGTCGGCTCGACAGTGCCACTGCGCCAACTCGGGCGACTGATGCTCGAGTGGAGAAACCGTTCCGGTCTGAGTCAGGCGCGAGCCGCGGAGCTACTCGAAATGGGGGCAACCAGTCTCGCGCGACTCGAGAAAGCTGAGATCACGCGGGTGCGGACCGGCGTCATCAAGGAAGCTTGCGGCATCTACGGAGTGCCCGAGGACATCGCGGAAGGCATGGTGCGGCTTGCGCAGCAGGCCAAGGTGAAGAACTGGTGGCACTCCTACCGGGACCTCATGCCCAAGCACCTCGATGTGTACGTCGGGCTGGAAGCGGCAGCCGCCGGATGTGTCACGTACCAGCCGGAATTGATTCCTGGACTGCTACAGACCGAAGAATACGATCGAGCTCTGCTCTGTGCGCGGTGGCCGAACGAGCCGGCGGAGGAACGAGATCGGCGCACACAGATCAAGCAGCATCGACAGGTGGCGATCACTCGCAAGAACCGCCCCCTGGACGTCGACGTCGTGATCGGCGAGGCGGCGCTGCGGCGCCCGGTCGGTGGCCCCATGGTGATGGCAAGGCAGCTACGGCATCTCGCGGATACCTCGACGCGCGACAATGTTTCGATCCGCGTACTCCCGCTTCGGGCTGGATTTCCGGGCGGCGTGTCGATGCTGCCATTCGTGATTCTGGACTTCGGTACCCCGCCTCCGGGTGCGCCGACGGAGCCTCTGGTCGTGTACCTGGAGGGGATGGTCGGCAGTATGTACCTTGAAGATCAGGACGATGTGAGGATCTACTATTCCGCCCACGAGACCCTCCGTCAGGCCGCCTTGGACGAGGCAGCCTCTCGAAACCTGTTGAGACGGATCGCAAGGGAGTACGCACCGTGAACGTCCACCTGCCCAATGCACAGTGGTTCAAGAGCAGCTACAGCCAGGCCGGCGGGGAGTGTGTCGAGGTCGCGTTCCTGGATGGGGGGAAGGTCGGCGTTCGTGATTCGAAGGATGCCAATGGTCCGGCGCTGGTGTTCACGCCCGGCGAATGGGATGTGTTCACCCGTGGCTTGGGCAGCGGCGGGTTCGACTGCCCAAGGAGTTGACCGACAATCGAAAGGTCAACGGCCCGTTCGATTTCGGGCCGTTGACCGTCGAGGCACCTGTCATGCGGAGGTGGCGATCTTCCAGAGGTGGCCGTCGGGGTCGGCGATGTAGCCGAAGTAGCCACCCCATTTGGCGGCGGTGGCGGGCTTGACGATTGCGCCGCCGGAGGAGATGGCGGTGTCGATCACCGCGTCGACTTCTTCGGTGGTGTCGACGATGTGGTGGAAGGAGACGCCGCGGAAGCCGCTACCCTCCGGGGAGACTCCGGCGTCGCCGGCGGCGTGGGCCACCGGGTAGATGCCGAGGGCCGAACCGCCGTCGAGCTCGAACGAGGCGAAGTTCGGGAAATCCTGGCCGAGCTTCGCGCCGAGGGCGACGTAGAACTTCTTGGAACGCTCCATGTCGTCCACTGCCAGCATGATGGTGGTGACCTGCAGAGCCATTGTCTTCTCTTTTCTGCCATTGTTTGCGGGTTCACTCTCTCGACCGGCCGCGCCGGCCATATGTGACAGGCAGTGGCATGGATCACATCGACGGAATTCGGGTGCGATCGGCCGAGCGAACTGCCTCCGGAACCAAAGCTGTTACGCGCCTGCGTCATTCACAGCCGACTGGCACCGGACGCCGATCGTCCTCGCATCTTCGGGTGATTGGCTCGAGCCGACGGCGCGCCGGGCTGCGGCGGCCGAGGATGATCGTAGGAGAGTAGTTGTCCACTCCACTCGTGTCCCGTACCAGCAGAATTCTCGCTGCTGCCCCGATGGCCGCCGCACTCGCCGGGGCTCCGGCCATCGCCGCCGCAACCACCGGTGACCCCGGCGGCACCGCGAGCACACCAGCGGCCGCTATACCCGACGCCACCGGCACGGGCGGCGGCACTGCGGCGGGCACCGGAGCGGGGACGGGAACTGGGGCAGGGACCAGCTCGACCCCCGGGTCTCCGGGCGGGGTGAATCCCGGTGGGCCCGGTATCCCCTCGTTCGGGCGGCCTTGTTTTCAGGCGGTTTCGCGGTACACCGCGATCACGGGAATCTTGCGGGTCGTCTTGACCCGGTATTCGGCGAACACCGGCATGAGCTCGACCATGCGGTCATAGAGCTCGTCGGCTTCCGGCCCGGTGACGAATTCAGCCTTGCCCGTGTACGTTTCGTCACCGACCTCCAACGTGAGCCGGGGATTGGCCCGCAGGTTGTGGTACCAGGCAGGATGCTTGTCCGCGCCGTCATTGGACGCGATGAGAACGATGCGCTCACCGTCGGGGACGCAGACGAGCGGATTGGTGATCGCCCGGCCGGACTTCGCCCCGGTCGTGGTGATCAGCACCAAGTTGCTACGGCCCTCGAACGTCCCTCCGACCTTCCCACCGTTGGCCCGAAACTCCTCGATCACGGATTCGTTGAATGCGTTCATAACCCCTGTCCTGTTCCAGATCTGCTGCTGCCAACCGAGCGGGCCGGGGAGAAATTCCGCCTCGTCAGTGGGCGGGGCAGGGTGGCTGGTACGGGAGCTGGGGGAGGTAGCGGTGCCAGAGGGACTCGGTCCAGCGGGTGGCGGTAACCGCGCAGATGCGGTCGACGGCGTGGCGTTCGTCCAAGTCCCACAGGCGGATTCCGCCGTCCTGTCCACCCGCCGCAACCAGCGTGGCCTTGCTGTCCAGCGTTGTGGACCAGCCGGCCTTCGCGGATTCGGACAGCGGGCCGCCCAGGCGTCTGGGATCGGAGGGATGGGTGAAGTCCCATAGTTGGACGGTGCCGTCCTCACTGGCGGTCACCATGGTGTGCGCGTCGGCGCTGAATCCGACGGAGGTGATGTTCAATGTGTGCGCGGCGACCGGTTCGCCGAGCTGGACCGGGTTCGCGGGGTCGGTGATGTTCCAGCTCTGGAGGAGTTCGTGGGCGGTGACGACCATGGTGTTTCCGTCGGGGGTGAATCTCGCCTGGGTGTCGCCGGTATCGGCTTGCCGGAGCAGTTCGCCGAGTGGTCGCGGATGCCGGGGATCCGCGATGTCCCACCGGGTGACCGCGAATTCGTTGTTGGCTTTGCGATGTTCGGACACCAGCAGGGTCTTGTCGTCCGCGCTGAAAGCAACCCAGGCATAGCGCACGTCCAGCGCGATGGGGTCGCCCAGCATTACCGGCCGCGTACGATCCGAGAGGTCCCAGAGCTGGACCGGGCCGCCGTACCTGGCGGAGGCCATGGTGCGCCAGTCGTGCGACATGCCCGTCGCGCCCAGGGAATCGGGTGAAAGCGGCCAGTCGGGCAGCGCCTTGATCTGGGCTGGATCGGCGAGATCCAGCACGTGGACGGCGGTCGAAACGCTCAGTATGAGCGTGCGGCCGTCGGGTGACAGGCCGGCCCCGGTGTAGTCCGGATCGGTGCGATATTCGCCGATCCGCCTGGGTGACCGCCGATCTCGGATGTCCCAGACCGTCACCCGTCCATCGGTGGAGTAGGTGACCATGCGCTGGCCGGAGGCATCGAGCAGGGGCGTGCGCGCCCATCCGGTGCCGCCGACCAGCACCGCCGGCGGCAGCGACCAGGTCAGCAGCGCGCCGTCGCGACCGCCCGCCGCGAGGGTGCGGCCATCGGGAGCAAAGGCCAGGGCGTTCGCCCCGCCGGAGCACGGCATGCTGACATCGGTGAATTTGCAGGTGATTCCGGGCAGGGAGAGCTGCGCGGTGAGCGCGGTCGGGTAGGCGGGTTCGGTCACGTTCCACAGGGTCACCGCGTGGCCGCCCGCCGCGGCCAGTGTGCGGCCGTCCGGCGCGAAAGCCAATGCGGGGATGGTGCTTTCGCCGGTATCGACGGGTGTCCCGACCGGGCGCGGACGGGCCGCGTCGGACACGTCCCAGAGCGTGACCGTGGCGTCGTTGGAGCCGACCTTCCGCATGATGCCCACCCCGGAGCCGACCGCCAGGATCTTGCTGTCGGGGCGGAATGCGAGCCCCGCGAGATCCTGGACTCCGGTGACGGCTTCGCTCAGCAGTGTGGCGGACAATCCGGGGCCGTTGATATCCCACAGTTGTATCGAACCGGTCCGGTGGTCGATGACGTGTTCGACAGCGAGGGTGTGGCCGTCCGGTGCGAGCTCCATACGGCCGAGATACGGGTCGCGGCCGGTGGGGAAGAGTTGTTGCGGGCTGCCGGAGACCGGTGCCGCGGGATTGCTGACATCCCAGACCGTGAGCCGGCCCGGGACCAGCGTCAGCAGGGTGCGACCGTCACCAGTGAAGGCGGCGCGGTTGAGCTTGTCCGCGGTTCCGGGCAGCTGCCCGATCTGCCGTGGTGCGTCAGGTGTGCCGGTGTCCCACAACCGGATCGGCGCCTTCCCGGAGGGATCGACTGTGGCCATGAGCTTGCCGTCGGCGCTGAACGCGACCTCGCGGGCATCATCCACCGTGCCGGCCAGCAGCCGCGGATGCTGTGCGTCCGCGGCGTCCCAGAGGTGCAGTGTGCCGTTGTAGTCGGTGGACGCCAACTGGGCGCCGCCGGGCCGGTAGGTCACCTGCCAGATGCCGTTCCGGTGGCCCGGGGTGCTGGTGACCAGAGGCATGGTCTGGGTTTGCAGCAGCCGTGAGCGCATCTCGTCGTCGCTCGGGCGAAGTCGGCGCGCAACCAGATACAGCTGTGCGGCCAGTGACGGATCGACGGTCTTCAGACGGTCGGCCTGGGCGAGGACCGCGGCGAAGGTCTTGTCATCGCGCTGTTGCTGGACCAGGCGGGTCTGTGAGTAGGCGCCGAAGGCCATGATCAGCAGGCCGACGCCGAGCAGCGCCAGCACCGCCGTGGTGCGGCGCGAGCGCAGCCGCGATCTGCGACGCGCACCAGCCGCGGCGGTGAGGAATTCGTGCGCGAGAGGCCCGACCGGTGGCGGGTCGACGTGGTCGAGCGCGTTGCGGAGCCGGGTGCCCCGGTACAGGAGGGCCGAATCGCGTTCCTGGGCCGCCCATTCGGCGGCGTCGGTCTCCAGGCGCTGGCGGACGAGGTAGCCGACGCGGTCCTCGTCGATCCAGGTGCGCAGGCGGGGCCAGGCGGTGAGGACGATTTCGTGGGTGAGGGTGACGGTGTCTGCGTCGAGGGTGACCAGGCGGGTACGGGAGAGGAGTTCCATGGCGGCGGTGGCGGATTCGCTGTCGGCGGTTCGGCCGAGCAGGTCGGCGCGATGGCCGGGGCGGCGGGTGTCGTGGGTATCGCGGGCAACCGTGACCAGGCCGAGCAGGATTCCGCGGGCGGCGGTCTGCTGGCCGGGAGACAGTTCGTTCCACGCGTATTCGGCGGTCTCGGCGACCGAGCCGACCACCCCGCCGGCTTTGCGGTAGCCGGAGACGGTGAGGCGGCGGCCTTCCCGGTGCTGCCAGGTCGCGGCCATGACGTGGGAGAGCAGAGGGAGCGCGCCCGGGTCGTAGGTGCGGCGGTCGTGATGATCTCCGGCGCCGCAGAGTTCGGTGATGACCAGCTCTTCGAGGCCGGGCTCGAGTTCCAGGCCGACGGTGCGGGCGGGGCCGGAAATGGCCTGGGCCAGTTCGTCGGTGCGCATCGGGCCCAGCAGGAAGCTGTGGTGTTCCAGGGCGTTCTGGAGGATGAGGTGGTTGAGGCAGTGGGCGTAGAAGTCGGCGCGCAGGGCCAGGACGACGGCGATGGGGTCGTCGGTGCGGGTGGCGCAGGTGTCCAGGAGGGTGAGGAAGGCCTCGCGGTCGTGGTCGCTGTCGCAGGTGGTGAAGAGTTCCTCGGCCTGGTCGATGACGAGCAGGCGGCGCGGGCCGTCGGCGCGCGGGGCCAGCGCGGCCTGGAGATGCGAATCCGGTGCGGGGGTGGTCGGCTCGGGTGTCAGCGGCGAATCGTGTTCCGCCGCTTTCGGGACCGCCTCGACTGCTGGTTGCGCGAGCGCGTCGCACAGTGCCTCGAGCGGTTGCACGCCGGGCGTGAGAAGCGTTGTCTCCCAACTGGTGAGCGCTGGGATCAGACCCGCTGCCAGCAGTGACGACTTGCCTGCACCGGAAGCTCCGATGACTACGACGAGCCCGGTGGCCGCACGCACGAGGTCGGTGAGTTCCGCAGTGGCGCGGGTGCGGCCGAAGAAAAGGTCACGGTTCTGGTGGCCGTAGGGGGTCAGACCGGGGTAGGGGCAGGCGACCTCGGCCTCTTCCTGCGGGTTCCAGGTGGTGGCGGCCTGCCAGAGGCGTTGCCACTCTTTGGGTTCCGACAGGTGGCGAGGCAGCGGTCGGCCCGTCTTGCGGGCCAGGTCGGTCAAAGTGAGGACGACCGGGAGCAGTGATTCGAAGCGGGCCGGGACATTGCGGCCCGCTTTCCAGTCGCTGATGCGTTGTGCGGACGCGCCGCCCGGGCGGGTGCCCTGGGCGGCGCGCATGCGGTGCTCGGCGGCCGTGGCGACGCGGCGCAGCGTCGGATTCCCAGCTGCTTCATAGAGTTCGGTGAAGCGCTTGGCGAAAAGTGCACGGGGTGACCGGATCTGATCTACGTCGATTTCGTCGGTCACCACGTGCTGTCCCGCGTTCCCTCGTCCCCCGTGCGCACTACGCCAATGTAGCGGCCGGAGAACGAGAGTGGCGAAACGATTCACAGGACGATCGGATCGCCCATGATCTCGTCGGTCGCGTCCGCGCCGGGTGAGGTGGCCTCGATGATGGTGTAGGCCTTGATGGTCAGCGGGCCGGCGCAGCCGTCGACGGTGAGCCGGTAGTCGCGGTTGAGGGCGTAGCCGGTGTCGGGGCCCGAGAGCTGCTTCTCACCGAGCTTGATGTCCTTGATGGCGCCGGGCTTGATGCTCAGGTCGACGCCGACGCTGCCCGAGATCTCCGGCGTGATGGCGACACTCGCGGTCGGCGTCACCTCGGTGAGGCTCGCGGTGGCCCCGACCGAGGCATCGGCGTCGACGCCGACCTTCGCCTCCACATCGAATTTCACGTCCAGGTCGACCGCGCAGCCGGCGAAGTAGCCGTAGCGGATCTTGCCGGTCCCGCCCTCGACCCTGCCGTAGAAGGTGTTGTCCAGGTATACCTCCCGGCTGGTCGGCCACCCGTTCATCGGCGGCACCGGCCGGGCCGCGCTGTCGGATTGACCGACCGTGACGGTCATACCGTTCGGTGCGCTGGTGATCCGCTCGTGCGGCGCGAGCCCCCCGTCCGCGTGGGCGATGCCCGCCGTCCCGCAGAACAGCGACGCGGCGGCGATGACACCCGAAACAGCGGTCTTGATGATCATGTGAGTCCTCCCCGACTCTCGAAGCGGAGCTTGTTCGCCCCGCTGAAATGAAGGTAGGAAGACAGCCCCCGACCGGGCGATGACCTTCGGTCGCGACGGCGGGAAACGCCCTGATCGGCGGCCTGGGAGCAATTGTCCGGTCCGGCCAGGGCGGTCCGGCCGTAGCTCGGGGCGGCCATCCGGTCCGGCCGGGGCGCGATCGGCCGCGGGACCGCACAATGCCGGGCCGCATCCGATAGCCGTCCAGGTCAGCGATGCTTTCCTGTCCGGTCCGGACAAAACGGCGCCTCAGGGATCGAATCGGGGTGTTTCCTGATGTCGGGTGTCACCGGCCCGTGCCAGTATCGAAGGCATGTATCCGTCCGCGCCCCTGTACGACCCTGCCCGCGGGGCGGTCACACCCGTGACCCAGCCCAAGCTGGTGCGGCGTACCGGCGGGCGCATCGTGGGCGGGGTCGCGGGCGGGCTCGCCGATCACCTCGGGATCGACGTGTTCAAGGTGCGGATCGGTTTCGTGCTGCTGTCCGCGCTGGCCGGGGCCGGGATCGTGGCCTACGGGATGCTGTGGATCTTCACGCCCGCCGGGGGTGACGCGGCTCCGCCGACCGGGTCGGAGCGGCGGCAGGCCATCGGATTGGCGCTGCTCGGTATGGCTTTGGCGGTCGCCACCGCGTGGGTGTTCAACGGGACGGCCGCGCATGTGGTGGGGCCGATCATCGTGGTGGCGGTCGGCGCGGCGCTGGTGTGGCGCGAATTCGACGCGGACGGGCCGAGATCCGTCATCGGGCTGCCCGCCAAGCCCTCGGTGGTCACCTGGGCGCGCATTGTCGGCGGGGCCACCCTCATCGTGGTCGGGCTGGGCGTGGTGGTGCTGGGGCGGATCAACCTCAGTTCGCTGGGGTCGGCGCTGCTGGCGGTGGCGGTGACCCTGGTCGGGGCCGGACTGCTGACCGTGCCGCTGTGGCTGCGCATGATGCGCGCGCTGAATGCCGAGCGCTCGGCGCGGATCCGCAATGACGAGCGCGAGGAGATCGCCTCGCACCTGCACGATTCCGTACTGCAGACGCTGGCCTTGATCCAGCGGCAGGCCGGCGACCCGCAGGAGGTGGTGCGGCTGGCTCGCAGCCAGGAACGCGAGCTGCGCAAGTGGCTGTTCGAGGACACCGGGCCCGCGCAGTCCAGCCTGGCCGCCGCGCTGCGCACCATCGCCGGCGAGGTGGAGGACCAGCACGGGGTGAAGGTCACCCCGGTCACCGTGGGCGACGTGTCCATGGACGTCGACGACAGCGGAATCGGGCTGCCCAAGGAACACTTCACCGCGCTGCTGGGGGCCGCCCGGGAGGCGCTGGTCAATGCCGCCAAGCACGCCGGAGTGCCGACCATCGACCTGTACGCCGAGGTGGAGCCGCATCAGGTGAGCGTCTTCGTGCGCGACCGCGGCAAGGGCTTCGACCCGGACGCGGTGTCGAAGGACCGGCAGGGCGTGGCCAAATCCATCCACGCCCGCATCGAACGCCGCGGCGGGCACGTGGAGCTCAAGTCCGCGCCCGGCAACGGCACCGAGGTACGAATCTTCATGCCGCGCAAGGACGGTGGCGACGAACGGCTGGTGGTGCAGACCGACGCCCCGGAAGACGCCACCCAGCTGTGAGCCGCGGAGTGTGGTACCGATGGGGGCAGGGTTCGGTTCGGCGTCAGGTGAGGAGTCTTAGGTGAGCGTCCGGGTCTTTCTGGTCGACGATCATGCCGTGTTCCGGTCCGGGGTGCGGGCGGAACTGAGCCGCGAATCCGATATGGAGGTCGTCGGCGAGGCGGGCGGGGTGGCCGAGGCCATCGCCGGGATCAAGACGACCGCGCCGGACGTGGTGCTGCTGGACGTGCACATGCCCGACGGGGGCGGGGTCGCGGTGCTGCAGGGCATCGATCCGGGACCGGTGTGCCTGGCGCTCAGCGTCTCCGACGCGGCCGAGGACGTGATCGCGGTGATCCGGGCGGGCGCGCGCGGGTACGTCACCAAGACCATCTCGGGGCCGGAGCTGGCCGACGGGATCCGCCGGGTCTCCGGTGGCGACGCGGTGTTCTCGCCGCGGCTGGCCGGCTTCGTGCTGGACTCCTTCACCGGCAAGTCGCCGGTACCCGAGCCGCCACTGGACCCGGAACTGGACTCACTGACCCCGCGCGAGCTCGAGGTGCTGCGCCTGCTGGCACGCGGCTACACCTACCGCGAGATCGCCGAGACGCTGTTCATCTCGGTGAAAACGGTCGAGACGCACGCGTCGAACGTACTGCGCAAGACCCAGCAGTCGAACCGGAACGCCCTCACCCGCTGGGCACACCGCCGTCGTATCGACTGAGCTCCCCCGCCTCCCCGAGCCTCTAGCGCCCGGCTGAGTGCCGTTGCCCGTTTCGCATGCGTGCCGGCGGTTGGGTGCCGAACCGATTTCGAAGGTACCCGACGAGTTACCCTCGCCGCGCGAAATCAGTTGTCGCTTTGGGCGTCTGAAGTCCTCGGCCGACAGCAGCCGCTACAACACGACCAAGATCACGATGATGATCAGCAAGCCGATGAGCAGGCCGATCGCCACCGCGAGCGGGCCCGCGTTCGGGCCCAGGGCGTTCAGGTCGAAGCCCTTCGACTTGGGTTGCGGGGCAGCCGGAGCCGCGGCCGCCTGTCGCTGCGGGCGGGGGAGCGGGCTGGAGTGCGGGCTGCGCAGCCCGGCGGCGGAATTGCGGGCCGCCCAGGCCGGGATGGTCCCGTCCTCGGTGCGGACCGGCGCGCCCAGGATGTAGGGCGCGGTGCCGGGACCGAAGGCGGCGGTGAGGATTTCGTTGCGCGCCTCGGTCATGGTGGGGCGGCGCTGCGGGGCCGGCTCCATCATGTGCAGCAGCACCTCGGTGAGCGGGCCGCTGCGGGCGGGCGGAGTGATCTGGGCCATGGCGGCGCGTTCCACGATGACATCGCTGTCCTCGTCGAAGCCGTAGGGCGGCCGCCCCTCGATGGCGGTGTACAGCGTTGCGCCGAGCGAGAATACGTCGCTGGCGGTGGTGGGGCGGGCTCCGCGCGCGACCTCCGGCGGCAGGTAGGCCGGGGTGCCGGTGATGACGTCACCGATCTCCTCGGTGGCGTCGTTGGCGCCGCTGGAGATGCCGAAGTCGCTGAGCTTGACCTTGCCGACCTCGTCGCCGCGATCGGCGACCAGGATATTGCCCGGCTTGATGTCGCGGTGCACGATGCCGGCGGCGTGCGCGGTCGCCAGCGCGTCCGCCACCTGCGCGCCGATCTGCGCCACCTCGATCGGGGACAGCTGATCCACCAGCGCAAGGGCTTTGGCCACACTGCGCGAGGGCAGATACTCCATCACCAGCCAGGGCTCACCGGCCTCCAGCACCACGTCGTACACGGCGATGGCGTGCTCGTGCGACAGCTTGGCCGCGACCCGGCCCTCGTGCATGATCCGGCTGCGGACCTCCTGCGCCTCCTCCTCGCTGAGCCCCTGCGTGGTGAGGACCTGCTTGATGGCGACATCGCGGTGCAGCAGCCGATCGGTCGCCAGCCACACGGCACCCATGCCACCACCACCCAGCTTCGACTGCAGGCGGTAGCGGCCGGCCACCAGATAGTCGGGGCCGACAATGGGACGGGCGCGTTCGGTCACGGGTGCAGGGTAGCGGAAAACCATCCTGACTGGCCTGCTTCGAAACCCGAGGTTTGCTGGGCATCCGGGTGCCGGCCTGGGCATTTCTTCCAGACCCATACGGACACAGCGCGTTTCGCTTCTTGGCATCCGCGCGCCCGGCCTGGAGAGAATCTTGCGGGGCTTCTGGCTTTCCGGACGAAACTGACCAAACGGCGACAGTCACCGCCGCCGCGGCAGTCCTCGGAGGTTCGCGCGGACCCGCCTCCTATCACAATGTGCAGTGAAGAGGCCCGCCCCTATTTTTCGGGGGTTTCTTTTTGTGGCTTCGGACTCGATGACTCGCCATATTCGTGAACACGTCGCACGCTACTGAGCGAACTCGAATTCCGAACCTGTAATTCGCGAGCCGGCCGTCACGCGAATTGCCGTATATGGTCGACCTCTACTGCGGTGGCGGGTTTCGGGGCGGCGCCGCAGCTGGCCTGGCGAGGTGAGTAGGCGAGGGTGCGGGTGGTGACCAGCCAGCTGCGCCCATCGCGATGGGTGACCCGGGCCGCGCCCGCGAAAGTGGCAGGGTCGGTGGCGTATTCGGTGTCGTCCGGGGCCGGTTCGACGGTGAGGTCGTCGATGCCCGCGGTCGGATCGGCGTCCCCGGGGACCGTGGTCGCCAGCCCGCTGTCGTCGAGGAGCGGGGTGGTCAGGGTGTAGGAGGCGTCCGCGATGCGCTGGCGGACCGCGACTTCCGCGACCTGCTCGACCGGGGTGTAGCAGCTGCGGCCGCGCAACCCGGTGAGCGAGACCTCGCCCTTGTCGGCGGCGGCGAGCATGGCGTGGGCCGAATCCTCGTCCAGGCGGCCATAAGTGAGCCCGGTGGGGAGAACGATGACGGCGGGGGCGAAGCGGTGGCCGCCGGTGTGCGAGCACTCCCACACCCGGTCGGGGTGGGCGGCGGACAGGCTGGCGGCGATGGGGCGGCCCAACAGCGCGCAGCACTGATCGCGTTTGCCGTGCGCGCAGACCAGGACCAGCGGATCCGTCACGGCCGCACCGATTCCCGGGGCCGGGCCGTTGAGCAGGTGCAGGTCCAGATCCAGCAGCTCACGCAGGTCACTGATCTCGAGGCGCTCGCACCAGGACCCTTCCGGCCGCGAACTGGCGAGCAGAACCGTTCGCACACCCGTGAATTCCTGGCGGCCGGGCCGCCGGATCAGGGTCGGCCGGACGTGCGCCGCCTTGGTGCGCGCCGCCAGTTCGGGCGTGATGTCGGGCCCGAGCACCTCGTCGCCGATCACATCGCGGCCCCACGCCCCGGGCTGCTCGACGCACAGCCAGCCGGTGATGCGGGTCGCGCTCCCGGGTAGCGGAACCTCCAGCGCCGCAGCCGAACACGACAATCCCTCGAACCCCGTCACAATGGCTTCCCGTCGATCAGCTTCCGGATCACCTGCGCCAGCCGCCGCGCTCGCGCCTCCGGCCGCACCGCGCTGCCCAGGTGGTAGCCGACCGCGATGCGCGACTGCGTGGGCAGCGTCTCGAAGAAGGCCGCCGCCTCCGGATGCCGGGCCAGCGCCGCCAGGAAATCCTCCGGCAGATCCCGGCCGACGGCATTGTCCCAGCGGCCGTCCGCCCTGGCCCGGTCCACCTCGGCCTGCCCGGCCGGATGCATGAGCCCGGTCGCGATCAGTTCGTCCACCAGGCCGACATCGCGCTGCGACCACTGGCTGCGCGGGCGGCGCGGCGTGAAACCCATGACGAAGAAGTCCTCGTCGAGCTTCTTGGACTGCCCGTCGATCCAGCCGAAGCACAGGGCCTGCCGCAGCGCGCCGTCATAGTCCAGTGAGGCGTACCCGGAGCCCTTCTTCGCGAACTTCAGCCAAATGCCGTCCACCGCTGCGTGATTGGCCGACAGCCAGTCCCGGAACGACTGCTCGTCGGGAAACCACAGCGTGGGACGCTCGGATGCGGACACCGTTCAACTGTAGATTCCGGCAGCTCAGTGCCCCAGAAAGGGGAGCACTTCGGCCTCGAACCGGTGGTAGCGGTCCCGGTGGATGCTGTGCCCGCATCCGAAGGTGCGAACCGTGCAATCGGGCAGGCTCGTGCGCACCTGCTCGAGCTTGTCCGGGTCCACCATGCCGCCGGGCCCGCCGCGCAGGAACAGCGTGGGCGCGGTGATGTCGGACAGCCCCTCCCACCACTCCGGATACGGCTTGCGGAACTGCTCGAGCGCCACCCTGGTCATCGAGCGATCGAAGGCCAGCACCGCACGCGGATGCCGGATGATGCTGGTGGTGGCGTGCCACAGTTCCGGGATCGACGGCAACCTGCGCGTGAACCGCATCTGCTCGTCGCCGGAGCGCAGCGGCAGCGGTTGTTCCTCGATCACCAAGCGCCGCACCAGTTCCGGGCGTTCCATCGCCAGCCACGAGATGGCGTATCCGCCGAGCGAGTGGCCGACCAGGTCCGCCGTTTCCAGTCCGAGCCGATCGCACAGCCGCAGCAGGTCGGCCCCGAATTCCGGGAATCGGTAGGAGGCGGTGTGGCCGCTGCGTCCGTGCCCGCGCAGGTCGGGAATGATCACCCGGCGTCCGCGCCGCACCAGGTGGGCGGCGAATCGATCCCAGGTGTGTCCGTCCCCGCCCATGCCGTGCACCAGCACCACGGGTGTGTCGCTGTAGAGATGCCCGCCCGTCGCGCCGGAATCCCGGTAGGCGATCCGGACGTCTTCGAACTCGACCCGGGTGACCGCTGACTCCACGATGGTCCAGAGTACGGATCGGGGTCCGGGTAGCGCCCCAGTTTGTGCGCAGCGCCATATCGAATTACCGATTCGGTTGCCTATTCATTCCGATGGCGAATGATGGCGAAACCCTGCACATCCTGGCATGATATCCGCTTGCTACAGCATGTGAAATAGATCACTTTCACATTGTCGATAATCGGTCAACCGTGACGGTAGCGTCATTGCCGATTCACCAAAGCTTTTTCTGTCGGGGAAATATGGTTCTCAATGCTGCCGCCCCCGCGGTCGATCTCCAGGATCTCCAGGAACCGAGCCCGCCGCGGCCCACCTTCGCTACGGCGTGGGTCCTTCTACTAGCCGCACTCAGCGGGGCCTTTCTCGCCGTCCCCACGCTGCGCTACGACTTCTTCGGCGACGAACTGTATTTCGTCGCGGCGGGCGCGCACCGCAGCATCACCTACGCCGACCAGGGCGTGCTCATACCGCTGATGGCCCACCTGGCCGACGCCGTGGCGCCCGGCTCGGCGCCCGTGTTGCGATTGCCGGCGGTCCTGATGACCGCGGCCGCGGTCGTGATCAGTGCCGCGGTCGCCTACGAACTGGGCGGCTCGCGCACCGCGCAACTGCTCGCGGCCGCCGCCTACGGGGTCTCGCCACTCGCCGCGACCCAGGCCGTCCAGCTGAGCACCTTCTCCTTCGACGCCACCCTGCAGGCCGCGGTCATCTGGTTGCTGATCCGCTGGATTCGCACCCGCGACGACCGCCTGCTCGTCGCGCTCGGCCTCGTCGCCGCCATCGATCTGCAGGTCAAATGGTTCATCCCCACGATCCTGCTGTGCCTGGGCGCGGGCGTGCTCGTCGCGGGACCGCGGCAGCTGCTGTGGCGGCCCGCGCTGTGGCAGGGCGCGGCGATCTTCGCGGTCTCCGCGGTGCCCGGTCTGTGGTGGCAGCACACGCACGGCTGGCCGGCGCTGGCCATGAGCAAGGTGATCGGCGCCGAGCAGGACGCGGCCGGCGGCGGGCCGCTCGCGTGCATGCCGCAGATGATCGGACTGACCGGTTTGCTGGGCGGGCTGCTCGTCGGCTGGGCCTTCTGGTGCCTGGCCCGGCAACGCTGGCTGCGGCCCTACCTTTTCATGCTCGTCGCCTCGGCGCTGCTGGTGCTCGTCGTCCTCGTCGGGCACGGACGGCCTTACTACACAGCGGGATTCCTGCCCGTGCTGTTCGGCATCGGCGCGGCCTCGCTGCCCTACTCGGTGAACGACCGCGGCGGCCGATTGCTCCGGGTCGTCGCGCCGCCGATCGTGGTGCTGTCGCTGGCCATCATCGCCGCGCTCGTGGTCACCCTGCCGCAGCCGCCCTCCCGCGTGCACGGCGCCATCCGGAACCAGGCCGACTTCGCCATGCGGACCAGCATTTTCGGCTCCTCGGGATGGTCCGATCTGACCGCGAAGGTCGCCGACGCCTACCGGCAGCTCCCGGAGGCGGAACGCCCGAAGGCGATCATCGCCCAGAACTATTGGCAGGCCGCCGCGATCCAGAACTTCGGGCGCGACTACGACCTGCCGCCCGTCTACAGCCCCAACCGCGGCTTCGGCTACTTCGGCCCGCCGCCGTCGGACGCCGACGCCATCCTCTACGTCGGCCTCGACAGCGCCGAACCCACCCTGCGGCGGCAGTTCGGCGAGGTGACGGTCCGTGCGCACCTGAACATTCCGAACGGATTCCCCGGCGTGAACACCGATATCGCCATCGCGGTCTGCCGCGAACCCGTGCACCCCTGGACCGAGCTCTGGCCCACCATGATGGATCTGCGCCTGCCGCTGGGCCTTTGAGCGGCGCCTACTCGTAGAGCCCCTCCACATGCCAGGCGCTGTTGTAGCCGAGCAGGAGCAGCGCGCGCAGGCGGGTGGCGTCCTCGGCGTCCAGCTGCACCTGGGCGCGGGCCGCGAAGCCGTGCTCGAAACGGTGTGTCCACCAGCGATCGTCGACCGGCCAGGGTCCGGCCCAGCCGGTCAGCCGCCAGGAGCTGCTGCCCCAGTGCAGGTGGGCGGGATCGGCGGTGAACAGGCCGCGCTCGGTGACCCAGATCGGGGAACCGTCGGCAGCCTCCAGGCGCACCTCCGGATGATGGGTGAGCACCAGCGCCGGAGCGGGCTCGGGAAGCCGGCCGGGCCAGGGCTGGGCCGGATCGGTCGCGGGCACCGGCTCGTCACCGAGGGTGACCATGGTGATGCGCTCCCCCGGGCCGCGGCCGCCGCTGAGCACACCCATGCGCACGGCGTCACCGCCCAGCAGACTCTGCACCCGGATCAGCGCGCGGCGTGCCCGCTCCTCGTCCTCGCCGACCCCACCCCACAGGCCGAGCTGCAGGGCGCCGGCCGACACCACCTCGACGGGTTCCAGGCGCAGGAGGGTGACGGCCGCGTTCGGGCCGGCATCCCAGTCGTCGTGTGCCTCCGGCGAATCGGGAGCCGCGGCGCGGGTCCGGCCGCGATCGAGGGCACGGCGGGTGAGCCAGCCGTCGAGCTGCCAGCGGATGCGGTCGGCGGTGCTGTCCGGGGTGAGCGGTTCGGCGCAGCGCCAGATGCGGGAGAACTCCTCGCCCGCTTCGGTTTCGGCGTGGATGACCAGGCGGGTGCAGGCCACGGCGGCGGCGGAGAGCTTGGTGTGCAGCTCGGTGGCGAGCAGGCGGCCCGCGAAGGCGGCCATGTCGACGCGTTCGATCGGGGGATCGCAGCGGTGCTCCACGGTCAGGTCGGCGGCGGGCAGGCGAGCGGCGGGCGGGCGCTCCGGGACCGCGCGGGCGCAGCGGTGCGCGATGATCGCGTCCGCGCCGAACCGCGACGCCACCTCGGCGGGGGTGAGGGCCGCGAAGTCGCCGATGCGGCGCAGGCCCAGCCGGTGCAGCAGATCCACCAGTTCGACGCGCTGCGGCGCGGCCAGCACCGGTTCCACCGCCAGCTCCGAAACCGGCATGGGTGCAAGGAATTCCGCGCCCCGGCCGGGCGGGACCAGGGTGGCGTGGCGGGCGGCGAAGACCGCGGTGGACAGCTCGTCGGCAATGCCGATCTGGCATTCGACGCCGACCGCCGCCACGGCGTCCACCAGGCGCTCGGCGGCGGCCTGCTCGGAGCCGAAGAACCGCGCCGCGCCGCGCGCCGAGAGCGCCAGCATGCCCGGGCGCAGCACCTCCACGCCCGGCACGGTCGAGTCCACGGCCGCCACCACGGGTTCGAACAGACGGGCGTCGCGATCCGGATCATCCTGTGCCACCAGCAGATCCGGGCAGCGGCCCTGAGCCTCCCGCTTCCGCAGACCCCGGCGGATCCCTTCCGCCCGTGCCACCGCCGTGCAGGCCACCACCCGATTGGCCGCGAACACCGCCACCGCGCGAGTGGCCTCCGCGCCCGCCTCGGCGGCCGCCGCTACCGCGGGCCAATCCGGGCACCACACCACGAGCACCCGCCGCGCCTTCACGACCGGCCTGCTCTCGCGGCGCTACCGCATCGGTAGGCAGCCGGACGACAATCGCGGCGGTCAGCCCGCGACACGACGCCCGCCCACATGCGGGGGCACCCGGAAGGCACGGGAAATCCGCTGCGCCGCAGGCGCTATCGCCTGGCCGGCGGCGGTCGGGGCGGCGGTCGGCGATCGGTCAGGACGCGGCATGACGCGCCGGGCGCAGTGGTTCGGGAGCGGCGGCGGGCCGGGCGGGGCCGGGGGTGGCGACCCATTCGACGCGACCGTCGGCGGGGCTGAGGGCCAGGTGGCCGGAGCGGGGTTGGGCGGAGCGGCCGCGGACGGAGACGTCGAGGCGGACGGTACGCAGGCGGCCGCAGCCGCGGCCCAGGCCGCTGTATCCGGCGACCCGGGTGTCGATGTGCAGGGCGGAACCGGACCAGGAGCCGTTGGTCACCATCAGGGTGGAGTTCTTGCTGCGGGCGCGGGCGGCGAGGATGCGGGCGCGGGACATGGGGACGGCGAGACCGTTCAGCCCGAGCACCACCAGATCCAGGCCATACAGCAATACGGAGGCAACTTCGAGCGGGTCCGGTCCGGGATCGGAGACCACCGCCAGCCGGTCGAGCCGGGCCCCCATCTCCGCGGCGGCCAGCAACCCCAGCCGCGGCAGCCCGACCACCGCGGCATGCCCCCCGGAGCCCGTCACCGCGGCCAGCAGCCCCGAGATCAGCGACCCCGCGCCGTTGTAGACGACCACCGACCCCTTGGCCAATCCGCCATCAGGTAGAAGGTTTTCGAGCGCACCCGGCACCGGCAAGGACTCCCGCCGCGGCTCCTCGGACACGGGCACATGGGCCGCCACCTCGGCCCCGCGCGCGGGCACGGCGGCCATTCGCCGCCGCAACTCGGCCAACTGCGCCCGCCTGGCCTCCGCAGCCGCACCCATCTAGTGACCACCTCTCCCAGTCGACGGGACCCAACCCTCGGAAACGCAAGTCAGCACCGAGCCAGCTACCTAACATAATCGAAAGTTTGTTCGATCAACGCACAGTAGAACTCGAATCCCAGGACGCGTCAAGAGGCGTGTGATCAAGCGCCGTATCCGTCACGCTGCCCGAGCGTCGGGAGTACTGCCGCGGCTGGCTTCACGCGAGGTGGTTGCGGAGCCAGGTGGTCATGAGGGGGAGGACCTCGGGAAGCTTGGAGGCGGCGACGTGGCCGGTGCCGGGAATGAGATGAACCTCGGTGTCGCGACGGCCGGAGAAGATCAGGGTGTCGGACGCGGTGATGTGTACGTCGTCGGCGCCATTGACGATCAACATCGGCGAATTGTCGTCCCGTGCAAGCAGATCGGCGCGGATGAAGGGCTCGCTGGCGGCCATGATCTCGTCCGGGGCCGGCGCGGTGGTGAAGCCGAAGGCATTGCCCGCGATGTCCTTCATGCCGAACATCAGGTGCTGGAAGTTCTCCTTTTCGAACGAGTCCACGATCGGCCCGCCGAGATCGATGGTTCACCGGCGAACCCCTGACCTACGCCGTGGCCGACCGTGCCGCCGCCACCGCCCTCATCGCCGTCCGTGCCGGGGCCTGCCGCAAGTAGCCGATCCCGGGCAGTGCCACGCTCGGTGATTCGGGGCGGGGGAGTCAGTCGAGGGTGACCACCACGGTTTCGCCGTGCCGGGTTATTTCGATGCTGCTGCCTGCGGGAGCTTCGGCCGTGAGCAGGACATCGCGTATTACTTCGATCGCCGCGCGCCAATCGTCGATCACTGTCAGGGGGAGGTCGTCGACCCAGCTGCCGTCCCTTCGGCCCACGCGGGCGGGGCCGTGCTTGGTGGTTCCCAGTCCGGCGGCTCGGAGAGCGGCGTTGAGAAGAGGCTTCAGCTGTGACGCCGGGCCGTTTCGAGGGGCTTCGGAGGAGGAAACGGGCAGGTAGGCGTGGGCGTGGTAGCGGCGGGGCGGTGGAGCTGTGTGGCCGGAGCGGGTTCGCAGCAGGGTGTGAGGGTCGACGCCGAGGAGGAGCTCGGTCATGACCAGGGCGCGGAGTTCACCCGCGCCGGGGGACAGCGCCGACAGGACGGACCGGTCGGTGCAACCCGCGGTGTGCAGCGCGGTGGTCAGGGCTGTCCGATGCGCCGCTGTCGGATCGGCGGCGAAGGTCTGGGCGGCCGCCTCGACCTCGGGGTGTCTGGACCAGGGCTGGTCGCGGACGGCCGCGCAGCGGGCGCGTGCCCGGTCGACAGCGGTCGCCAGTGCGGCGAAGGGGAATTCGGGATCGTCCGGGTCGCGCATCGAGTACAGGTCGCCGGCGGGGTAGTCCGGATCATCACGATAGGGATTGTCCGGCTGCTCGACGTAATCGAGGTACCACCAACCGGTTTCGTCGTCCTGCAGCCAATCCACGCCGAATGCCCGGATATCGCCGTGCGCGGCATACGCGCGCCGCTGATAGGGGTCCAGGCCCGGCAGGGCAGCGAATGCCTCACGCAGCAGCGGGACGGCGATCGCGGCGTCGGCGTCGGTGCACAGCGGGGCGAAACGGCCGAGCAGGGCCAGGTGCGGGCCGGGGTAGGCCGCGTCGGGGTCGGCCAGTGCGGTGGCGCGGCAGATCAGGTCGACCTCGGACCAGCGCAGGGCGTGCGGATGCCAGTGCGCGAGATCGTCCCAGCCCAGCTCGACGGGGCCGGTGGCGCCGGGATGGCGCAGGGTCAGCGACGAACCGTAGAAGCCGGATGCGACCCGGAATACGTACCCGTCGCCGAGGTCGTACTCCGCCTCGAAGTCGTCGTACTCCTCCTCGCGGTCGGCGCGGTCCCCGCCGGGCACATCGGAGGCGTACTCGTCGAGAAAGCTCGCGACCCAGAGCTCGGGTCGCGAGAACAGGGAATCCGGCTGCCAGACCTCGGTCATGCCGCGATCCTGCCAGTTTCGATCCGGTCGGCAACCCTTGGGGCCCACAGGCTTCGGCGCGCTGCGGGCTGGAGCGCTGGGTGTCGCGGCTGCTCGCGGCCGACAACATCAGGTGGGCAACGCTTTTCCCGCGTGACACCCACCGGGTACGGCCCTGAGCAGGGCGGTTCCCGGGTCAGCGGGTGGTCACCAGTGAGTGCCCGGGACCAGCCGGGCCGCACGGCGCAGGGCGGTTCCGGTGACGCGGACCGCGGGCGGGACGGTGCGGCGGCGGCGTTGCGGGACAACGATGTCCACGTCGGCCGTCTCCGGTTCGGGCACCGCCTCGCCCTTGGCGGCGGGGGAGTCGGGGATGGCGCGGTAGTAGCGGTGCAGGACCCGCTCCTTGATGCCGGGCGCGAACATGGAGCCGTACTCGGCCAGGGTGCCGAGCGGCACGTCGATGCGGCGGGGGCGCTCGGTGAGGGCCCGCACGATGAGCGCCGCCGCCCACTCCGGGGACTGGGTGCCGGTGCCCTGGTCGCCGCTCGGGGTGATCATGGGGGTGCGGACCAGCGGCATGTGGATGGTGGTGAAAGTGATGTTGCTGGAACGCATTTCGGCTGCGGTCACCTCGGCGAACTTGTCCAGGGCGGCCTTGCTGGCCAGGTAGGCGGCGAAGCGCGGGGTGGCGACCTGGACGCCGGCGCTGGAGATGTTCACGATGTGGCCGTCGTGGCGCTCCCGCATGCCGGGCAGCAGGCCCAGGGTCATGCGCACCGCGCCGAAGTAGTTGACGGCCATGGTGCGCTCGAAGTCGTGCATGCGGTCGGTCGAGCGGTGCACGGCGCGGCGGATGGAGCGACCGGCATTGTTGACCAGCATGTCGACGTGCCCGTGGGTGTCGAGCACGGCCTGCAGGGTCCGGTCGACCGAGTCCTGATCGGTGACATCGCACGGGTAGCCGAACGCGGCGCCGCCCGCGGCGGTGATCTCGTCCACCACGGTGGACAACTCGTCGGCGCGGCGGGCCAGCAGGATGACGACCGCGCCCTTCTCGGCGACGGCGAGCGCGGCCGAGCGGCCGATGCCGGAGGATGCGCCGGTGATGACGACGTGCTTGCCGGCCAGATCGCGGCGGGCGCGCCGTCGGGCCAGGTAACCGGGGCCGTTGTCGCTCGAGGTTTCGGTCATCGCTGCTCCCTTGCAGGTGGAATTGCCTGTAACTTACTCCAAAGTAAGTTACCGCGCCACGGTGTGGTTGCCCACCCCGGAATCGGCCTCCGGGGATTTGGTGCGTGCCGCTGTAGAGACCAATCGGTTTCGAATGTATGTTCGATACTCGAGACCGGTCGGATTGCGGAGGAGGTGCGTCATGGGCTGGCACAACGGCCCGCCTTCGTGGGCGGAGATGGAGCGGGTGCTGTCCGGACGGCCCGATCCCGCGCGCAAGCCGGTCGACGGCGACGGCGGCGACAGCCCGGCCTGGTCGCGGAAGCGGGAGAAGTACGAGGCCGGGGAACTCGGGCGGGTCGCGCGATCGGCGGTGCCGTACGCCGAGCTGCACACGCACTCGGCCTACAGCTTCCTCGACGGCGCCAGCCAGCCCGAAGAACTCGTGGAGGAAGCCGTGCGACTGGGCCTGGAGGCCCTCGCGCTGACCGACCACGACGGGTTCTACGGCGTGGTGCGGTTCGCGGAGGCGGCGCGGGAATGGCGGATGCCGACCATCTTCGGCGCCGAGCTGTCCATCGGCACCGCGGCCCGCGCCGGTGCGCACCTGGCGCCCCGCGGGCGGCGGCGCGGTCGCGAATCCGAGTCGGACGCACTGAATTCCGAACCGCGCACCGGCACACCCGACCCGGCCGGACCGCACCTGCTGGTGCTGGCGCGCGGGCAGGAGGGGTACCGGCGGCTGTCGCGGGAGATGGCCGCCGCGCACATGGCGGCGGGGGAGAAGGGCATCCTGCGCTACGACCTGGAACGGCTCACCGCCGCGGCGGGCGGGCACTGGCACATTCTCACCGGCTGCCGCAAAGGGACTGTGCGACAGGCGCTTCAGCAGGGCGACGCGGCGGCCGAGGCGGCGCTGCGCGATCTGATCGAACGGTTCGGGCGCGAGCACGTGAGCGTGGAGCTCACCCACCACGGCATCCCCGAGGACGATGAGCGCAATGCCCGGCTCATCGCCCTCGCCGACCGGCTCGGGCTGCCCGTACTCGCCACCACCGGAGCGCATTTCGCGGCCCCGCCGCACCGGCGCCGAGCCATGGCGCTGGCCGCCATCCGGGCCCGCTCCAGTCTCGACGACATGGCCGGCTGGCTGGCCCCCACCGGCGGCGCGCACCTGCGCTCCGGCGACGAGATGGCGCGGCTGTTCGCCGCCTGCCCCGAGGCGGTGGCGAATGCCGTTGCGCTGGGCCGGGACTGCGCGTTCGATCTGCGGCTGATCGCGCCCCAACTGCCGCCCTTCGACGTGCCGGACAGCCACGACGAGAACTCGTGGCTGCGCGAGCTCACCCTCCGCGGCGCGGCCCGCCGCTACGGGCCCCGGGCCGGGAGCCCGGACGCCTACCGGCAGCTGGAACACGAACTGGACGTGATCGCCACCCTGAACTTCCCGGGCTACTTCCTGGTCGTGCACGACATCGTCAGCTTCTGCCGCGACAACGACATCCTCTGCCAGGGCCGGGGTTCCGCGGCCAATTCGGCGGTCTGCTACGCCATCGGCATCACCAATGTGGACCCGGTCGCCAACAAGCTGCTGTTCGAACGGTTCCTGTCGCCGGAGCGGGACGGGCCGCCGGACATCGACGTGGACATCGAATCGGATCGGCGCGAGGAGGCCATCCAGCACGTCTACGCCAAGTACGGGCGCGAGTACGCGGCGCAGGTGGCCAATGTGATCACCTATCGCGGGCGCTCCGCGGTGCGGGATGCCGCACGCGCCCTGGGCTTTTCGACCGGGCAGCAGGACGCCTGGAGCAAACAGGTGAGCCGCTGGACGGGCGTGGCGGAAGAGCAGCACACCGACATCCCCGGCGACGTCCTCGCGCTGGCCGGTGAATTGGAGGGGCTGCCAAGGCATTTGGGCATCCACTCCGGCGGCATGGTGATCTGCGACCGGCCCATCGCCGACGTGTGCCCGACCGAATGGGCGCGCATGGCCGATCGCAGTGTGCTGCAGTGGGACAAGGACGACTGCGCGTCGGCGGGACTGGTCAAGTTCGACCTGCTCGGGCTGGGCATGCTGTCGGCGCTGCACTACATGATCGACCTGGTGGCCGAGCACAAGGGGCACACCGTCGAACTGCATCGGCTGGACCTGGGCGAGGAAGCCGTCTACGACATGCTGTGCCGCGCCGACTCCGTCGGCGTCTTCCAGGTGGAGTCCCGCGCGCAGATGGCGACCCTGCCGCGCCTGAAGCCGCGGAATTTCTACGACCTGGTGGTGGAGGTGGCGCTCATCCGGCCGGGACCGATCCAGGGCGGGTCGGTGCACCCCTACATCCGTCGCCGCAATGGCAGGGAGAAGCCCGATTACGACCATCCGGCACTGGAGAACGCGCTGGAACGCACCCTCGGCGTGCCGCTGTTCCAGGAGCAGCTCATGCAGATGGCCGTGGACGTCGCCGGATTCACCGCCGCCGAGGCCGATCAGCTGCGCCGCGCCATGGGATCCAAACGGTCACCGGAGAAGATGGAACGGCTGCGGGCCCGCTTCTATCAGGGCATGAAGGACCTGCACGGCATCACCGGCGAGGTGGCCGACCGCATCTACGAGAAGGTGTACGCCTTCGCGAATTTCGGTTTCCCGGAAAGCCATTCGCAGAGTTTCGCCTCACTGGTGTTCTACTCGGCGTGGTTCAAACTCCATCACCCGGCCGCCTTCTGCGCGGGACTGCTGCGCGCCCAGCCGATGGGGTTCTACTCGCCGCAGTCACTGGTCGCCGACGCGCGACGGCACGGGGTGGTGGTGCACGGGCCCGACATCAACCACAGCCTGGCCGAGGCGACCCTGGAGGCACAGGGCCTGGAGATCCGGCTGGGGCTGGCCGCGGTCCGGCACATCGGCACCGAGCTGGCCGAACAGATCGTGGCCGCCCGCGAAATCGGGCCCTACACCACGTTTCTCGACCTCACCGGGCGCGTGGAGCTGAGCGTGCCGCAGGCCGAAGCGCTGGCCACCGCAGGCGCGCTGACCAGTCTCGGCGGCACCCGCCGCGAGGCGCTGTGGGCGGCGGGCGCGGCCGCCGGGGAACGGCCCGACCGGCTGCCCGGCACCGGTGCGGCCACCACCGCACCCGCCCTGCCCGGGATGAGCGCGCTGGAGCTGGCCGCCGCCGACGTGTGGGCCACCGGCTTCTCGCCCAGCAGCTATCCGACCGAATTCCTGCGCGAGCGCCTCGACGCGCTCGGCGTCATCCCCGCCGCGCAGCTGCTCGACATTCGCGACGGCACCCGGGTTCTCGTCGGCGGCGCGGTCACCCACCGGCAGCGTCCGGCCACCGCGGGCGGTGTCACCTTCCTCAATCTGGAGGACGAGACCGGCATGGTGAACGTGGTCTGCTCGGTCGGCCTCTGGGCCCGCTACCGGCGCCTGGCCACCACCGCGCCCGCCCTGCTCATCCGCGGGCGGGTGCAGAACGCCGAGGGCGCGGTCACCATCGTCGCCGACCATCTGCAGCGCATGGACCTGCGCATCGAGGGCCGTTCTCGCGACTTCCGCTGAACGCGGCCGCCGGCACCATATTCCGGTTGTCACATCGAACGGCGCGCCCCGCGCTTCGGGTGAGATGCAGGGTGCGCCAAGGGTTTTCGCCTGGATCGGCGAACGGCTAGAAGTCGCCGCCGCCGGAATCGCCGCCGCCGCCGAAATCGCCACCGCCACCGGAGTCACCGCCGCCGAAATCGCTGCCGCCGCCGAAGTCGTAGTCGCCGCCGCCTCCGCCCCACTCCTGGGGGCCGGGGTCGTAACCGCCGTAGCCGCCGGACTCCGGGGGCGGGCCGTATTCCGGGCCGCGGTCGCGCTCGTGTTCGCCTTCCATCCGGCCGAGTTCGTAGCCGAGCAGGCCGCCGCCCAGGGCGCCGCCGACCGCGCCGAGACCGGCCGCAGCGCCGGGGCTCATGCCGGGACGGCCACCGCCGTAGGGCGGCGGGGGCGGGCCGCCGTAGCCCGGGCCACCCGGGGCGTAGCCGCCGCCGAAACCACCGCCGCCGAACGGGGCGGGCGGGGGCGGCGGGGTGCCGCGGCGACGGCGGACGAACGCGACGACCGCCGCGATGATGCCGCCGATGACCAGGATCGGGCACAGCAGGCCCAGCCAGCCCCAGCCGCTGCTCTTGCTCTCGGGCTTGGCGGCGGGCTGGTGGGCGGGGGCCGGGTTGCCGGCCTTGACGCTGGTGGGCGCGGTCTGATCGGCGGCCGTCTTCAAGGCGCCCAGCGCTGCGATGGTCGCACCCGTGTAATCGCCGCTGCCGAGCGCGTTTCCGAAGGCGGTCCCCGCGGGCGTGGTGTCGCGGATGTGGGAATTCGCGCCGGTGCGGATGGTCAGCCACTTGGTCTTGGTATTGATGGCCAGCACTACGTCGGTCGGATTCTTGACGTGGGTCTGGGTCTCCGTGTCGAACTTGGCCCGATCGTCGGAGTACTTCTCGGTGGTGAAGATCTGCACCGGATCCGTCAGCTGCAGCGCGGCATTCGTCACCTTGGTGACATCGAGCACCTTGGAATCGTCGTGAACGGTGACCGGCCCGGCCGCGGCCGTACCCGTCGCCAGCAGGATCACCCCCGCCACCGCCGACAGCAGCAACAGCAAACGCTTGACCATCTGAACTTTCCTTCCCGGGCGACCTTCCTGCCGCCGCGGCATCGCCTGCGACACTACGACGTCCCCGCCTCGATCGCTGTCCTCGAGCATGTGCGCTGTATCGCAGGCCCCACCCGTCAACCCGGACCCCGTCCGCGACAATGGGGTCGGGCGCGGGAAGGGAGTGCGGCGTGTCGACAGTGGTCCGGGCGACCATCAAACCCGGCAGCAAGAAGGGGCCCCTGGTCGAGATCCTCGACGATGGCGCGCTGCAGCTGTACGTCCGCGCCCCGGCGGTGGAGGGCAAGGCCAACAAGGCCGCCATCGAGCTGCTGGCCGCCCACTACGGCGTCCCCAAATCCGCGGTCCGCCTGACCGGCGGCGCGACCTCCCGCTTCAAGCGCTTCGAAATCGACGACTGATCCCGGAGACTCAGACCGCGCCCGGAAAACCCAGCTGCCGCCAGGCCTCGTACACGGCGACGGCCGCGGCATTGGACAGATTCATCGAGCGCCGGCCCGGCAGCATTGGGATGCGCAGCTGCTCGGTGACGCGGGGATCGGCGAGCACCTCCTCGGGCAACCCGGTCGGCTCGGGCCCGAAGAGCAGCACATCGCCCGAGCGATAGGCGACATCGGTGCTGTGGGTGGTGGCCGTCGCGGTGAAGGCGAAGACCCGCTCGGGCCGAATGGCATCCCACGCGGCGGCGAGACTCTTGTGCACGGTGACGACGGCCAGGTCGTGGTAGTCCAACCCGGCCCGGCGTAGCTTCGGCTCGGATAGGTCGAAGCCGAGCGGTTCGATCAGGTGCAGTTCGCAGCCGGTACCGGCCGCCAGCCGAATGGCATTGCCGGTATTCGGGGGGATGCGAGGTTCGAAGAACACGAGATGGAACACGGGCTCCAGCATCGCAGAGGGCCGGATAAGCTCGTCCGGTGACTCCAGCCCATGCCGCACCCGAGAGCCGTAGCAGTCGTGCGGGGGAGTTCGTCCGGAACAATCTGCCCATACTGCTGGTAGCGGCGGTGCTGGTGGTGGCCGTGGTCTTCCTGGCCTGGGACCGCTGGCGGCGCGGCACCTTCTTCTTCGGCGGCGGGACGCTACTGGCGGCGGCACTGCGGCTGATTCTGCCGACCGACCGGGCCGGTCTGCTCGCGGTGCGCAGCAAGGGTTTCGACGTCGCCTGGCTGACGGTGCTGGGCGGCGCGATCATTGCGCTGGCCGCGACCATCAGCAGCCTCGGCGTCACCTAGACCGCGCCGAGGTCGGGGCCGCGACCGGAGTCGCGGCACTGAATGTTCGATCGGGGGTGGCCGCGAACCCGCGGCGCTGGGGGATTGCTAGACCGAGGTTATGCGGCGGCCGAGCTCACGGCGCAACACTTCCTGGTCCGGGAGTCTGTGCAGGACACGGAGTATGGCCGGGCGAAGTTCACGCTGCTCGTCCTCGGAGAGCAGATCGACGAGATCGCGTAGATCCATGTCATCGAATGCGGCGGTCATGCCTGAATACATTACGTGTGCCGAGCCTCGCGCACACGTATTCCGGGCCGCCGGTTACGGAGGTGTCATGTGTGCGAAACCGGAAGCGCGTCACGGCAATTCGCGCGAAACGGACACGATACGCGAGGTAACGCGCCTCCGGTGAGGCAGCGGAGATGCAGCGGACGGGCAGCGTTGTTTCAGCGGTCCGACTCGCGCTGGGCGCGGGCCAGATCCATCGTCTCGAGCATGAGTTTGCCGACCGCCTCGGTCTCGGTCAGAAATCCGTCGTGGCCGTCCCGGGACCGGATGATCTCCAGCCCCTTGGAACCGGGCAGCAGATCGGACAGCTCCTGCAGGGTGCGCAGCGGGAACAGCCGATCCGAGTCCACCCCGCCGACCACGCACGGCACCGGCGTGGACCCCAGCGCCGCCGCGATACCGCCGCGGCCACGGCCCACGTCGTGACGGTTCATGGCCTCGGTGAGCAGCACGTAGGTGGCCGGGTCGAACCGCGAGATCAGCTTGTCGGCCTGGTACTCCAGATAGCTCTGCACCGCGTAACGCCCACCCGCCCACGGGTCCTCATCGCCCTGGGCATGGTTCTCGAACCGGTGGTCGAGCTCGAACTCGGTGCGGTAGGTCAGGTGCGCGATGCGCCGGGCGATGCCCATGCCGGTCATCGGGGCGCGCCCGGTGCCGTGGTAGTTGCCGCCCTGCCAGTCCGGATCGGCCGTGATGGCGGCGATCTGGGTGGTCTGGGTGCCGATCTGGTCGGCGGTGCCGCGCGGGCCGACCGCCAGCACCAGGGCCGCGCCGACCCGCTCGGGCCGGGCGACCATCCATTCCAGCACCCGCATGCCGCCCATGGAGCCGCCGACCACGGCGGCCAGGCGGTCGATGCCGAGCAGGTCGAACAGCGTGATCTCGGCGGTCACCTGATCGCGGATGGAGATCTCGGGAAACCTTGCGCCCCAGGGCTTTCCGTCCGCGGCCAGCGAGGACGGCCCGGTGCTGCCCTTGCAGCCGCCGAGCACATTGGTGGCGATGACGCACCACTCGCGGGTGTCCACCGGCGCGCCGGGACCCACGATGCCGTCCCACCAGCCGGCCTGGCCGTGGTGCACGTCGGCGGGGCCCACCACGTGCGAATCACCGGTCAGCGCGTGCTCCACGAGCACCACGTTGTCCGCGTTCGCCGATAGTTCGCCCCACCGCTGCACAGCCAGCGTGACATCGGGAATGACGGCTCCGGTCTCGAGCTCGATATCCCCGATGGCAATGCTGCCGAGCGTCCCGTCGGGCGGCGGCAGCAGCAGCTCCGCCGCGTGCCGGGACGTGCTCGATTCGATGTTCACGGTCAACTTGCCGCCGCCGTCAGTCCGGCGCGCAGATCCGCCAGGATGTCGCCGATCCCCTCGATACCCACGGCCAACCGGACCAGACCAGGTGTGACACCGGAAGCGAGTTGCTCGGCGGGCGTCAGCTGGGAATGCGTGGTGGAGGCCGGGTGGATGACGAGCGAGCGCACGTCCCCGATGTTAGCGACATGGCTGTGCAGCACCAGCGCCTCGACAAACTTCTTGCCGGCGTCCACGCCGCCGGCCAGCTCGAAGGAGACGATGGCGCCGACGCCCTTGGGTGCCAGCTGTTTGCCCCGCTCGAACCACGGGGAGCTGGGCAGCCCTGCGTAGTAGACCTTCTCGACGCCGGGCTGCTCGGCCAGGAACTCGGCCACCGCCTGGGCGTTGGCCACGTGCCGCTCGATGCGCAGACTCAGCGTCTCGATGCCCTGCGCGATGAGGAAGGCGTTGAACGGCGACACCGCCGCGCCCAGATCGCGCAGCAGCTGCACCCGCGCCTTGAGCGCGTAGGCCGGCGCGCCGAGATCGGCGAACACGGCGCCGTGGTAGCTGGGGTCCGGGGTGGTGAAACCGGGGAAGCGGGACTCGCCCGCCGCGTCCCGCACGGTCCAGTCGAAGTTGCCGCCGTCCACGATCACACCCGCGACCGCGGAGCCGTGGCCGCCCAGGTATTTGGTGGCCGAGTGCACGACGATGTCCGCGCCCAGCCGCAGCGGCTGGATCAGGTACGGCGTGGCGACGGTGTTGTCCACGATCAGCGGCACGCCCGCCGCGTGCGCGACCTCGGCGATGCCCGGGATGTCGAGCACCGAGCTGCTCGGATTGGCGACCGTCTCCCCGTAGAACGCCTTGGTGTTGGGCCGCACGGCCGCGCGCCACTGCTCGAGATCGTCCGGATCCTCGACGAAGCTGACCTCGATGCCCAGCTTGGGCAGCGAGTAGTGCAGCAGGTTGTAGGTGCCGCCGTACAGGTGCGGGCTGGCCACGATGTGGTCGCCGGCCTGAGCCAGATTCAGGATCGCGTAGGTCTCCGCGGCCTGACCGGAGGCCAGCAGCAGCGCGGCCACACCGCCCTCGAGCGCGGCGATGCGCTGCTCCACCGCGTCCTGGGTGGGGTTCATGATGCGGGTGTAGATATTGCCCGGCTCGGCGAGCCCGAACAGCGCGGCGGCGTGATCGGTGTCGCGGAAGGCGTAGGAGGTGGTCTGGTAGATGGGCAGGGCGCGGGCTCCGGTGGCCGGATCGGGAGCCTGTCCGGCGTGAATCTGCTTGGTCTCGAAGGACCAGCCGGCCGGATCCAGGGTGCCGTCAGCCGAGACGGCCGCGGGCGCGGTCGAGTCACTCATGTGTTCTGCTCCAAAAACAAGGTCGCCGAATGGCGGAAGTTTGACGTTATCGAGAGGCGAATGGGCTTCGACAACAACACATTTCGGTAGACCTCCTAGTTGCGCTTGCGTTCGGCCTTCGAACGCCCGGTCTGCACCCGGAGCACCCCACCGCAGCTGGAGGGTTGCCGATCAGCAAGCCGGGGCCTTAACGCTGATGCTCTTGACCTGTTGCGCGATTCTAGCGGGCGGACGCCGCTGTTTCGGAAGTGGGGCTGGCCACAGCGGGCCCCGCGCAGGTGCGCACGAATTCGTGATACGCGCCGACCACGGCCTCCGCCATGCTGCGCGGTGACTCGATCAGACGCTCGTCGGCGAAGCCGGAATCGGAGTCCGATTCGGTGCCGGCCCGCATGATGGCGTGGAAGGTGCCGAGCAGCAATCGAACTCGCAGATCCGCGACGGTGGTGCCAAGGCGTTCGGCCAGCACCTGCGCGGTCTGCTCGGTCTTGTTCTCGGTGGCGGCCATGCTGCACGCCCGCACCGCGGCGGTGGACCGGATGATGCGCTGCATCTGCTGGAACCAGCGGAAGGGCAGCGGTTCGTCGTGGTCGACGACGCGGTCCACGATGGACAGGAAGCTGTCCAGCAGCGCTTTCAGCTCGTTGCCGGTGCTCGGCTGCTCGCGCAGCGCGTCCGCGTGTGCCCGCGCCCAGTCGGCGATGGGCGCGATGACGATGTCTTCCTTGCTGTCGAAGTACCGGTTCACGGTGCGCGGCGAGACGTCGGCCGCGTCGGCGATCTGTTCCACGGTGGTGGCGTCGAAGCCCTGGTCGTCGCACAGCCGCAGGGCGACATCGATGATCCGCGCCCGGGTCTGTTCCTTCTTCCGCTCACGCAGGCCCGGCCGGTGACGTGCGATCACACCGAGGTGAGTTGACAACTCCGACATACCTCCATGGTAAGGGTTCGAACGCTTCTCATGTCCCATTATGCCAACTGTCGCAGTGCGACAAATTTCTCTTGACGCCAATTGGCTGCAGGGGTCAAGATGGTCGAGGGTGTCCCGGACCGTCCGTGAGGAGACGACATGACCGCCGCGACCACAACACTCGAAGATCGATCACAAAGCTCGGACCGGCGCGGAGCTGCGCGCTGGTGGGCCCTGGGCGTACTCGCCATGGCCCAGCTGATGGTGGTGCTGGACGCCACCATCGTCACCATCTCCATGCCGTTCGCCCAGCGTGACCTGGGCATCAGCGACGGCGACCGGCAGTGGGTGCTCACCGCCTACACGCTGATCTTCGGCGGCCTGCTGCTGCTCGGCGGCCGCCTCGCCGACTACCTGGGCCGCCGCCGCATGTTCCTGATCGGCCTGGTCGGCTTCGCCGGGGCGTCGGCGCTGGCCGGGCTCGCGCAGAACGGCGCGGAACTCTTCGCCGGGCGCGGGCTGCAGGGCGCGTTCGCCGCCCTGCTCGCGCCGGCCGCGCTGTCGCTGGTGTCGGTCACCTTCACCGAGGCCAAGGAGCGCGCTCGCGCGTTCGGCGTCTTCGCAGGTGTGTCCGCGGGTGGCGCGGCCATCGGCCTGATCGTGGGCGGCGCGCTCACCGAATACGCCAACTGGCGCTGGTGCCTGCTGGTCAACACCCCGATCGCGCTGATCGCCTTCCTGGGCGCGCTCGCCTTCGTGGTCCGGGACGTGCCCGCGCCGCGCTCCGGCGGCTACGACCTGCCCGGCGCGGTGACAGCCACGCTCGGCCTGGTCTCGGTGGTCTACGGCTTCAGCCGCGCGGCCTCCGACGGCTGGACCGCGAGCACCACCCTGGCCCTGCTGGTCGCGGGCGTCGCGCTGCTGGCCGCCTTCGTCGCCATCGAGCGGCGGTCCTCGAATCCCCTACTGCCGCTGCGTATTCCGGGGGAGATCAACCGGGGCGGCTCGTTCCTCGTGGCGCTGCTGCTGCCGATCGCCATGTTCGCCATGTTCATCAACATGAGCTACTACTTCCAGATCACGCTGGGCTGGTCGGCGCTGAAGGCGGGGGTGGCGTTCCTGCCCTTCCCGATCGGCATCGTCGTCTCCGCGGGCGTCGCGAGCGGGCTGCTGCCGCGGATCGGGCCGCGGCCGCTCATGATCACCGGTTCGGTGCTGGGCATGGCCGGGCTGCTGTATCTGTCGCGGCTGAGCTTCGGGGACAGCTACGCCGGGGGCGTGCTGCCGGCAGTGATTCTTATCGCGCTCGGCATGGGCGGGCTGTTCGTGGCCATGCAGACCACGGCGCTGCATCAGGTCGAGGAGCGTGACTCCGGCGTCGCCAGCGCGCTGCTCAATGCCGCGCAGCAGGTGGGCGGCGCGATCGGCACCGCGCTGCTGTCGACGATCGCGGTGCAGGTGGCCGAGCGGTTCGCGAAGAACAATCCGGGCGTCGACCACGTGATGGCCCGGGCCGCGATTCATTCCTATGACATCGCGTTCCTGATCGGCGCGGGATTCTTCCTGGTGACCATTCCGATCATCGCGTTCATGGTGCGGGACAAGCCGGAGAATCTGCTCGAGGGTTCCGAGCACGTGCACGTGGGCGTCTGACCCACCGACTATTCACCCGCGGGTCGCGGCAACATATATCCCGCGGTCCGCGGGTTTGGGGTTGCCGCGGGCCGCGGGTTTTCGCATCCTGGAAAGTGCGTAAAGTCACGCGAAAAGCTACTAATCGGTAACCGCACTGAATCCCGCACAGCGGGGGCCACCCGAGCGGTGAGATCGATAGCAGCAGTACGCTTGTCTTGCTTGACGCCACAGCGTACGTGGACTTGGCACCACAGGTCCCGTGCCGAGCGCCATGCGTATACGTTGTCTGTTGAACAGCTGGGGTCCGCTACAAGCGGTGCTCACCGGCCGTGCAATGGGAGCACCACCTTCCTAGGAGGACACGAAGATCCATGTCCAAGATCAAGGTTGAAGGGACCGTCGTCGAACTCGATGGCGACGAGATGACCCGGATCATCTGGCAGTTCATCAAGGACAAACTGATCAACCCGTATCTCGATGTGAACCTCGAGTATTACGACCTCGGCATCGAGTATCGCGACAAGACCGATGATCAGGTGACCATCGACGCCGCCAACGCCATCAAGAAGCACGGCGTGGGTGTGAAGTGCGCGACGATCACCCCCGATGAGGCCCGCGTCACGGAGTTCGGTCTGAAGAAGATGTGGCGGTCGCCGAACGGCACCATCCGCAACATCCTCGGCGGCACCATCTTCCGCGCGCCGATCATCATCTCCAATGTGCCGCGTCTGGTTCCGGGCTGGACCAAGCCGATCATCATCGGCCGCCACGCCTTCGGTGACCAGTACCGCGCCACCGATTTCAAGGTGCACCAGGCGGGCACCGTCACCCTGACCTTCACGCCCGAGGACGGCTCCGAGCCGATCCAGCACGAGGTCGTCCGCATGCCGGAAGACGGCGGCGTGATCATGGGCATGTACAACTTCAAGGACTCGATCCGGGACTTCGCGCGGGCCTCGCTGAACTACGGCCTGCAGCAGAACTACCCGGTGTACATGTCGACCAAGAACACCATCCTCAAGGCCTACGACGGCATGTTCAAGGACACCTTCCAGGAGGTGTACGAGACCGAGTTCAAGGACGAGTTCGACGCGGCCGGTCTCACCTACGAGCACCGCCTCATCGACGACATGGTCGCCTCCGCGCTCAAGTGGGAGGGCGGCTACGTCTGGGCCTGCAAGAACTACGACGGCGACGTGCAGTCCGACACCGTGGCGCAGGGCTTCGGCTCGCTGGGTCTGATGACCTCCGTGCTGCTCACCCCGGACGGCCGCACCTGTGAGGCCGAGGCGGCGCACGGCACCGTGACCCGGCACTACCGTCAGCACCAGCAGGGCAAGCCCACCTCCACCAACCCGATCGCCTCGATCTTCGCGTGGACGCGTGGCCTGGCCCACCGCGGCAAGCTGGACAACACCCCCGAGGTGATCGGCTTCGCCCAGACGCTCGAGGATGTCGTCATCAAGACGGTCGAGTCCGGCCAGATGACCAAGGACCTCGCGCTGCTGGTCGGCGGCGACCAGGGCTACCTGACCACCGAGGAGTTCCTCGGCGTGCTGGACGCCAACCTGGCTCGCGAGCTGCGCTAGAAGAGAAGTTCCCAACTCTCGGGACTCAGGGGCAAGCCCCTGAAACCCCAAGGGCAAGAGGTTGTTCAGGGGCCACCCCTGAAACCCCAGGAGCGCAAGCTCCCACGCGCCGACGAACGTGAACAGCGCGAAGCGGTGAAGATGGCGGCCGGGACCACAGTCCCGGCCAGGACCATCCACCGCGCCACACGGGCACCTGCCCCCACCGGAACCGGTGGGTGGGCGGGTGCCCGAACTGTTTTCGGGGTTGTCCCGGCCGTGATCACGAAACGTTCACACGATCCTTGTCAGCATGGCCGCGTGTCAACGGGTTAACGCACCCGACCGGACGGTCAATACCCCTGTGACAGACGGGGTTCGGCCGCGGTACGCGCGGCGGCGAAGGAGGAGCGATGACGGCGATCGGTGGCGAGCTGCGCACTGTGGTGCGGGGCCGGGTGCTGGTACCCGGGGACGAGAGTTTCGAACAGGCGAGCACCCCGTGGAATCTCGCCGTGCGGCAGCGGGTTTCGGCGGTGGTGGAGGTCGCGGACGCGGCGGACGCCGCGGCGCTGGTGCGGTTCGCGGCGGCGGCCGAGCTGCCGCTGAGCACGCGGGCGACGGGACACAGCCCCTCCTCGGCGGCGGACGGGACCGTGCTGGTGACGACCCGGGCGCTGGACGGGATCGAGATCGACGCCGCGGCGCGGGTGGCACAGGTGCAGGCGGGGGTGGCCTGGCAGCCGGTGCTGGAGCGGGCCGCCGCGCACGGATTGGCCGGAGCCTGCGGCAGTTCCGCGGTGGTCGGGGTGACCGGGTACACGCTGGGCGGTGGTGTCGGCTGGTTCGCGCGCAGCCGCGGCTACGCCGCGCACGCGGTGCGAGCGCTGGAGGTGGTGACCGCGGACGGCGATCAGCGCCGGGTGACCGCGGACTCCGAGCCCGACCTGTTCTGGGCACTGCGTGGCGGCGGTGGCGATTTCGCGCTGGTGACCGGCATGGAATTCGAATTGTTCGACGCGACCGAGCTTTTCGGCGGCCGCATACTGTGGCCCGCCGAGCGGACCGAGGCCGTCGTCGCGGCCTTCCGGCAGGCTACCGCCGAAGCCGAAGAGGGACTGAGCCTTTGGCTGACTCTCCTGCAATTCCCGCCGTTCCCCGAGATTCCCGAGATGCTGCGCGGCCGGGCCATGGTGGCCGTGGATGTGGTCGCGCTGGGCGCGGTCACCGGTCCGCTGCGGTTGTTCGACGAGATTCCGGGTGCGGTGCTGGACACCCGGCGGCCGCTGGATGCCGCGCAGGTCGGCGGCGTCTGTATGGAGCCGACCGACCCCAGCCCGGCCCGGGTGCGCGGTGAGCTGCTCACCGAGTTCTCCGCACGGGTGAGCGACGCGCTGCTGGCCGCCGCCGCGCCGCAGGGCGGGGTGGGGCCGCTCGCGCTGGTGCAGGTCCGGCACCTGGGTGGTGCGCTGGCCCGGCCGCGCGCCGACGCGGGCTGCGCGGGCGGGATCGCCGAGCCGTACCTGTTGTCGCTGCTCGGCCCCGCGCCGACCGCGGACTTCGAGGCGGCCGTCGTCGAGCGCAGTGACGCTGTGGTGGATGCGCTGCGTCCGTACCTGAGTGGCCGGAAACCGTTCACCTACTTGGATTCCGGTGAGACCCCGGCCGCGGTCTTCGATCCGGTCACGCTGGCGCGATTGCTGGAGATCAAGGACCGGTTCGACCCGGATGGCTTGTTCCGCAGCAACTTTCCCGTCATTCCGCCGCTCGGCGAGGCGGATCCCAGCCGGGTCGCCGCACCGGTCACGGTCTGACCGGGGACGCGCGGGCAGCCCGCCGGGACCAGCGTCCCGGCGGTCGCCTGGCGTGGGCCGGCCCATGATCCGGGCCGGTCGGTGAGTGAAATCACCGGACCGGACGGTATCGGGACCGTTCGCCACTGTGTTGCGCTTGGTTGTGCCCGAATCCGTGTCCGCAGCCATCACCGCATCCGCCGACGAGATGAGCCCCGACGGGGTGCACCGTCCCGTCGGCTCCGCGCCGGAGGCCGTCGGCTCCGCGCTCGAGGCTGTCAGCTCCGCGCCCGAGGCTGTCGGCTCCGCGTCCGGGGCGGGGCCACGTGAGCGGTGGCATGTTCCCGCCATGCTGGCGCTGGCCCTGGGCGGGTTCGGGATCGGTACCACCGAATTCGTCACCATGGGTTTGCTGCCCGATATCGCCGGCTCCATGAAGGTCTCCGAACCGACTGCCGGACACATTGTTTCGGCCTACGCGCTGGGTGTGGTCGTCGGTGCGCCGGTGATCGCGGCGCTGTGCGCGCGGGTCCCGCGCAAGCGGCTGCTGATGGCGTTGATGGCGGCATTCACGCTGGGCAATGCGGCCAGCGTGATCGCACCCGGCTTCGCGACGCTGACCGTGGCGCGGTTCGTCTCGGGCCTGCCGCACGGCGCGTACTTCGGTGTGGCGTCGCTGGCGGCGGCCTCGCTGGCGCCGGTGGGGCAGCGTGCCAAGGCGGTTGCCGCAGTTATGCTGGGTCTGAGCGCCGCCAATGTCGTCGGCGTTCCTGCAGCCACCTGGCTGGGCCAGAACCTCGGCTGGCGGAACGCTTTCGTGGTGGTCGCCGTGATCGGTATCGCGACCGTCGCCGCCATCTCCCGCTTCGTGCCGGACCTGCACGGCATTCGCATGACCGACCCCCGCACCGAACTGACCGCCCTGCGCCGCCCCCAGGTGCTGCTCACTCTGCTGGTCGGCGCCGTCGGCTTCGGCGGCATGTTCGCGGTCTACACCTACATCACCACCACTCTCACCGATGTGGCCGGCCTCCGCGTCGGCCTGGTTCCGTTGGTTCTCATGCTCTTCGGCCTGGGCATGGTCGTGGGCAATATCGCCGGCGGCGTCCTCGCCGACCGCGGCGTGGATCGCGCGATCCTCATCTCCCTGCTGGCCATGGTGGTGATTCTCGCCGGATACGTTGCGGCAGCGCACAATCCCTATACCGCGGCCGTCGGCGTCTTCCTGGTTGGTGCGTCCGGCGCGGCCCTGGCTCCCGCCCTGCAGACCCGTTTGATGGACGTGGCCCACGACGCCCAGACCCTCGCCGCCGCCCTCAACCACGCGGCACTGAATATCGCGAACGCGGCAGGTGCGTGGCTGGGCGGCCTGGTGATCGCGGCGGGGCTGGGGTACACCGCGCCCACCGCCGTGGGCGCCGGTCTCGCGGTCCTCGGCACGCTGCTGTTCGCGGTGACCGTGGTTGCCGCGCGGCGCGGTCGGAAATAACATCGCCCACATTGCATCGCCCACGATGTATCTGGTCCGCGTTCACATCCATGACCCCGGGCGCTATCGGCGGCCGGGGCTCAGGCAGGAGAATTGTCGTATGTCACCGAAATCCGCGGGATTGAAGAAGGTGCTGCGGGCCGCCGGTCAAGCGGCTCTGGGGGCCGCGCTCCTCACGGCTGGAACGGGTCACCTGACTTTCCAGCGCAAGGAGTTTCGGGCGCAGGTCCCGCATTGGCTGCGACTGGATCCCGACTTCGTCGTCGTCACGTCCGGTGTCGTCGAGATCGGACTCGGCGGGGCCCTGCTCGGTACCTGGAAGCAGCCTGCACGGGCCTTCCTCGGCGCTACGACCGCCGCCTTCTTTGTCGCGATCTTTCCGGGCAACGTCGCACAACTGGTCAATCGCGCTGACGCCTTCGGTCTCGACACCGACACCAAACGCGCGGTGCGGCTGCTGTTTCAGCCGCTTCTCGTGGCCGGGGCGCTCGCAGCGACCGACGCCCGCGCAATTCTGCGCCGGGGCGAACAGTGAGATCGAGATAGCACCCGTGGGCCGTGGAAACGTGTGCGGCACACCGGTGTAAACCTCACATTCAGGATGAAAGACTCACAGCCTTCATTGAGCGGAATTCACAGCGAACGGGGTTAATCTCGTCGAGTTATCGGCCGAATACGAGCGCTCTCAACCGGACACCTTCTTCTTTTGCAGAAAGGACGTATCCGTCATGCGTGCTGTTCGAATCGCCGTGCTCGCCGGAGGTGTGCTGCTCGGACTGGCAGTGCCCGCCGTCGCCTCCGCCGACCCGGTGACCTGCGGTAGTGACCTCAATGGCTGTGCGATCAACTGTCGCCAGACCATCGGCAACCAGAACATCCGGCTCAATGACTGCGTCATGACCGACTCCGGCTGGTTCTGCAGCGCCTGTTTGTACAACTCCGAGACGTAGTCTCGCCCGCTGCCGGGGTGCGGGCCGGACTCCGGCCCGCAACCCCGGCGCGAACATACACGATTGTATGTAAGTGTAAGATCCACCCATGACCAGCTCCGCCGTCTCGAAACCCCCGCGCCGCACCCAGGAACAGCGCAGCAGCGAGACCCGGACGCGACTGCTGGACGCCACCATCGACTGCCTCGTCGAGTACGGCTACGCCGGGACGACGACGCCGCGGGTGGCCGAGCGCGCGGGCGTGACCCGGGGCGCGCAGGTGCACCATTTCGGTTCCAAGAGCGAGCTGGTGGTCGCGGCGATCAGTCATCTGGCGCAGCGGCGCACCGAGGCGGCCATGCAGGAGATCCGGCGGGTCCGCAGCGGCGACGATCCGATCGGCGCCACCCTGGAGGCCATGTGGGAGCTGCATCAGGGCCCGCTGTTCATCGCGGCCATCGAACTGTGGGTGGCCAGCCGCACGGATCGGGTGCTCGCGGTCGAGATGGAGAAGGTCGAGCCGTTCGTGAACAACGCGGTGCTGCTGGCCGTCGCGCAGTTGGTGCCGAATGAGCTGGACCGCAAGAACGTTCGCGATTTCGCCTACACCGCGATGGACACGCTGCGCGGAATCCTGGTGACCAACTTCATTTCTCCCGATCCCGAACGGGCGCACCGGCGCTGGCTGCGGGCCTCGGCGCAGTTGCGCCTGGCGGCCGAGGCGCGGATGCCCGACTTCCGGATCGCCGACGAATAGCTGATCGATTCGGCCCGAAGGCCCTCGCCGCGGTGTGCGGCGGGGGCCTTCGCCGTTTGCGCGGGTGGGGTCACCACATCGGCGGTATGTCGGGGCGTACCCGCTGGAGCTGCCGATCTTGTGCTCGATGTTGAGAATCACGCCCTCCTATTGCCTACTTACATACATCTTTGTATGTTTGTTTTTGTTCCCTTATGTGAGGAGTTCGATGACGAACAAGGTCTACGTCGTCGGCGTCGGCATGACGAAGTTCGAGAAGCCGGGGCGGCGCAAGAACGAGGACGGCAGTGACTGGGACTACCCGGACATGGCCCGGGAGTCGGGGACCAAGGCCCTCGCCGATGCCGGAATCGACTACCGCGAGATCGAGCAGGCCTATGTCGGCTACGTCTACGGTGAATCCACCTCCGGCCAGCGCGCCGTCTACGAACTGGGCCTGACCGGCATTCCGGTGGTCAATGTCAACAACAACTGCTCCACCGGCTCGACCGCGCTCTACCTTGCGGCACAGGCGATCCGGGGCGGGCTGACCGACTGCACGCTGGCGCTGGGCTTCGAGAAGATGCAGCCGGGCTCGCTCGGCTCCACCTGGGACGATCGCGAACAGCCCATGGCGCGCCACATCATGGCGCTCGCGGAGATCTCCGAGGTGCTGTTCCCGGTGGCACCGTGGATGTTCGGCGCGGCCGGGCGCGAGCACATGAAGAAGTACGGCACCACCGCCGAGCACTTCGCCAAGATCGGGTACAAGAACCACAAGCACTCTGTGAACAACCCGTATTCACAGTTCCAGGACGAGTACACGCTCGACGACATCCTGGGCTCGCGCATGATCTACGACCCGCTCACCAAGCTGCAGTGCTCGCCGACCTCCGACGGGTCCGGGGCGGTCGTCCTGGCCTCGGAGGAATTCGTGGACCGCCACGACCTGTCGCGGCAGGCGGTCGAGATCGTCGGCCAGGCCATGACCACCGACTTCCAGTCCACCTTCGACGGCAGCGCCAAGAACCTCATCGGCTACGACATGAATGTCCGGGCGGCGGAGCAGGTGTACGCGCAGGCCGGGCTCGGCCCCGAGGACTTCCAGGTCATCGAGTTGCACGACTGCTTCTCCGCCAACGAGCTGCTGCTGTACGAGGCGCTCGGACTGGCGAAGGAGGGCGAGGCGGGGCACCTCATCGACTTCGGCGCGACCACCTACGGCGGCAAGTGGGTGGTGAACCCCTCCGGCGGGCTCATCTCCAAGGGACACCCTTTGGGCGCAACGGGTTTGGCGCAGTGCAGTGAGCTCACCTGGCAGCTGCGCGGCGCCGCGGGCCAGCGGCAGGTCGGCAACGTCACCGCCGCCCTGCAGCACAACATCGGGCTCGGCGGCGCGGCCGTCGTCACCGCCTACCAGCGCGCCGACCGCTGATCCGCACCCTCCATCCCCGACTACGAAGAGGTAATCCCGTGGGACACATCGAAGCTTCCAAGGACCTGACCGCCACCCCCGACGGCCTGTGGGCCGTGGTCTCCGACCCGCAGACCTGGGACAAATGGTTCTCCATCCACGAGCGCTGGATGGAGGAGCCGCCGGCCGTGCTGGCGCCGGGCGCGAAGCTGACCGCCAAGATCATGATGCTCGGCATGGCCAACAAGATCGAGTGGGTGGTCGAGAGCGTCGAGACCCCGAACAGGCTGGTGCTCAGCGGCACCGGCATGGCCGGGGTGAAGGTGCAGTTCGCCTTCGACATCACCCCCGAGGGCGCGGGCAGCCGCTTCTCGGTGTCCGGTGATTTCGAGGGCGCGCTGATCAAGGGGGCGCTGGGCAAGGCGGTGGAGAAGGACGGCCTCACGCAGCTGGACAAGACTCTCGCCGCGCTCGATGCGCTCGCCGCGGCGGCCTGACGGCGAGCGGGCGCACGAGATGGCTTCCACCGCTGTCGAATTCGATGAGTCGGGGCTGGGTTCCTGGTCCGACGAGGAGGCGTTCGAGGTCACGCGCGAGCGGATCGCCGAATATGCCGCGGCCACCAATGATCCCATTCCGGCGCACCTGAAAGGCGGTGCGGCCCCGCCGGTCTTCGCCATCGTCCCGGTCTTCGAGGCCATGATGATGCCGGTCATCGAGGTGGCCCCGATGAACATCTTCGGGCGGGTGGTGCACGGGGAGCAGGACTTCCACTTCCACCGGCCCATCCGGCCCGGCGACAAGCTGGTGTCGCGGGCCAAGGCCATCGGGTTCGAGGGCAAGGACAACGGCTCGACCATCACCATACTCATCGAATGCCGTTCCGAGGCCGGGGAACTGGTCAACGAGCAGTATCTGACCGCGTTCTTCCGCAATGTCGACGCGGGCAAGCAGGCGGGCGAGCAGGCTCCGGCGCACCGCTTCGATCCGGCACTGCTGGAGCGGGAGCCGCTGGCCACGGTGGCCGCGCACGTCGACGCCGATCAGACGTACCGGTATTCGCCGGCCTCCGGTGATCCGGTGCCGCTGCATCTGGACGATCAGGTCGCCCGCGACGCCGGCCTGCCCGGCATCATCGCGCACGGGCTCTGCACCATGGCCATGTCGTCGTGGGGGGTGCTGACCCAGGTCGCGGGCTCGGATGTGGCTCGGCTGCAACGGTATGCGGTGCGCTTCGCCAAGCTTGTGTTCCCGAACGACGACCTGGAGACCCAGATCTGGAAGGTCGGTTCGGCCGACGGGGTCACCACCTACGCCTTCCGCACGGTCCGCGGCGACGACACCGTCCTCAGCGACGGCCTGGCCGAAATTTCCGACAACTCGTAGGGAGACATTCATGGGTGCACTCGACGGACGGGTCGCCATCATCACCGGAGCCGGCCGGGGGATCGGCCGGGAACACGCGCTGCTGTTCGCGCGGGAGGGCGCGGCGGTCGTGGTGAACGACCTCGGCGGCAGCAATGCCGGTGAGGGCGCGGACACCGGCCCGGCGCACGAGGTCGCGGCCGAGATCCTCGCCGCAGGGGGGCGGGCGATCGCCAACACCGACAGCGTGGCCGACTGGCAGGGTGCGAAAAACCTGGTGGAGCAGGCGGTGTCGGAGTTCGGGCGGCTGGATGTCGTGGTGAACAACGCGGGCATCCTGCGCGACGCCTTCGTGGCGGGCATGGACGAGTCGCAGTGGGACGCGGTGCTGGCCGTGCACCTCAAGGGGCACGCGGCGGTGCTGCGGCACGCGGCCGGGTACTGGAAGGAGCAGTCCAAGGCGGGCAATCAGCCCGTCGCGGCGGTGATCAACACCGCGTCCGCGTCGGGCACCACGGTCCCCAATGCGGGGCAGGCGAATTACGGTGCGGCCAAGGCCGGTATCGCCGCGCTCACCCTGGTGGCGGCCGATGAGCTCGCCCGCTACGGCGTGCGCGTGAACGCCATCGCGCCGATCGCGCGCACCCGGCTCACCCTGGCCACGCCGGGCATGGGCGAGATGATGGCCGCGCAGCAGGCCGGTCTGGAAGAAGGCGAGTTCGATGCCTTCAGTCCGGCCAATATCTCGCCGCTGGTGGCGTATCTTGCCACCGAGAAGTGCCCGATCACCGGCAAGGTGTTCGCGGTGCAGGGTGGCGCGATCTCCGAACTGGCGGGCTGGCACGACGTGAAGACCATCGAGACCGAGGGGCCCTGGTCCATCGACGATATCGCCGGGCGACTGCCGTAATCAGGAAGGCGGACAACGATGTTCGAATGGTCCGAGACCGATGAGCTGATCCGGGGCGCGGTGCGGAGCTTCATCGACAAGGAGGTGCGCCCGCACCTCGACGCCCTCGACAGCGGCGAGATGCTGCCGTATCCGATCATCCGGAAGCTGTTCGCCGAGTTCGGCATCGACGCGCTGGGCTCGGAGACGGTCGCCAAACTGCTTGCCAAGCAGCGCAAGCGGGAGGAGGCACTCGCAGCCGGGGAGCCGCTGCCGGAGAAGAAGGCGAAGACCGGCGGCGACGGCGGGCCCTTCTCCGGGCAGGAATCTCTGATGGCGGTGCTCGTCAGCGAGCTGTCCGGGGTGTGCATGGGGTTGGTCACCGCCATGGGCGTGAGCATCGGGCTCGGTGCGACGACCATCCTCTCGCGCGGAACCCTCGCCCAGAAGGAACGCTGGCTCGCCGACATCGTGACCATGAAAAAGGTTGCGGCCTGGGCGATCACGGAGCCCGACTCCGGGTCGGACGCCTTCGGCGGGATGAAGACCCACGTCCGCCGCGACGGTGACGACTACATTCTCAACGGGCAGAAGACCTTCATCACCAACGGTCCCTACGCCGACACCGTCGTCGTCTACGCCAAGCTGGACGAGGGCGACGGCACCCCGGAGTCCAAGACGATCGCGGCCAAGCGCGACCGCAAGGTGCTGACCTTCGTGCTCGACAAGGGCATGGAGGGCTTCACCCAGGGTAAGCCGTTCAAGAAGATGGGCCTGCACGCCTCACCGACCGGCGAATTGTTCTTCGACAATGTGCGATTGAGCCGGGACCGGCTGCTCGGCGAGACCGAGCAGCACGAGGGAGGCGACGGACGGGAAAGCGCCCGTTCGAGTTTCACCGCCGAGCGCATCGGCGTGGCCTTCATGGCGCTGGGCATCGTCAACGAATGCCACCGGCTCTGTGTGGATTACGCCAAGACGCGCAAGCTGTGGGGGCAGGAGATCGGCCGCTTCCAGCTGGTCCAGCTCAAACTGGCCAGGATGGAGATCGCCCGGATCAATGTGCAGAACATGGTCTTCCACGCCCTGGAACGCTCCCGCGCCGGCAAGCCGCCGACGCTGGCCGAGGCCTCGGCCATGAAGCTGTACTGCTCGGAGATCGCCACCGAGGTCGCCATGGACGCCGTCCAGCTCTTCGGCGGCAACGGCTACATGTCCGAGTACCACGTCGAACAGCTGGCCCGCGACGCCAAGTCGCTGATGATCTACGCGGGCAGCAACGAGATCCAGGTGACCCACGTCGCCAAGGGACTGCTCGCCTACTAGGCGCGCATGAAGTCCGGGGCCGCGACCAGTCGCCGGTGGCGGTCCCGGACGCGGCCTTCGGCACCGCGTGTTCGAAGTAGCGACCTACGGGACGGAGACGGGGCGCAGGCAGCTCTCCATGGGCAGGATGATCGAGCAGAGGGCGGGCTTGCGGGTGGGGCGGTAGTCGGCGGGGACGCCGCCCTGGGCGGTGATGGATTTGAAGGCGGCCACTGCGTCGGTGGGGCGGCGGGTGAGGGTCGGATCGGTTTTCGCGTCGACGGTGTAGAGGCCGAATCGCGGTGAGTAGCTGCCCCATTCGTAGTTGTCGGTGAGGCTCCAGTAGTTGTAGCCGATCACGTCGATGCCGTCGGCCTTGGCGCGTTGCAGCCAGTAGACGGTGTCGCGCAGGTGGTCGGCGCGGTCGTAGCCGTCGCTGCGCGGGGCGGCGTTGTCGGTGGGAAGTCCGTTCTCCACCACGTAGATCGGCAGGCCCGGGAACTTCTCGGTGTAGGTGCGCAGGTCGTAGTAGATGCCCTCGGGCTCGATGGCGTTCTTCCACAGTTCGTCGCCCAGCAGCGCGGTGCTCGGCAGGTGCGTCAGGGAGGCGCCGTAATAGAAGTCGACGCCGATGAAGTCGAGCTTGCCGCGGATACGGTCGGCGAACAGCAGGTCGGTCAGGTTCTGCACGATCGGGTATTGCGCGATATTGCTGGTCACCCGCGCGCCGGGCTGGCGGGAGTGGATGTAGTCGTAGATCGCGGTGTGCGCCTGCACCAGCCGGTCGAACATCGGCAGCGCGTCGAGCACGCCGATGTCGCCGATCTTGATCGATTGCGCGACATAGCCCATGGGCTCGTTGATGGTCACCCACATCGGGTCGTCGGGCGCGTATCGGTCGACCACCTTGCGCATATTGGTGAGCCAGTCCGACACCATGCCCTGGTTCTTCCAGCCCCCGCGATCCGCCTCCCACCCGGGGATCACCCAGTGGTCGAGGGTCAGCATCGGCCGCATCCCCGCCGCGCGGATCTTCTGGATGACCTGGTCGTAGAAGCGGAAGCCGTTCTCGTCCCACGCATTCGGCTGCGGCTGCACCCGTGCCCATTCGATGCTGAGCCGGTACACCTTCAGACCCATCCCGGCCGCCAGATCGATGTCCTCGGCGTACCGGTCGTAGAAGTCGACCGAATTGCCGTACGGGTCGTGCGCCTTGCCGGAATTCGCGTACCGGCTCCAGTTGCTGTCCGGCGCATGGCCTTCGGACTGGAATCCGGCCATGGCCACGCCCCACATGAAGTCGGGGCCGAGCGACGGCACGCTGGTCGGCGCACCGCCGGCGCTCCCGGTCCCGGACCCGCTGGCACTGCCCGACCCCGAGCCGCTCGAACTCCCGGACCCCGAGCCGCCGGCACTTCCGGACCCCGAGCCGCTGTCGGCCGGCGCCGCCCCGGCCACGGCAGACCCGCTGGACACGATGGCCAGTGCTGACAGGACCGAACACAGAACCCGCGCAGTTCTCATCTCAGCGAAATCTCCCACAGTGCTTCGGACGCGGCCCCTTACCGCGCGGCCGGGTGGCCGTTCCAGACTCTACTGGTCATACGTCCAACACGATGGTGTTTCACTCAATATCGGTTTGTCAGGGGCCGTGGCTAGGGTTCGGGGCGTGACCGATCGTGAGAGTTTCGCCCCACTCGTGTTCTTCGAATACGACCACAAGCCCGGGCACTACTGCCTGATGCTGTCCGACAACCACATGCTCGCCACCGAACCCGTCTTCGCCGAATTCGGTTACGACGGAAACGGTTACGGCTGGGCCGGGGTGGCGCGGTCGGCGGTGGCGACCCAGGAGGCCGGGGTAGGGGAGCGGCTGAGCTTCGACCCCGAGGCGGGCACGTTCGTCGCGTACGGCCAGGACGCGCCGGCGCTGCGGGCGCTGGGGGCGTTGCTGCGGGACGCACTCGCGGATCCGGCCGTTCTCCGCGAGCTCATCGCCGCGGGCGATCCGGAGTGGTTCGACTGAACACCCGCTGATCGCGTGCTGCGATCAGCGGGCGGCGCAAGGGGTTTCGGGGCTCAGGGCTTGCGGGAGAGGGCCGCGGAGATCAGCTGCTCCCAGACGCTGAGGTCGTGGTGGTCGCTGCCGATGCGGGCCACGCCCTCGGCGGTGGGTTCGGGGCGCCAGAGGGAGCAGGGCACCAGGCCAGGCTCCAGGATTTCGAGATCGCCGAACAGGCCCAGGATCTCCTCGTCGGTGCGCCAGCGGCCGCGGCCGAAGGTGGCCTGCAGCTTCTGCTCGGCGACCCGGGTCTCCTCGTTGAAGCCGGACCGGAAGTGGGAGATGTAGAGCATGCTGCCGGAAGGGATCTGGTCGGCCCAGTAGCGGACCACCTGCTCGGGCTTCTCGTCATTGTTGAGGTGGTGCAGGATGGCGCTGAAGATCACGGCCACCGGCTGCGAGAAGTCGATGAGCCGCTCCACTTCCGGATGGTGGCGGATCGCCTCGGAATCGCGCAGGTCGGCCTGGATGACGGTGGTGAACTCGTCCGTCTCCAGAATCGCGCGGCCGTGCGCCAGCACGATGGGGTCGTTGTCGACATAGACCACGTGCGGCTCGGACTGGTGCCGCTGCGCCACCTGGTGCACATTGTCGGCGGTGGGCAGGCCGCTGCCGATGTCGACGAACTGCTTGATCCCGGCGCGCGAGATCTCACCGATGGCGCGCACGAGGCAATTCCGATTCGCGTACGCGATGTCCACCGAACCCGGCAGATCCTTGATGAAGAAGTCCCCGACCTCCCGGTCGGGCGCATAATTGTCCTTGCCGCCCAGGAGATAGTCGTACACCCGGGCAATGCTGGGCTTGGACTGGTCCACCTGCGGTTGTTCCGTCATCTCCACACACCCCTGTCAGTATCGAATTTTGCCCTCCGCTTCGCTCCGGGCGGGTTCGCGGCCCTGGAGGTCTCGTTCTTCCCTCCCTGCGCTCCCCCGCTTCGCTCCTCCGCTCCGCTCAGTCCAGAACGAGACGGGCCGCGAACCTGGCGACGTGGATCCGTCGTAATCCTATGTAACTGAACGAGTTCCGGTGCACGGTTCCAGGTAGCGCCGGGTATGCCGGAGAGCGTGGGTGGTTCGGGGCTCGTCAGACCGCCCGCAATCGGGTGCGGCTGGCGTAGACGTGCTCGGCGATCAGGGTCGCGATGCGGTCGGGCGCCTCGAGCATGGGAACGTGGCCGACGTCGTGGACCAGGATGCGGTCCGCCGACTCCGGCAGTTCCTCCAGGAAACGGCGGGCGTACAGGCGATTCGGGATGATCCGGTCGTTCTCGCACATGAGCAGCCGCACCGGGGTGCGCAGCGTGGCCAGGTGCTCGAGGGCCGGGAATCGCAGGCCGCTCACCAGCATCGGCAGCATGGCCTTGCAGTGCATGGCCGAGGTGATGGCCGCCTCGATGCCCGCCCGCGAGGCCGCCTCGGTGTTCTTGGTGAGCAGCAGCGCCACTGCCTGCCGGACGAACCCGCTGTAGGCGACGGCGGCCGGCAGATGCTTGCCGATCTCCACGAACGGCACCATCGACAGGAACTTCAGCCCGACGCGAAGCTGCAGCGCGGAGGGGGTTTGCCAGCCGCCCGCGGGCGCGATAGCGGTGAGGGTGCGGGCCCGGCCCCGGCGGGCCAGCTCGAAGCCGACCCAGCCGCCGAGCGAATTGCCCGCGATATGGCAGGTTCGCCAGCCCATCTCGTCGAGCTGGTCCTCGACCCGGTCGGCAAGGGCGCTGACATCGAGGTACCAGCCCTCGAGTTCGGGGCCGCCCCAGTGCCCGGTGAAGGCCGGAGCGAACACTTCGCAATGGCTCGACATGCGCTGTGCGACCTGCTCCCAGCAATGCGGGGACAGCATGAATCCGTGCAGCAGGAGCAGTGGTTCGCCGGAGCCGGTGTGGAGCGCGCGGATGGGCGCGGGCGGGGCGGTGGGCCGGGTGGTGCCTGACGTCATCGTCGTCACCCCTTCCTGGACCTCGATGTCCGTGAAGAGAGTCGGTAAGCCGCATTGTACGGTCGTGAAGTGGCGAAAATCATCAGTACGTGCAACGTGAACGGGGTGCGTGCCGCGGCGGGCAAGGGATTGCTCGAATGGCTGGCCGCGACCGAGGCCGATATCGTCTGCCTGCAGGAGACGCGGGCGACCGATGAGCAAACGCGTAGCGCGCTAGCGCCCGCGCTGGACGCCGGATGGTTCCTCAGCCATGCCGAACCGGGCCTGAAGGGCCGGGCGGGCGTGGCGATCCTGTCCCGGCACCAGCCCGACGCGGTGCGCGTCGGCGTCGGCCTCTTCCAGGACGGAAGCTGGTCTCCCGTCGAGGAATTCGCCACGCTCGGCCGCTATGTCGAGGCCGACTTCGAGGATCTCACCATCGCCAGCGTCTACGTCCACACCGGCGAGGCCGACACCCCGCTACAGGACGAGAAGTACCGCTTCCTGGACGCCATCGGCGCACGCATGCTGGCCCACCCGGGCGAGTTCGTGATCATGGGCGACTGGAATGTCGCGCACACCGAGCTCGACATCAAGAACTGGAAGGGCAACGTCAAGAACGCGGGGTTCCTGCCACAGGAACGCGCCTGGGTGTCGTCCATGCTGGCCGCCGGCTACGTCGACGTGGTCCGCGAACTGCACCCCGGCGTCCCCGGCCCCTACAGCTGGCACTCCTACCGCGGCCGCGCCTTCGACAACGACGCCGGCTGGCGTATCGACTACCAGCTGGCGCGCGGCGAGATCGCCGCCCGCGCCAAGCAGGCAGTAGTGGAGAAGGCCGCAACCTACGCCGAACGCTGGTCCGACCACGCGCCCGTGACGGTGCAGTACCGATGAAGAAGCCCGGGGTACCCGCAAGACGGGTACCCCTCGGGCTGAATCCCCCTCCGAGCAAATTCCCCTGACCGGCCGACCAGGTACCCCGGGTCTTCCCGCGAAGTGCGTTCGACCGGCTATCGCCTCACCTGCTCTCGCGGCTCCCGAGCATCGCAATGGCCTCCGGGCTCTGGAGAACCAGCACTCTCCCCGGCGCTGTCCGGCGCCAGCGCTTCGTCCAACTCGCAGCGTGGCACCTTGGTCCGCCAGTGATGACACGCAGCAGGTTCCACGGTCTGCGGGTCGGTGAAAGCTGTTACACGCCTGGGGTTTCCACCGACATGCGCCAGGTTCGGAGTGATCACGACCGCACAGTCGATGCGGCGCAGCAGCCGGTACAGCATCCCCATGCGGGCATGAGCGCGCATAGAACCGATTGGGGACCGATTATGCGATTGCATTTCCTCGGCAAGGGTGACTCGGAAGGCGGAGGCTGCCCGAGCACTGATCCGCCGAGCGCTCGAAGCGCGGTCCCGCTGAGGGTTGCCGCGAACCTCTGGGCGCGTGGCCACCTATTCAAGGCGGAAACATCCAGGTCGGTGGTCGCCACGGCCGCTGTCCGATCCTCTCCATCACATACGGTTCCGGCGGTGCTCCGACTGTCGGGTGGTGACGTAGATTCGTCAGTCATGACGGATAGCCGGGCAACCAGTAAGGCACTCGAACAGGTCGGCAGTACGGCTTCTTACCTGGTCAACAGGGATTCTCTGGTTTGCGGAACCGAGTCGATCCGGTGAAGAAGGTCTCCAGGAAGCAGAGCGCCTGGCTGACGCTGGGGGTGGCCGTGCTCGCGCTGATCGCCGCCATCGTCGCCAACCGGATCAATACCGACCATCCGAACAACACGGGCAGCGCCAAACCCGTTGTCACATCGGTGGTCAAGACGACCGCAAAGCCGGGTGGTGTCACACCGGCTCCCGGCGTGGCCGATCAAGCGGCCCCGCCTTCCAAGGTGGCCGGCGTGCCCGATCAGGCGTACAGGACCCTGGTCGAGATCGACGCCGGGCGCTGGCCGGGCTCCGCCAACGCGCCCGGCACCCACGGCGGCGACACCTGGAACAACCGGGACGGTAGCCTGCCCCGCAAGGACGCCTCCGGCAAGGCGATCAGCTATCAAGAATGGGATGTGAATCCCAAGCAGCCCGGCCAGACCCGCGACGCCGAGCGCATCATCACCGGCAGCGACGGTTCGGCCTATTACACAGGGGACCACTACAAAACCTTCACGAGGATGCGCTGAATGACCGAACCGATGCCGCTGTCGCAGTTCCTCTCCGCTACCGCCGAAGATGTCGCCGAGCGACGGGCCCCCGCTCCGGTGCTCGGGGTGCTGCCCATCGGCGCGGCCGAATTCTCCGGCGTCCGTTACCGGATTCCGGACGACTACGTCGCCCGGGAACTGCGCGGCCGCAAGATGCGCACGGTCACCGAGGTTTTCGACGAGTTCGCCGCCGCCTTCCAATTCCCCTACTACTTCGGGGAGAACAAGGACGCCTTCGACGAATGCCTCCGCGACCTCGACGAATTCGTCGGAGCCGCACAGGGATACGTGGTGGTGATCCGCAATGCCGCGCTCATGCTCGACCGCCAGCCCGACGAGCGCGACTGGTTCGCCGAGGCCATGGCCGACTGCGCGACCATCTGGGCGGCCCGCGGCATCCCCTTCCGGGTGGTCCTGCAGGACGCCACGCCACCCGGATTGCCGGTGATACCCCTGGCCCTCGACCGCGAAACCGAAAATTCTTGATTCACCGGACTTTCCACTCCAGTTAACCTGCGGTCGAACAAAACTGTCCTGGACGCTGCAATGGTTCCGCTATGCGATCGCAACCTGACGCGATCCGGATAGACCTGGAGGTTCCATGCCCGCTTCGGCACGCCGTCGCTTCGGCAAACGAAGCCGCGCCGCCGCCGCGTTCGCCGCGCTGGTCGCGCTGAGCGCCACCTCGTGTTCGTCGTCGTCCGACCAGGCGGCGCCGGACACCGACACCGCGACGCCCATCAAGCACGTGGTGGTGATCTTCCAGGAGAACGTCTCCTTCGATCACTACTTCGGCACGTACCCGAACGCGGCCAACACCGACGGCACCACGTTCACCGCGCAGCCGAACACGCCGAAGGTGGACGGCCTCACGCCGGATCTGCTCACCAAGAACCCCAACAAGGCGCAGCCCGTGCGCCTCGGCGGTCCGAACCAGCAGATCACCTGCGACCAGGACCACGAGTACAAGGACGAGCAGCTCGCCCTCAACGGCGGCAAGATGGACCAGTTCGTCGAGCACACCAACGTGTCCGAGGGCAGCGCCTGCAAGCCGCCGATCTACGGCCCGCAGGGCCTGGTCATGGGCTACTACGACGGCAATTCGGTGACCGCGCTGTGGAACTACGCGCAGCACTACGCCATGAGCGACAACTCCTGGACCTCCACCTTCGGCCCGTCCACCGTGGGCGCGCTGAACCTGGTCGCGGGCCAGACCCACGGCGTCACCAAGATGGAGCCGCCCAAGCCGGGCCAGCCCTTCCCTGCCGACACCGTGCTGGAGAACGCCGGCAACGGCCAGGGCACCGTGGTCGGCGACCCGCAGCCCTACGGCGACGACTGCTCCAACCGCGACACCGTCCAGATGAGCGGCACCACCATCGGCGACCTGCTCAACAAGAAGGGCGTCAGCTGGGGCTTCTTCCAGGGCGGTTTCAAGCCCACCGACACCAAGGACGGCAAGGCCGTCTGCGGCGCCACCCACAATGTCGGTGCGGCACTGGGCGGTACCGGCAAGACCGGTGACAAGGCCTGGGACACCAAGGGCGACTACATCCCGCACCACGAGCCGTTCCAGTACTTCGCGTCGACGGCCAACCCGCACCACCTGCCGCCGGCCTCGGTCGACAAGATCGGCCACGACGATCAGGCCAACCACCAGTACGACCTGACCGACTTCTGGGCCGCCGCCGACAAGGGCAACCTGCCCGCCGTCAGCTACCTGAAAGCCGCCGGCTACCAGGACGGCCACGCCGCCTACTCCGATCCGCTGGACGAGCAGCAGTTCCTGGTGGAGACCATCAACCACCTGCAGAAGCTGCCGGATTGGAAGGACACCGCGGTCGTCATCGCCTACGACGACTCCGACGGCTGGTACGACCACGCGGCGCCCAAGCTGGTCATGAACTCCGCCTCCGAGCAGGACGGCTACAGCGGGCCCGGCGTCTGCGGTGACGCCAAGGCGAATCCGGCCAAGTACCAGGGCCGTTGCGGCTACGGCCAGCGCGTGCCGCTGCTGGTCGTCTCGCCCTACTCGAAGGCCAACTTCGTCGACCACGGCGTGACCGACCAGGCCTCGGTCCTGAAGTTCATCGAGGACAACTGGAAGACCGGCCGCATCGGCGACGACTCGTTCGACGAGAAGGCCGGCACCCTCGACGCCATGTTCGACTTCAAGGCCGCCGCGCAGCCGGCCCTGCAGCTCGACCCGAAGACCGGCGCCGCGAGCTAGCCCGGATGCGCTGACCGCCCGGCCCGATCCCGTGGACCCGATCCATTGGAAAAGGCCGGGCGGTTTTGTATTCGGGCGAGGGCGGTTCCCCCTATAGTCGCTGACAGTGTGTCGAGCGAGTGGGGTCCGGTTGTGATCAGTCGTCGAAAAGTGTTGCGGGACGGGGCGATTCTCGCCTTCGCCGGGGTGACGGCCGCGTGCGCCGCGCCGCGGCGGGTGGCGGGGACCGCGGCGTCCGGGAGCATCGCCTGGGAATACCAGGTCGACGGCGAGGTGCGGGGACTGCGGTACGGCGCGGGCACGGTAGTGGTGGAAAACGCCGCCGTGCTCACGGGGCTCGAGGCCCGGAGCGGACGCGAGTTGTGGCGGTTCCCGATCACGACACCGGGGATCGGCCGTCATTCCTGCGTCTGGAGCAACGCCCTCGTGGTCTGCGGGGCCGAACCCGATGACGCCGGGGATCGGGCCGTGGCCGTGGATCTGGCGTCGGGGAAACGGAATTGGTCCTTCGACGCACCCGAGGGGGTCGTGCTCGGCGGAGTCTTCGGTGTGCGGGACGGGGTGCTCTATCTGATCGCCTCCGATCGCGACAAGGGCGGGCGCGAGGCGTGGGCCGTGGACATGAAGAGCAAGGCCGTCCGCTGGCGGGTGCCCTGCGACGCCGAGGCGCTGTCGGTGCCCGACAGCGGTTCACTCCTCTACAACCAGAGTCCCGGCACGGGCGGCGATCTCGTCGCCCTCGACCTCGGGACCGGTGCGACCGCCTGGTCCCGCGCGGGCGACTCGGCGGTCTCGGCCAGTACCATCGCCACCGGCCTGGTCCAGGGTGCCGTACTGGCGACCGACGGCGCCCACATCGTCTCCGGCCTGGATCCGAAAACCGGTGCGGCGCTGTGGACCACGCCCGCCCTGCCCTACACGGCCGGCGTCGTCTTCGGTTCCGGCGACGCCTACTACCTGTGTGACGGCGAGAGGCTGCATGCCATGACTCCCGGCGGCGAGGCGGCCAAGCTGTGGAGTATCTGCATCGCCGATCAGGGTGCCGCGGCCGATGTCGGCGGATACCCGAGCGCAGGGGCCTTCTACCTGCTGGCCGACCGCACCCTCCGTGCGATCGACGCGCACACCAGCGCCGTCCGCTGGACGCAATCGATTCCGGACAAGGCCGGATCGCAGGTGTCCTTCGCCGCCGGCGATGCCCACTGCTACGTCGAATCCACCGAGGACGACCCGGGCGCATCCGCCGTGATCGCCATCGTGCGCTGACTCGGATTCCCCTGCGGGGCTACGATTCCGGCGGCTGGGAGAGCGCGCGGCTCAGCGACGGATCTGCCGAGCCAGATCCTCGCCCAGCAGCACGAAAACGTCGGTGGTGGCGTCGATGAGCTCGTCGCGGGTCATGGGGAGGTCGCCCTGGAGCCAGGCCGTGAGGGTCTGGACCAGGCCGCCGACCAGGTAGGTGGCGCGGAAACCGATCACGGGCAGGGGGTCGCCCTCGGTGAGGCCGTAGAAGTCGATGCCCTCGGCCGCCACGATATTCGCGAACGCCTTGATGGTGTGCGTTGTGCGGGTGCGTAATTCGGGGGTGGCGGAGCTGACCACCAGGGCCACCCGGGCCTTGCGCGGATCGTCGGTGAGGACGTGGATGCCCGCGGTGATGGCGGCGTGCGCCTTGGCGCGCGGGTCGTCGGGGGCGGTGTGCAGTGCGGCGAGCAGGGCGCCGGCCAGCTCCTCGGCGATGGTGTCGAACAGTGCCGACAGCACGGCGTCGCGGTTGTCGAAGTTCTCGTAGTAGTAGCGCTCGTTGAGTCCCGCGCCGGTGCAGAGGGCGGAGACGGTGAGCTTGTCGATGCCCTGGGTGCCGAGGATGTCGAGGGCGGCGTCGAGCAGGGCGGTGCGGCGCTGGGTGCGGCGTTCGTCCGCGGAGATGCCGCCGTAGGTCCGTTGCCCGGTCACGAACCGATTCTGGCACGGCCGCGATTCTGGCAGAAGGTCTTGCCGGAATCTGGAATCTGGGGGACTCTATTGCCAGATGTGATGGCCCGCATCACACCCACCGGGAGGCAACGATGCCTGCACGCGCGGCTCAGAGCGGCTACTTCTCCGACGACTCGATGATCCGCAGGGTCATGCGCAAGCGCGCGGTCGGACTCACCTACGGCCAGCGGGCGCTGGTGATCGGCGCGGTGCACCCGCTGCTCTATGTCGGAACCGCCGAGAACACCCAGCATCGGACCACGCCCTACACCCGGCTCGCCCTCACCGGCCGCCTGTTCGAGGCCGTCTCCCTGGGCACCCGCGAAGAGGCCGATCGCGCACGGGCTTTCACCCGTAAACGGCACGCCCCGGTCGACGGCATGCTGCCGGAGGACGCGGGCGCTGCCAACCCGGCCGGCACCCACTACTCCGCGGCCGACCCGCATCTGATGTTCATGACCATGGCCTTCACCTTCGATTCCGCCGAGGTCATGCACGATCTGCTGGTCCGCCGCCTCACCCCGACCGAACGGGAAGGGCTGTACCAGGACTACGTGCGCTGGGGCGAACTGTTCGGCATGCCCCGCAGCGCCGCCCCCTACACCTACCGCGAATTCCGCGACTACTTCGACGGCTACCTGGCCTCAGACGAGCCCCACCTCACCGAGGAGGCCAAACTGGTCGGCTCCTACCTCATGGGCCAGCGCGTCGCCCACCCCCTGCCGGCCCCCATCCAGCAGGCCCTCACCGGCTTCTCCCTCCTGGTCCAGGGCAGCCTCCCCAAGCGCGTCCGCGACATGTACGACCTCGACTGGGGCCTGCGCGAACAAGTCGCCTTCCGCAGCCTGGCCCGAGCCGTCCGCACCGCCCACCTCTCCCCACCTCTGGTCGGCAACCCTCTGACCGCCCCGATGACCGGCCCCAGCTACCCCCTCTACAAGCTGGCCACCCGCCGCGAACAGCGCCTGATCGGCTCCGGGCGGCCCAGCATGCCGGGGGTCGATCCGCGCCCCTTGTCGGACCGAATCGGCGCATGACCGGCTGCTTTGGCGGACGACCCCGCCCCGGAGCGAAGCGGAGGGGCAAATTAAGCTCGAGCCATGTCGAGCCCTGAAGCCGCCGCTGAGCGTAAGCAGCGGGTCCTGTCCGGAATCCAGCCCACCAGCGATTCCTTCCACCTCGGCAACTACCTTGGCGCGCTGCAGTATTGGGTGCGGTTGCAGGACGACTACGACGCTTTCTATTTCATTCCGGACCTGCACGCCATCACGGTGCCGCAGGACCCGAAGCAGCTGCGTACGCGGGTCAAGATCTCGGCCGCGCAGCTGCTGGCCCTGGGGCTGGACCCCAAGAAGTCCACGCTGTTCGTGCAGTCCCAGGTGCCCGAGCACGCCGAGCTGGCGTGGGTGCTGAACTGCATCACGGGGTTCGGCGAGGCGAGCCGGATGACCCAGTTCAAGGACAAGTCGGTCAAGCAGGGCGCGGACAATGCCACCGTCGGTCTGTTCACCTACCCGGTGCTGATGGCCGCCGACATCCTGCTCTACCGCGCCCAGCTGGTGCCGGTCGGGGAAGACCAGCGCCAGCACCTGGAGCTGACCCGAAACCTGGCGCAGCGCTTCAACACTCGCTACAAGAAGACCTTCGTGGTGCCCGAGCCGCACATCGTGACCGGCACCGCCAAGATCTACGACCTGCAGGACCCGACCGCCAAGATGAGCAAGTCGGCCAACAGCGACGCGGGCCTGCTCAACCTGCTCGACGATCCCAAGGTCTCGGCGAAGAAGATCCGCTCCGCGGTCACCGACACCGAGCGTGAGATCCGCTACGACCCGGAGACCAAGGCGGGCGTGAGCAATCTGCTGGTCATCCTCAGCTCGCTGACCGACACTCCGATCGTCACGCTCGAGCAGGACTACGCCGGCAAGGGCTACGGCGACCTGAAATCGGACACCGCCGACGCGCTCATCGAGTTCGTGACGCCGCTGCGCGCGAAGGTGCAAGAATACATGTCCGACCAGGGTGAACTCGACCGCATCCTCGCCGCGGGGGCCGAGCGGGCGCGGGAGGTCGCCGGCAAGACTCTCGCGCAGGTGTACGACCGGGTGGGCTTCCTGGCCCGCTGAACCGGCCGCCGCGCGTCCGGGTGTGCGGAGGTGGCGGTGTGTTCGGGAACGTGAAGGCGTGGATCGCGCGGCAGATCCAGCGTCGTCCCTGGCTGGATCACCTGGTCCGCGCGGGCGAGCGCTATCAGCGTCAGCGCGGCGACTACTACGCCGCGGGCATCACCTACTTCACGGTGCTGTCGCTGTTTCCGCTGGTGATGGTGGGTTTCGCGGTGGCCGGCTTCGTGCTGTCGCGGAATCCGCAGTGGCTCACCGATATTCAGAACAAGATCGTCGAGAACATTCCGGGCGACGCGGGCAGCCAGATCAACGACCTGATCCACCGGGCCGTGGAGTCGCGGACGGGCGTGGGCTCCATCGGTCTGGTGACCGGCGCCTACGCCGGACTGGGCTGGATCGGCAACCTGCGGGCAGCGCTCAGCGAGCAGTGGGATCAGCCCAGTAAGAAGCGAAACTGGTTCCTCGCCAAGGTCTCCGACCTGCTGGCGCTGATCGGGCTGTTCCTCGCCATCCTCGTCTCCCTCGGCCTGTCCGTGCTGGCCTCCGGCGGCCTGATCACCCACCTGCTCAACCGCCTGCACGTGCACGAGTCGGCCTGGGCGAAGGTCCTGCTCACCGTGGCGTCGCTGCTGCTGGCGGTGGTGGCCAACTGGGCCGTGTTCGTCTGGATCATCGCGCGCCTCCCGCTGCATCCGGTCACCTTCCGCAGTGCCGCCCGCGCGGCCATGATCGCGGCGGTAATCTTCGAGGCGTTCAAGCAGCTGGCCTCGGTCATTCTGCGATCGGTGGTCAACGGCCCGGCCGGGGTGGTCTTCGGGCCGATCATCGGCCTGATGGTCTTCAGCTACTTCACCGCGCGGATCATCCTCTTCGCCACCGCCTGGGCCGCCACGGCCGCGGACAACGAGGTGCCCGCGGAGATCCCGCCGCCCGCCCCGGCGATCATCCGGCCCCGGACGACCGCGGGCGGACTCTCCGCCGGAGCGGGTGCGGCCTGGTTCGGCGCGGGAGCCCTTGCGGCGACGCTGCTTTCGATGCTGCGCCGCCGCTGACCGCTCAGCGGCGCCGGCTCATCCGGCGCGCGCTCAACAGCAGCACCAGGACCAGGATCACGCCGACGGCCATCAGGGCGATCCGCAGATCGTGGTGGTCGGAGCTGGAACCGGAATCCGCGGCCGGGGCGGGCTCGGCATCGGTCCGGGCGGGCGGACTCGCCAGTGCCACCGAGGGATTCGCGCCGCCGGAGCTGCCGTCGGGCATGCTGCCCACGGTCGCGCCGGCCGGCAGCGCGAAGGCGTAGTCGAGCAGTTTGGCCGCCTGCTCCCACGGCCGGAAGGGCCGCACGTCCGCCTTGAGCAGCGTCACCACATAGCGGTGGCCATTGCGCTGCGCGGCCGCGACGAAGGTCTGCCGGGCGTCGTCGGTGTAGCCGGTCTTGCCGCCGATCGCGCCGTCGTACTCGAAGAGCAGATGGTTGTCATTGCCGATCGGGAAGCCCGGATGATCCTTGTCGTCAGGGTTTTTCGGGTCGGCCGGGTAGCCGGGGAAGTCCACCTGCTCGGTGTGGATCAGCTCCGCGAACAGCGGCAGCGTCATCGCGTGCCGGAACAGCAGCGCCAGGTCGTAGGCCGAGATGCTCATGCCCGGCCCGTCCAGACCCGAGGGCGTGGCGGTCCGGGTGTCCAACGCCTGCAACTGTTTCGCGAGCGTGTTCATCTTGGCGACGGTGGCGTCGTCCCCGCCCAGCTGGGTCGAGATGGCATGCGCCGCATCATTGCCCGACGCCATGATCAGCGCCTGGAACAGCTGCTTGTTGGTGTAGCGCCCACCCGGTCCGATGCCGACCCGGGTGCCGTCGGCATTCGCGTCGTCCTGGGTGCCGATCACCGTCTTGTCCAGGTCCAGCGCCGGGATCGCCACCGCCGCCAGCAGCACCTTGATGGTGGAGGCGGGCCGGTAGCGCCCGTGCGGATCCTTGGCCGCGATGACCCGCCCGGTATCCAGATCCGCCACCTCCCAGGCGGTGGCCGAGATCCCCTCCGGCAGCGGCCCCGCCCCCGACGGCAGGATGACGCCGCACCCGCCGAGCTGCTTGCCCCCGATCGGCGGATTCGGAATCGGCAGCGCCGCCGGCGCCGTCTGCCCCGGCTCGGGCGCCTCGGAGGTGTCGATGGGCGGCGGCGGAGCCGTCTTGTTCGGGCAGCCGTCGGTATTGGGCGTGGTGAACGGCGTTGTCGTAGCGGACGGTTGGGCCTGCGCCGCACCCGGTAGCGGCCCGAAGGCGACCCCGGCGAACACGGTGAGACCGGCCGCCAGGGCCGCGACGGTGACAAGGGGGGCGCGCCGCCGACCAGCGGCCGGGTGCACGGTTCGGCGCGAATACCTGCGGATACTCATCGCGCCCGACTCTATAGCCGACCGGTCACCCCGGCGCGCGTGTGCCGCGGCACGGTCGTGACCGTGTCGGCCTGGGGGAGCGGCTAGTTGGCGGTGTGGGTGACCGGGCAGCCGTGGGCCAGGGGGCCGAGCAGCTTGTTGTTGTCGTAGAAGTGCTCGAGTTCGAGGATGCGCAGGTCCTCGGAGACCTTGGCGATGGTGACGCCGGTCATCTCGATGAGCTCGCCGGTGGGCTGGTGGCCCTTGTACTCGCCCTCGTAGCGACCCCAGTGGCGCCACTTGAAGGTGACGGTCGGCGGGCCGGACAGCACCTCGAGCACCTCCCAGAAGAAGCCGCCCGGGAACGCGGTGTGGAAGATCTTGTGCGAGGTCTCGAAGGTCTCGCCCGCGGCGTCGTAGAAGGGGTTCTCGCCGATCAGGATGTTGTAGGACCCGATGCTCGCGAATTCGTCTGCGTCCTGCCAGTTTCCGCCGTTGACGCGGCCGCGGTAGTGCTCGGCCACCAGCGAGACCCAGGTGGCCGGGTCCTTCTTGTGCGAGACCTCCATCTCGAAGACCTTCACCAGCTCTTCGACGATGTGCTCCAGCGAATCCGGCGCGTGCTGGGTGGTGCGCTCGACCGGAATGACTTCCTTGCTCAGGTGGTAGTCGGGCGCGCCTTCACGCCAATCCTCCGGCGCCGCAGCGGCGATGACGGCGTCACGGCCCTGCAGGTGCAGCGGGGTCTCGACGGATTCGGTTGCTTGGTCGGTCATTTCGTGCCTCACGTGTCCAGACCCGTTGGGGGGTCATAGATCTCAGAAACGGACCGCATGACGGTAACAGCACGGGGACTTCATGTCGCGACAAGCATTTGGGACTCCGGTACCAGACAGCGGAATGGTGATTCGCCCCATCCCGGCCCGCCCCGACCCATGACACGACAAGAATTGACAGTCTCTCCGAAATGAGAGACTCTCTCATTATCGAGAAGATCCCAAATGATTGGAACTGTCATGAAAGCTCAGGGAGCGCGCCGCTGGCTGGCGCTGGGAGCCCTGGCGGTCGCCATGCTGACCATCGGCCTCGACGTCACGGTGCTCACCGTCGCCCTGCCCACCCTCGCGGTCGACCTGCACGCCGATACCTCCGCGCTGCAGTGGTTCAGCAGCGCCTACACCCTGGCCCTGGCCGCCTTCATGCTCCCGGCGGGAGCCCTCGGCGACCGATACGGGCGCAAGAAGTTCCTGCTCGCCGCGCTGCTGCTGTTCGGCGTGGCCTCGGTGGCGTGCGCCTTCGCCACGTCCTCCGGCCAGCTCGTCGCCGGCCGCGTGGTCCTCGGCCTGGCCGCGGCGATCATGATGCCGCTGTCCATGGCGGTGCTGCCCACCCTCTTCCCCGAGCAGCGCGAACGGCAGCGGGCCATCACCATCTGGATCACCTCGACCGCCATCGGCCTGCCCCTGGGCCCGATCGTGGGCGGCTGGCTGCTGCAGCACTACTGGTGGGGCTCGGCCTTCCTGCTCAATGTGCCGCTGGTGATCGTCGGCGCGACCGCCGTCGGCCTGCTGGTCCCGGAATCCAAGAGCGAGAGCACTTTCCGCATCGATCTGCCCGGCGCTCTGCTGTCCGCGGCCGGAATGCTCGGCATCACCTACGGTTTCATCCGCTGCGGTCAGGAGGGCTGGGGCGACGCCCTGGCCTGGACCGCCATCACCGCGGGCGTCGTCCTGGGCGGAGCATTCCTGCTGTGGCAGCGTCGCACCGCGCACCCGCTGGTCGACCTCGGGCTCTTCGGTGAGCCCGGATTCCGTTGGGGCACAGTGTTCATGGTGCTGGTGAACTTCGCGATGTTCGGCCTGTTCTTCACCATGCCGCAGTACTTCCAGGCGGTGCTGGGAGCCGACACGCTCGGCAGCGGCCTGCGCCTGCTGCCGCTCATCGCGGGCCTGGCCGCCGGCTCCCGGGTGGTGGACAAGCTGCTGCCGAAGGTCGGAGTCCGCACCGTGCTGGTGGCCGGATTCGCCTTGCTCGCAGCCGGTCTCGGCATGGGCGCGCTCATCACCGTGGACAGCGGATACGGCTTCGCGGCCGCCGCGCTGGTGCTGCTCGGCCTCGGGATGGGATTCGTGATGCCCGCGGCCATGGGCGCGGCCACCGATGACCTCACCCCCGAGCGGGCCGGTTCCGGATCCGCGCTGCTGCAGGCGCTGCGGCAGGCGGGCGGCACCGTCGGCGTCGCCATCCTCGGCACCGTGCTGTCCACCCAGTACCGCTCCGGCCTGGGCGATCTCGACCGCGCACCCATCTCCGACGGCGTGAACGCCGGGGTCGGCGTGGCCCGCAAGCTCGGCGACCCGGCCCTGCTGGCCCACGTGCAGAGCGCCTTCGTCGACGGCATGAGCGCCATGCTGTGGGTGTGCACCGCCATCTGCGCGGTCGCCGCGGTGCTGGCCGCTTTCGTGATCCGCCGCAAGGATCCGGTCGTGACCGAAGATCTCGATGCGGGACAATCGGTCCATGTCGGCTGAGACTGCCTCCGCGACGCCTCCGGCCCCGGTGAAGACCGCGGCCGGGGGTGGCCTGCGTGAACGCAAGAAGGAACGTACCCGCCGCACCATTCGCACCGAGGCCTTCCGCCTGTTTCGCGAGCAGGGCTACAACGAGACCACGGTCGAGCAGATCGCCGCGGCCGCCGACATCTCGCCCAGCACCTTCTTCCGGTACTTCCCCTCCAAGGAGCAGGTGGCGCTGGCCGACGATCTGGACCCGATCATGATCGCGTCCATCGAGAAGCAGCCGAAGGAACTGTCCATGCTGGCCGCGTTCAAGCAGGCCACCCTCGATTCCTTCGCGTCCCTGTCGCCCGAGGAATTGGCCTTCGAGCAGCAGCGGGTGGAATTGCTCTACTCGATTCCGGAGCTCCGGGGAGCGGTGGCCCGGGAGTTCGAGCGCAGCATCGAACTGATCGCCGAGATCATCGCGCGGCGAACCGGCCGTGCCGCAAATGATTTCGAGGTGCGGGCCTTCGCCGGTGCGCTCAGTGGAGCGATGATCGCGTTCATCGGCGACGCGCCGTTCACCCCGGAGCAGATCATGCGCGTCATCGACTTCCTCGAGGCGGGTATGCCGCTCTAGGCCGGTTTCACTGCCGTGAGCCGCTCCACCGTCTCATCGGTCATGGTCTCGAAGAACCCGCCGACCACATCCTCGATCTCGCCGACGGATTCGGCGCAGTACAGAATCGGCTGGTAGTGGGTGATGTCGTAGGCGATGGTCCCCATGGCGTGAATGTCCAGCGGCCGCAGCTCGGCCTGGTGGAACTCCTCGATCTCCCCGAACGAGGACAGCAACCCCGCACCGTAGCAACGCACTTCGCCGTACTCGCGCAGCACCCCGAATTCCATCGAGAACCAGAACACGTCGGCCAGGAACTTCAGCGCCCGCTCGGTCTCCAGCCGGGCCACCGCCGCGCCGACCGTCTCGTACACGGCCGCGAAGCGCGGGCTGGCCAATTGATTGGCGTGCCCGAGGATTTCGTGCACGGCGTCCGGCTCCGGCGTGTAGAGCGGCGCGGAGTGGTGGCGAATGTACTGGGTGGAGTGGAAGATGCGGTCGGCGAACGAGCCGAAGAACTCCCGCAGCGGTACCAGTCCGGCGGCGGGCGCGTACCGGAATCCGGTGAGCGGCAACAGCTTCGCGGTCACCTCGTCGAGTTGCGGAATATGGTCCGAGGGCAGCCCGAGGTGCTCGGCGGCCGCGATCACCTCCGCGCACGCGTAGCGTTCCCGCTTACGCGCCAGTTCGGCGGAGATGATCCGCCAGACCTGCTGCTCCTCCGCGGTGTAGTCGATGCGCGGCACCTGTGCCCCGGGCCGGTACTCCAGCGCCATGGCGGCGATCGCATTGCGGCGGGCCCGGTACACGGGGTCGTGCACACCCGGATGCTCGTCGCTCAAGTGCACTGTCACATCGCCGTCGGTCCCCTTTGTGACCGGCGAGTACAGCTGAGCCTCGGTGAACATACTTCGATGCAAGCACCGGTATGTGATCTAGACAATGAAAGGCCGCTCAGCTGGTCAGATTGACCAGCTGAGCGGCCTCGGCGTCGGTGAACGACGAGCGGCGAGCCGCTGTCAGGTAGGCATTCGTACCCGTATCGACGCGGCGGCTCGGCCGGTCTCCCGGCGGACCCGTTTGCAGCCGGGCCCGGCGGGAGGCGGTGATCAGCGCGGGGCGTTGGCCGGGTCGAGCAGGGTCGGGGTGCGGCCCTCGCGGTGCGCCTGCTTGGCGTCCTCGAAGAACTCCCGGCTGAACAGGGCCGACAGCACCGCGATGCCGCCGCGGTGGATGCGGAACTCGCTCTTGGTGCTGGAACCGGTGAGCCGGATGACGCGGCCGGCGGCGTCCTGCGGGCGGGCCATGTCCTTGACCTGGCCGCGACCGGTCCAGGCCAGCTCGGTCTGGTCGATGACCGCGTCCTCGGGCACCAGCAGCTTGACCATGGCGTGGTCGAGGTCGGCGTGCACCACGATCTCCTGCTCGCCCTCGATCCAGGGCGAGCGCAGGTCGATGACGACGCAGCCGTAGCGGGCCTTCACCTCGAACGAGGAGGAGTGGGTCCAGTCGCCCAGGCGCTTGGTGGTGGCGTGGTCGGTGTGGATCTTGACGGTGTCGGCGCCGGTGTTGGTGGTGTCGATGGCGTTCATGGCCCTGTCCTTTCGGAGGTGGTGGTGCTGGTCGGGTTCGCCTGCTCCTCAATAGTGGCACATGAACTAGTTATATTGCAACTAGTTCCTTGAGACTAGTTTTTGGGCACCTAGTAAGATGGACGGCATGACAGCATCGACCCAGGCCACGCAGTTCAAGCGGTCGCCCCTGGCCATGGCGGTGCTCGGCATCCTGCACCTGGAGCCGATGCACCCGTACGCCATCCAGCGTCGCATCAAGGAGTGGGGCAAGGACAAGGTCGTGAACGTGGGGCAGCGCGCGCAGCTCTACAAGACGATCGCGCGCCTGCAGGAGGCCGGCCTGGTGGCCGTGCGCGAGACGGGGCGCGATCAGCAGTACCCGGAGCGCACCGTCTACGAGATCACCGACGCGGGCCGGACCTCGTGCATTGCCTGGATCAACGAGATGGTCAGCACGCCGCGCAACGAATTCCCGGAATTCCCTGCGGCACTGTCGTTTCTGATGCTGCTCACCCCCGCTGCCGCGCGCGCCGAACTCGAGAAGAGGGCCGCCGCCCGGCGCGCCGACCTGGACGCGATCGACGCGGGAATGGCGCAGGCCGGGCAGTTCGGGCTGCCGCGCATCACCATGCTCGAGGATGAATACCAGCGGGCGCTCATCGCCGCCGAATCGCACTGGCTGGAAGGCGTTCTCGCCGATCTCGCCGATGGCAGCCTGACCTGGTCGTGGGAATCGCTGGCGCGCTTCCAGGATCAGACCACGGTGTAGGCAGCGCGGCGCTGCACGCGAACGGCGATGGCCCGCAATAGAACAAGGCCGCCCGCATCTGAAAGATGTGGGCGGCCTCGATATTTCGGATGGCTGCGGCCGATGGATCAGAAGAAGCCGTCGTCGTTGTTGTAGTCGTCGCCGTTGTAGTCGCCACGGCCGGCGTCGTCGAATCCGCGTTCGTAGGCGCGCTCTTCGTCGCGCTCGTCATCGTCGGACATCATCTCTCCGATCAGCATGCCGCCCACCAGACCGGCCGCACCCGCCCCGATCATGGCGCCGGTGCTGTGGCCCTGGCGCGGCGGTGGGGGAGCGTACCCCGGCTGCGGGGCATACCCCGGCTGGGGGGCATACCCCGGCTGGGGCGGATACCCGGGTTGCGGCGGATATCCCGGCTGTGCGGGGTAACCGGGCGGCGGATAGCCCGGCTGCGGCGGATACCCCGGCTGCGGATAACCCTGCTGCACCGGCTGATAGAACGGCGGCTGCGTGGTCTGGATACGTTGCGCACAGAATTGGCAGACCTCGACGGTACGGGCTACCCCCCACTGCGGCTGCCACGTCACTTGCATGGCGGCCGGGCCGTGAGCCGGGTCGAAGAAGCAGATCACAGGACGTTCCTCCACGTGCGCGCCCGGCCGCGACCGGGCTTGATGCCTTCGAAGTGGGAACGCCCGGACCCGCCGCCGCGGTTCCCGTGTCCTTCGTCTCACAGGAAAGGCCGCCCGCATCCGAAGATGCGGGCGGCCTTCGAGTTTCGCCCCGGACTCTGGGGTTTCAGGGGTTCACCCCTGAGGGTCCCGGGAGTGGGTAATCCTCACCGCGCGAACAGGAGGGCGCGCTTGACCTCCTGGATCGCCTTCGTGACCTCGATGCCACGGGGGCAGGCGTCGGTGCAGTTGAAGGTGGTGCGGCAGCGCCACACACCCTCGACATCGTTGAGGATGTCGAGGCGCTCGCGGGCGCCCTCGTCACGGCTGTCGAAGATGAAGCGGTGCGCGTTCACGATCGCGGCCGGGCCGAAGTAGCTGCCGTCGCTCCAGTACACGGGGCAGGAGGTGGTGCAGCAGGCGCACAGGATGCACTTGGTGGTGTCGTCGAAGCGGGCGCGGTCGTGCTGGGACTGGATGCGCTCGAACGTCGGCTCGTTGCCACGGGTGATCAGGTACGGCTTGACGGCCTTGAAGGCGTCGAAGAACGGCTCCATGTCCACCACGAGGTCCTTCTCCACGGGCAGGCCGCGGATCGGCTCGACGGTGACCGTCAGCTCCTTGCCGCCCTTGGGCAGCATGTCCTTCATGAGGATCTTGCACGCCAGGCGGTTGACGCCGTTGATCCGCATGGCATCCGAGCCACACACGCCGTGCGCGCAGGAACGACGGAAGGTGAGCGTGCCGTCCAGGTAGGACTTGATGTAGATCAGCACGTTCAGGAACCGGTCGGTCGGCAGCACCGGAACCTTGAATTCGTCCCAGTGCTGGCCCTTCCCGTCCTCCGGGTTGAAGCGGGCGATCTTGACCGTGATCATGGTCGACCCGTCCGGCACCGGAGCCGGCTTCTGCGGCGTTTCAGCGACAGCAGTCATCAGTACTTACGCTCCATCGGCTCGTAGCGGGTCTGCACCACCGGCTTGTAGTCCAGGCGGATATCGGAGATGAGCTCCGGGCTGGTCTTGTAGGCCATGGTGTGCCGCATGAAGTTGACGTCGTCGCGGTCCGGGTAGTCCTCGCGCGCGTGGCCGCCGCGGGACTCCTTGCGGTTCACCGCGCCCGCCACGGTCACCTCGGCCAGCTCCAGCAGGAAGCCCAGCTCGACGGCCTCGAGCAGATCGCTGTTGTAGCGACGGCCCTTGTCCTGCACGGTGATCCGCGAGTAGCGCTCCTTGAAGACCTGGATCTCCTCGAGCATGGACTTGAGGCTCTCCTCGGTGCGGTACACACCGGCCTTGTCGTCCATGGAGTTCTGCAGCTCGGTGCGGATGTCGGCGACGCGCTCGTTGCCGTGGTCGCTGAGCAGACCGGCCAGCCAGTCCTGCACCATCTGCGCCGGGTTCTCCGGCATGTCCACGAACTCCGCGCGCTGGGCGTACTCGGCGGCGGCGATGCCCGCGCGCCGGCCGAACACGTTGATGTCCAGCAGCGAGTTGGTGCCCAGACGATTGGCGCCGTGCACGGACACACACGCGCACTCGCCCGCGGCGTACAGGCCGGGAACGATGTCGGTGTTGTTGCGCAGCACCTCGCCGCGGATGCGGGTCGGGATGCCACCCATCACGTAGTGACAGGTCGGCATGACCGGCACCGGCTCCTTGACCGGGTCCACACCCAGGTAGGTGCGGGCGAACTCGGTGATGTCGGGGAGCTTCTCCTCGAGCACGTCCTCACCGAGGTGGGTCACGTCGATGAGCACGTAGTCCTTGTTCGGGCCGGCGCCACGGCCCTCGCGGACCTCGAGCACCATGGAGCGCGCGACGATGTCACGCGGCGCCAGGTCCTTGATGGTCGGCGCATAGCGCTCCATGAAGCGCTCACCGGAGGCATTGCGGAGGATGCCGCCCTCACCACGCACGGCCTCCGAGATCAGGATGCCCAGGCCCGCGAGGCCTGTCGGGTGGAACTGGTGGAACTCCATGTCCTCCAGCGGAAGTCCCTTGCGGAACACGATCGCCATGCCGTCACCGGTGAGGGTGTGGGCATTGGAGGTGGTCTTGTACATGCGGCCCGAACCACCGGTGGCGAAGATGATCGCCTTGGCGTGGAACACGTGCAGCTCACCGGTGGCCAGCTCGTAGGCGACCACGCCGGTGGCGACGGGGCCACGGTCGGTGTCGGTGAGAATCAGGTCCAGGACGTAGAACTCGTTGAAGAACTCCACGTCGTGCTTGACGCAGCTCTGGTAGAGCGTCTGCAGGATCATGTGGCCCGTGCGGTCGGCGGCGTAGCACGCGCGGCGCACCGGCGCCTTGCCGTGGTCACGGGTGTGGCCGCCGAAGCGACGCTGGTCGATCTTGCCCTCGGGCGTGCGGTTGAACGGCAGACCCATCTTCTCCAGGTCGAGCACGGCGTCGATGGCCTCCTTGGCCATGATCTCCGCGGCGTCCTGGTCGACCAGGTAGTCACCACCCTTGACGGTGTCGAAGGTGTGCCACTCCCAGTTGTCCTCTTCGACATTCGCGAGCGCGGCGCACATGCCACCCTGCGCCGCACCGGTGTGGGAGCGGGTCGGGTAGAGCTTGGTCAGCACGGCGGTGCGGACCCGAGGACCGGCCTCGATCGCCGCACGCATTCCAGCGCCACCGGCACCGACGATCACGACGTCGTAGCGGTGTTCCTGAATCGGTCGGGATTCACTCATTCGAGGTGGCCTGTCCTTAACTGATGTTGGGGTCGAAGGTGAAGATCACGTAGGTGCCGGTGACCATGACCAGGATCATGGACACGACCAGCAGCGTCTTCAGCCAGAAGCGGGTGGAGTCCTTGCGCGCGTAGTCGTCGATGACGGTGCGCAGGCCGTTGCCGCCGTGTAGCTGGGCCAGCCACAGCATGGTGAGGTCCCAGATCTGCCAGAACGGCGAGGCCCAGCGGCCGGCGACGAACGCGAAGTTCAGGCGGTGCACACCGCCGTCGAGCATCAGCATGATCGTCATGTGGCCGATGACCAGCACGACCAGCAGCAGGCCGGAGGCACGCATGAACAGCCAGGCGTACTTCTCGAAGTTGTTGCCGCCGACGCGACGGGGGGCGCGCGGAGCGTCGAGGGAGGCGGGGCGGTCGTAGGACTTGCCGAGAATGGGTGCGGTCATGTCGGCTCTCAATTCGTCAGCAGGTAGAAGAACTCGCGGCCGACGCCGGCGCCGGCGACGACGATCCAGATCGCCAGCACGACCCAGAGCATCTGCCGCTGATAGCGCGGGCCCTGCGACCAGAAGTCGACCAGGATGATGCGGATGCCGTTGAACGCGTGGAACAGCACGCAGACAACGAGAGCCATCTCCATGAGCGCGACGATCGGGTTCTTGTAGGTCGCGATCGTGTGGTCGTAGGTGTCCGGGCTGACTCGCACCAACGCGGTATCGAGGACGTGGACGAACAGGAAGAAGAAGATCGTCACGCCGGTGATGCGGTGCAGAGCCCAGGACCACATGCCGGGGTCGCCTCGGTACAGGGTCCGCTTCGGCTTGGCCGGAGCTTCTAGCGTGGTCATAGAGTGCGGTGCCTCCAACGTCGTTGATGGACCCGGTCAGAATCCGGCGCGGAGCCTTCGGACTGTCGAAACCACCTGCTCACGAGCGGAATCAAACGTCCGGTGGCAGTGCTGCAGGCCCGCTTCGGGTACCTGAACCGATCTGTTGTGAACTCTAAACCCAGCTGTGAAGGGGAACTAATTCGGCGTGCCGCTCGTTGGGCCAAATTGTTGTGAGTTAGGTTTGCCTTTCCTGATTTTTGCGACCGGGCGGAACGCCTATCACGCGGGTGCTGCCACGTCCATGGGAGGATGGTCCGAAATGTCGGATATTGACTGGAAGACCCTGCGTGGCAAGGCTTTTGAAGTCATGCAAGAGGCTTATGCCCCTTACTCTCGATTCCCAGTCGGGGCCGCGGCTCTCACCGCCGATGATCGCGTAGTGAGCGGCTGCAATGTGGAAAATATCTCATACGGTTTGGGCCTCTGCGCCGAATGTGTACTGGTCGGTAACTTGATTTCGACTGGAGGAGGCCGCCTCCGGGCGGTCTCGGTCTGCGACTCCCGAGGCGCCGTGCTCATGCCCTGCGGACGCTGCCGGCAGATCCTGCTCGAACACGGCGGCGGCGAGTTGCTCGTCGATCACCACGACGGCCCCGTCACCCTGAACACCTTGCTGCCGGACTCCTTCGGCCCCGGCGACCTCGCCGCCGGACAACTCTGACCGTCGGTGCTCGAGGGCTATAACCGCTGATCGCCGTGGCGCGCGCGGGAATCCGTGCACATCGGGCCGGGCGCGTGCCAGGGTGGAGGGTGTGAGTGTGCACTCGGCGGTGGACGTGATTCGGGCCAAGCGTGACGGCGGCGAACTCAGCGACGCGCAGATCGATTGGGTGGTGGACGCGTTCACGCGCGGAGAGGTGGCCGACGAGCAGATGTCGGCGCTGGCCATGGCCATCGTGTGGCGCGGCATGACGCGGCGCGAGACCGCGCGCTGGACCCGGGCCATGATCGACACCGGGAAGCGTCTGGACTTCACCGATCTGGGCCGCCCGACCGTCGACAAGCACTCCACCGGCGGGGTGGGGGACAAGATCACGCTGCCGCTGTCGCCGCTGGTCGCGGCCTGCGGGGCCGCCGTGCCCCAGTTGTCCGGGCGCGGATTGGGCCACACCGGAGGCACTCTCGACAAGCTGGAGGCCATTCCCGGCTGGCAGGCCGACATTCCGGTGGACCGCATGCGGAAACTGCTGTCGGATCCCGCCGTCGGGGCCGTGGTGTGCGCTGCCGGGGCCGACCTCGCGCCCGCCGACAAACGGCTCTACGCGCTGCGTGACGTGACCGGGACCGTGGAATCCATCCCTCTGATCGCCAGCTCCATCATGAGCAAGAAGATCGCCGAGGGCACCGGGGCGCTGGTGCTGGACGTGAAGGTCGGGTGCGGGGCCTTCCTGAAGCAGCTGGACCAGGCGCGCGAACTCGCTACCGCCATGGTCGAACTCGGCACCGACGCGGGCGTGCGGACGGTGGCGCTGCTCACCGCCATGGACACCCCGCTCGGCCATACCGCCGGAAACGCCCTGGAGGTCTGCGAAGCCCTGGACGTGCTGGCGGGCGGCGGCCCCGCCGATGTCGTCGACCTCACCCTCGCCCTGGCCCGGGAGATGCTGGCGCAGGCCGGGATCACCGACATCGACCCGGCCGACGCTCTCGCCGACGGCCGGGCCATGGACCAGTGGCGAGCCATCGTGCGCGCCCAGGGCGGCGACCCGGACGCGCCGCTACCGCAGGCCCGCCACACCGAAACCCTGCGCGCCGACGCCGGGGGCACGTTGACCCGCCTCGACGCCCTCGATGTCGGGCTGGCCGCGTGGCGGCTGGGCGCGGGCCGGGCGCGGCAGGGCGACCCGGTGCAGGCCGGGGCGGGTATCGAAATGCATGCCAAGCCAGGCGATTCCATTGTTCCGGGGCAGCCGCTGCTGACCCTGCACACCGATACTCCGGAGGCGTTCCCGGTCGCGCTCGAGATCCTGCGGGGCGCGTACACCATCTCCGAGACCGAGGCGGTGGAGCAGCAGCCGCTGATTCTGGGCCGCATCACCGTCTGACCCGGCCTAGCCTGGGATTGTGAAGCACAGAACCGATTTCCGAGGCCGGGCCGCGGCGGCGGCCGCGCTGGGCGTGTTCGGCCTCGTCGCGCCGCTGGGCGCGGTGCTGCCCGCCGCGTGGTCGCCGACGCCGGTCGCGCAGGCCTCGCCCGCGGACAATATTCCATCCGATTCCTCCGGAGACCATCAGCCGAACTCGCTCTCGCGCGGCGATGTCATGCCGCCCTCGACCGAGAAGAAGGCCAAACCGTCGCCCGTCTACACCAGCTGTGAACAGGTGTGGGCGCAGGGCGGGGGCCCGATCTACCTGGGCCAGCCCGGGTATTCGGTGCTGCTCGATCCGGACGGGACCGGCGTCGCCTGCTCCCGCTAGGTGCTCGCCGGTGCCCGATAGGTGAAGGATTCGTACTGGTCAGCAACGTGACGGCAACGACATGCCGAACTGTGGGGTGAGTCCGGTCAACCGCCCTGCTGCGGCACGGGAATGCGGCTAACGTTGCTACATGACTGGACCGATGCCCCTCACTCTCGCTTCGATCCGCCAGGCTCCGAAGGCGGTCCTGCACGATCACCTCGACGGCGGGCTGCGGCCCGCGACCGTGCTGGAGCTGGCTCGCGCCTGCGGCTATGACCAGCTACCGGCAGGCGATGCCGCCGCGCTGGCGGACTGGTTCCGGGACGCGGCCGACAGCGGCTCGCTCGAGCGCTATCTGGAGACCTTCGCGCACACCGTCGCCGTCATGCAGACCCCCGAGGGCCTGCGCCGGGTGGCCCGCGAATGCGCCGAGGATCTCGCCGCCGACGGCGTCGTCTACGCCGAGGTGCGGTTCGCGCCCGAGCAGCACCTCGAGGCCGGGCTCACCCTCGACGAGGTGGTCGAGCACACCATCGCCGGATTCCGCGAGGGCGAGGCCCTGGCAGCGGCCGCCGGCACCCCGATCACCGTGGTCTGCCTGCTCACCGCCATGCGGCACGCGGCCCGCTCCCGCGAGATAGCCGAGCTCACCGTGCGCTGGCGCGACCGCGGCGTCGGTGGGTTCGACATCGCGGGCGCGGAGGCGGGCTATCCGCCCAGCCGACACCTGGACGCCTTCGATTACATGCGGGCCAACCTGGCGCACTTCACGATTCACGCGGGCGAGGCCTTCGGGCTGCCGTCCATTCACGAGGCCGTCGCGTTCTGCGGCTGTGAGCGCCTCGGCCACGGTGTGCGCATCACCGACGACATCACCGATTCGGCCGACGGCCCCAGACTCGGCGTGGTCGCGAACTATGTGCGGGACATGCGAATCCCGCTCGAACTGTGTCCGTCCTCCAATGTGCAGACCGGCGCGGTGCCCTCGCTCGACAAGCACCCTTTCGATCTGCTGGCCCGCCTGCGCTTCCGCGTGACGGTCAATACCGACAACCGGTTGATGAGCGATACGACCATGAGCAAGGAGATGCTCAAGCTGTCGGAGACCTTCGGCTACAGCTGGAGCGATCTGGAACGCTTCACCATCAATGCCATGAAGTCGGCCTTCATCCCGTTCCCGGACCGCCTGCGCTTGATCGACGAGGTGATCAAGCCGGGCTACGCGGTGTTGCTGGGATAGGGTTACCGCGGTATTGCCGGGATAGGTTGTCCCGCAAAGCAATTCGGGCCGCACCCGGAGGTGCGGCCCGAATCGTGTCTCCGATCAGCCCTTCTGCAGGCGTCCCTCGAAGGCCGACTCCAGGACCTTCCAGGCATCCGCTTCCGCCGCGAACGGCGGATTCGGGGCCATCCGGGTCGGGTCGGGGTTGAGCAGGTAGGAGACGTACCAGCCCAGCGGGGTGGACACGGCCAGGGCCGATTCGACGGAGTCGTCCTCGGCGTAATCGGCTGCGTCGGTGAACAATTCGACGGCCAGGTCGAGCTGGTCGGTGTCCACGGACTTGGGGCCGGCCGCCAGATCCTCGGACAGGCCGGGCAGGACGTAGACGTTCTCCTCGTCGACCTCGACATCGAGGGAGCCGTCCACGGCGGCGGTCTGCACCTCGCCGTAGGTGCTCACCCGGGCCAGGTCGTGGTCGTGGTCGTCGGCCAGGTAGCGGGCCAGGGCGCGCTCGGAACCGAAGACCGTGATGTTGCCGTCCTTGCCCAGGAAGATGGGCTCGTCGTCGACGTAACAGCGCAGGGTGAAGACGGTGCCGTCGGAGGTGACGATCTTGACCGGGTCGATGCCGACCTCGTGCCAGAACGAGAGCTCCTCGTCCTCTTCGTCTTCGTCGTCCTCGTCCAGGTCGACGGCCTCGATCTCGTCGTCATCGCTCTCGGCCGCGTCCTCGGCGTCGACGATGTTCTCCTGCGCCGCAAGCAGTTCCGCCTCGGCGACCGAGACCGCGTCGGCGTCCACCTCCGGAATCGTCACCACCGAGTCGATGGCGTCGATGACCGCTTCCCAATCCTTGGCGATGGCCGCGCCGATCTGGTCCCACAGTTCCTCGCCCTCGCGCCCGGCGAAGGCGCCGACGCCGCCGGCCAGTGCGCCCAGCACCGGGTGCGAGCCGAAGAACTTGGTGACGGTGTCGAGTTCGCACACGTCGCCGATATTGCGGACCATCTCGAGGGTCTCCTCGAGCTCGGAGACCACCTCCGGGTCGGGGTCGTCGGCGGCCAGCTCGGGCACGCCGACCAGATCGAAGACGTACTGCTCCTCCGGCTCCAGTTCGGCCGCCGACAATCCGGCGATGATCTTCCAGGCCGGATGATCCACCAGATCGTTGTCGGAGTTGGTGCGAATGAACGCGGCCAGCTCCGCGACGGACTCGAATCCGTACAGGTCTTCCTCGTGACCGAGGAACGCCTGCCACTCATCGTCACCGTCTCGCCAGCGGGGTGCCCAGAGGGTGACAAGATCGCCTTTGGTCAGGCCGAGCGCGATCGGGACGATGTCTCCAGAAGCCATGACCGGAAGCCTATCCAGTCGCCGCGTCAGGCACTATCCGGGCCGCCCCCCAACATTTCTGGAGGCGTCTCCGCAGGACAGCGAGTCGTTCAATCGGGCGATGATTCGGGAGCGCCGCGCGGTCGCCTCGGCGGCCGCCTGCCGACACGTCCAGAGGATCAGCCGCGACACCTCGGCGGGAGCGCGCGAGGTCACCGACTCGGCCAGCCACAGCCCGGTCAGTGCGCCGTCGCCATCGACCGCGGCGGTCACCGAACCGTCCTCGGACGTGCAGCGGCCACGTATCCCGGACAGCTCGTGCAGCGTGGCCTCGAGTGCTTCCAGCTTGTCGTTGACGCCCTTGACCAGGGCGTCCATCTCGGCGCTCATCGGTTCCGCAGCCAACTGGTCTGTCCGGTATCGGTGTCGTCGAGCTGGTCCAGCTCGTCCACCGCGGCCTGCCGGGTGGGCAGGCCCAGCCGGTCCAGCATCGTCTCCGGGACGCCGGCCGCGGCCAGCTGTTCGCGCCGCCGCGCCCGGGCCACGATCGCCGAGCGCTGGGTGAGCCGCAGCATCTCGGCGGCGAGAGCAGTTGCGCCGTACCGGTATTCAGCGCGCTCGAACCGGATCTCCACCGGCATGCCCCGATCGGTGGCGCGCACCGTCACCGTGCCGGATCGATTGGTGGCCGCGGCGATGGTCACCGCCGGAACCTGTGGTCGCGTCATCCTGTCTCCCTTCGAAACGCCTGTTCGTGGCCCGAATGGCACAGCTGTGGGCCGGTAGTACCTAGGCGGTGGGCCGGTAGAAACCGAGGAACCGCATCCCGCTGTTCTCGGTCCGGATCGGCCCGATCCGAACCGGATCGCCCGCCTCCACCAATTGCCCGTTTCCGATCACCATCGCGACGTGGCCGTCCCACACCGCAAGATCTCCGGGCATCAAGTCCCCTGGACCGACCCGCTGGTGCCCGGACCCCTGCTCCTGCGCCAGCCGCGGCAGCGAGACACCCGCCTGCGCATAGGCCCACTGGGTCAGACCGCTGCAATCCATCCCTGCCCCGGGCGTCTCCCCACCCCACATATACGGCGTCCCCACCGCACTCAACGCATTCCGAACCGCATCCGCCGCCTGCTGATTCGGCGCCTCGACGGTGCTCCCATCCGGCAGCGTCACCCGCACCCCACCCCCTTGTGGCCGCGTAACCGTCGAATCATGGCCGCGATCAGGCGTCTTCGGCGTCGTCACCGACGCCGGGCTGGTGTGCGGGCCGCCCGGCGAGAGCCCGGACCCGAGCAGTGTGTCCCCGGCCGCCGCGACCGCGCCCCCGGCGGCCGCGAGGCTCGTCCCGAACTGCGGCGCCACACTGTCCATCGGCACGCTCGCCGCCGGTACGACCTCCGCATCGCCCGGTCCGGACGACCCGGGTGTCACCTGGCCGGGCGCCGGGACAGGTAGCGCCAACTCCGCCATGAGCGCAGTCTCCGAATCCAGTTCGGCCCGTACCCGCTCGACCACCCGCATGGCCTGCCCGATGTGATCGATCGCCGACTCCACCAGGGCCGCGACCCCACCCGCAGTGAACCCGGCGGCACCCATCGCCTCGACCTCCGCCGTGAACGACCGGAGAATCACCTCCACCTCCCGCCGCCCGGCGGCGACCTCCGCATCCGCCCGCTCCACGATCGCCGCCATGGCTCGTCCCCGCTCCGACGCCATGGCGGCCGAGGTCTGCACCCGCAGCGCCTCGTCCACCGCCGCATCACCGGCCCGCCCCCGCCACGCGTCGGACATCCGGTCGACACTCGCCTGACTCTCGGCGCGAACCTGCTCCACCGCAGCCGACGTCTCCCGCAGCACCTCGGCGGCCCCGCCGGACCCGGATCCGAAGCTGCGCAGCAACTCGACGATCGGCCCCGCGAGCGCCCCGACCGCCGGCTCGCCGCTCATCCGCCCACTCCCGCCCGAGTCCTCCCGCGCTGCAACCTTTTTCGATCCACCCCGCCGCGCTGCCTTGTCGCCCAGCGGATCTCGGGTGCGGCTGTCACGCGCTCGACTCCGCGCCGGCGGCGCCCAGCATCGCGGCGTACGCGCTGTCGTGGCCGGTGTAGGCGGCCGCGGCGGTGGCGGTGGTGGCGCTAGTGGCGGCGAAGGCCGTCGAGACCTCGTCGAGTGTGGTCACGTGGGTGCCGTGCGCCGCGGCGTAGGCGCTGAGGAAGTCGGTGCCGATGAGGCCGAAGGCGGGCACGAGTAGTTCGGGGGCGGCGGTGGCGGCATGTGCGGCGGCGGCCGCGAGATCCGCGGCGAGGACGGTGGTGGTCGTCGTGTAGGCGGTGAGGCCGTCGGGATGGATCGAGAGGCGGTGCATGAATGCCCCCTTCATGCCGGTCGCGGGATGGATGTGTGCTGCACGGGGTTGGACGCGGGGCGGGGCCGGGCGGTTCCCGGGGCGGAAGAATTCCGGTGGGCGGGGATCGCGGACGGCGGTGCTGACCTATGGTTTTCGTATGCGCACACTCGTCGTGGACCATCCGCTCGCTGCCGCTTTGCTGACCACCATGCGAGATGCCCGGACGACCAATCCGACATTCCGGGCCGCGCTCCGGGACCTGACCGGGATCCTGATCTATGAGGCCATGCGGGACGCCCCGGTGGAGCGATTCCCGATCGCCACGCCGGTGGCCGCCGCGGAGGGGACGCGGCTGAATGCTCCGCCATTGCTCGTTCCGGTGCTGCGCGCGGGGCTGGGCATGGTGGAGACCGCGGAGAACCTGATTCCGGACGCCCGGATCGGGTTCGTCGGCCTGGCCCGCGACGAGGAGACGCATCAGCCGACCCCGTACATGGAGTCGCTACCCGACGACCTGTCCGGCACCCCGGTCATGGTGCTCGACCCCATGCTCGCCACCGGCGGCTCCATGGTCTACACCCTGGACCTGCTGGCCACCCGCAATGCTCGCGACATCACCGTGCTGTGCGTGGTCGCCGCACCGGAAGGGATTGCCGCCCTGGAGAAGTCGGGTCACCCCGTGCGCCTGGTCACCGCCTCGGTGGACCGCGGCCTCAACTCCGACGCCTATATCGTCCCGGGTCTCGGCGACGCCGGCGACCGCCAATTCGGTCCGCGCTGAACCGCTTCCGGGCTCAGAGCTTCTCGCAGAACATCCGGATCTCGGAGAGCCGCTGCGCCGCAGCGGCCTTGGCTTCTGCGAGCCCGTCCCGATCGGCCACGGGCACGAACGTCTCCAGATAGCACTTGAGCTTCGGCTCGGTACCCGACGGCCGGACCACCACGCGTAGCGTCTGGCCCTCGAAAACCAGTGCGTCGGTACGCATCTGCCCGCGCAGCCGCGCCATATCGGTGCAGCTCACCGCTTCCCCGGCGATCTCGGCCGGTGGGATCTCACGTAGCCGGGCCACCACGGCCGCCGCCTCGCTCACATCCGGCAGTCGCAACGACACCTGATCCCCGGCGTGCACACCGAATTCGACCGCGAAGTCGTCGAGGACGTCGAACAGCGTCCGCCCTTCCGCCTTCACCTGCGCCACCAGATCCGCCGCGACGACCGCTGCGGAGATACCGTCCTTGTCGCGCACCGCGGCCGGGTCCACGCAGTGGCCGATCGCCTCCTCGTACGCGTACACCAGGCCCGCACCAGCGCGGGCCAGCCACTTGAACCCGGTCAGCGTCTCCGCGTACCGCGCCCCGCGCGCCGGAGCCAGCTTGCTCAACAGCCGCGACGACACGATGGTGGTGGCCACCAGGGAGTCCGGCGCGGCCGTCCGCAGCACGAAATCGCCCAGCAGCACCCCGGTTTCGTCGCCCCGCAGCATCCGCCACCCGTGCGGTCCCCGCACCCCGAGCGCGCACCGATCCGCATCCGGATCGAGCGCGATGGCGATATCCGCGTCCAGCCGATCGGCCAGCCCCAGCAGCAGATCCGCCGCGCCCGGCTCCTCGGGATTCGGAAACGCCACCGTCGGAAAATCCGGGTCCGGCGCGAACTGCTCGGTGACCACCAGCACGTCGCCGAACCCCGCACCCCGGAGCGCGGCCACCGCCAACTCCCCGCCGACCCCGTGCATGGCGGTCAGCGCGATTCGAATCTCACTGCGCCGCCGGGTCGCGGCCTCGCCGCCGATCAGGCTGGGCAGCAGGGTGACTCGGGCCAGATAGCGGCGGACGATCTCCTCGCCCAACTCTTCGGCGGGAGTGCCTGCGGGCAGTCCGAGAATGCTCGGGTCCGGGGCGGCCGGTCCGGGATCGGTGCGGGGGATGTGCCCGGTGACGGCGTCGATGCAGCGCTCGATCTCGGCGTCGGCGGGTGGGATGAGCTGGGAGCCGCCGTCGAGGTAGACCTTGTAGCCATTGTCGGTGGCGGGGTTGTGGGAGGCGGTTATCTGTACTCCGGCAACGGCTTTCAGTTCGCGGACCGCGAAGGCCACCACCGGTGTCGGCAGCGGGCGGGGGAGTGTCAGCACCGAGAAACCGGCCGCCGCAAAGACTTCCGCTGTCGCGGCGGCGAATTCGGCGGAGCCGTGGCGGGCGTCGCGGCCCACGAGCACCAGTCCGCCGCCCAGGCAGCGGTCGCGCAGCCAGGCGGCGATCCCGGCGGAGGCCCGCGAGACGGTGTCCACGTTCATGCCGTCCGGGCCGTCCTGGAGCGGACCGCGCAGCCCGGCGGTTCCGAAGCGCAGCATCCCCGCGCGCCTAGAGGCGTTCCAGCACGCCGCGCAGCAGCTTGCCCAATCGCGGTGCGGCGGCGTGGCCTTCGGCCAGCACCTCGGCGTGCGAGAGGTGCGCGCCGGTGACCCCGGCGGCCAGGTTGGTGACCAGCGAGATGCCGAGCACCTTGGCCCCGCCCTCGCGGCAGGCGATGGCCTCCAGCACGGTGGACATGCCGACCAGGTCCGCGCCCAGGGTGCGCAGCATGCGGATCTCGGCGGGGGTCTCGTACTGCGGCCCGGTCAGGCCCGCGTATACGCCCTCGGTCAGGCCGGGCTCGATTTCCTTTGCCAGCGCCCGCAATTCGGGATCCCAGGCGTCGACCAGGTCGACGAAGTTCGCGCCCTCGATGGGGGTGCGCCCGGTCAGATTGATGTGGTCGGAGATGAGCACCGCCTCGCCGACCGACAGCCCGTCCCGAATCCCGCCCGCGGCATTGGTGAGCAGCACGGTCTGCGCGCCGGCGGCCAGTGCGGTGCGCACATTGTGCACGACCTGGCCGGGCGCGTGGCCCTCGTAGAGATGCTGGCGGCCCATGAGCAGCAGCACCGGCGCGTCACCGACCGTGACGGAATGAATGGTGCCCTGATGCCCCTGGGCGGTGGGCGATCCGAATCCCGGCACCTCGGCCATCGGAATGGAGGCGGCCGGTTCGCCGATCTCGGCGGCAGCTTCCTGCCAGCCGGACCCCAGCACCACGGCAATCCGGTGCTGCTGCACTCCCGTTCGTTGCGCAATGGCTTCGGCGGCTAGTTCGGAAACCCCGCCCATGGCCTTCTCGGCTAGCATGTCGCCCACCCTAGTACCAGGTGATCTCGTATGCCCCGGGTGTGCCCGCGACCTGCCGTTTTCATTCCCTTTGTCGGAACCGCCTCCCCGCAACTTCTGCGCCCGGCTCGGGTGCCGCCGGCAGTCGTGCATGCGTGCCGGCGGTCGGGTGCCGACCCGATTTCGGGCGTACCCGATGAGTTACCCCGATCCTCGCGAAATCAGTCGTCGCGTCGGCATAAATACCCGTCGGTAGGTATCTGCCCCGCCCCCGCTACGCTGCACGCATGCCGTATTTGAAGCGTGATGGGGATGTGTTCGTGCTGTACCTCGGGACCGAGGGACAGGCCATCGACAACGAGAACCGCTTCCACCCCGACTGGATCACCGAGGTCCACGCGCTGCTCGACGAGGTCGAGGTGTCCGAGGGCCCGGCCGCCCTGGTGGTCACCGCCGACGGCAAGTTCTTCTCCAACGGCCTCGACACCGACTGGCTGTTCGGCAACTTCGACAAGAACTGCTGGTACCTCGACCGCGTGCACTCGCTCTACAGCCGTCTGCTGGCCTTCGGCCTGCCCACGGTCGCCGCGGTGAACGGCCACGCCTTCGGCGCCGGCGCCATGCTCGCCACCTCTTGCGACTTCCGGGTCATGCGCGCCGACCGCGGCTTCTGGTGCCTGCCCGAGGTGCACCTGGGCATGCCGTTCACCGTCGCCATGAACGCGCTGCTGACCAACCGCCTGGTCAACCAGGTCGCGGTGGAGGCCATGACCACCGGCCGCCGCTACGGCGCCGATGACGCCCTCGCCGCGGGCATCGTGGACGCCAAGGCGGATGCGGATGTGTTGCTCGCCACCGCGGTCGCGCGGGCCGACATGCTCAAGGGCAACCGCAAGCCGAACCTGCCGGTCATCAAGCGCGCGCTGCACCAGCAGGCGCTGGCCGGGCTGGCCGTGGAGACGACCCCGGAGAACCTGGCCTTCAATCCGTAAGGGTCCGTTCCTTCGGCTTTGCAGGGGTTCGAGGGCTTGCCCTCGAACCCCTGATCTCTGAGCATGTCGCGATGATTTCTGCGTGTCCCGCACTCTGCCGGAGATTTTCCGGCTTACCTGCTGCGACAGAGTTGCGCGGCAGTGCGAGACTGTTGGGATGTCACCATCGCGCAACGGCGATGACCGGAGATCCTGCGTACCGATCGGTCGGCACGACTCGTCCGTGCCGTTCTCGAATGCTGCCGTGGCATCGGCGGATCCGGCCCTGCTCGCCGCGGCCGACGCGGCCGTCGCCGGGTACCGCGAGCAGCTGATCGCACTCTCCCACGACATTCATGCGGAACCCGAGCTGGCCTTCGAGGAATTCCGCAGCGTCGCAAAGACAATCGAGCCATTGCGGGAACGCGGATTTCGCATCGAATCCGGCGTGGCGGAACTGCCGACCGCATTCACGGCCGAATACGGCAGCGGAGACCTGGTAGTCGGCATTTGTGCCGAATATGACGCCCTCCCCGAAATCGGCCACGCCTGCGGCCACAACATCATCGCCGCCGCCGGGGTCGGCGCGGCGCTGGGCCTGGCCGCGGTCGCCGACGCCTGCGGCATCACGGTGAAGGTGCTGGGCACGCCCGCCGAGGAATCGGGCGGCGGCAAGGTGCTCATGCTCGAGCGCGGCGTCTTCGACGACGTCGCCATGGCCATGATGGTGCACCCGGGCCCGGAGGATATCGCCGGTGCGCATTCGCTGGCCCTCGCCGATTTGTCGGTGGTTTTCCACGGCCGGGAATCGCATGCCAGCGCCGCGCCGCAGTACGGGCGAAATGCCCTCGATGCCGTTACCGTCGCGCAAGTTGCTCTAGGTTTGCTACGGCAACATCTCCTGCCCGGCCAACAACTGCACGGTATAGTCGGATCGGGCGGCGTCGCCCCGAATATCGTGCCCGGACACGCGGAACTGCTGTATTACCTACGTGCGGTCGACTCTGCGACCCTCGATGATCTGATGCAACGAGCATCGGCATGTTTCGAGGCAGGTGCCCTGGCGACCGGGTGCACACACGAAATCCGGAAGCTTGCGCCGACATACACCGAGCTCACTCCCGATAGCGCACTACTGTGCGCCTATCGCGAGCAGATCAGCGCACTCGGCCGCGAGCCGATCGCCCCGGAATTCGAGGCGGCACGGCCGCTGGGCAGCACCGATATGGGCAATGTCACCAATGTCATCGCCGGTATCCACCCGGTCATCGGTATCGATGCAGGCGGTGCGGTGACCCACCAACCCGCGTTCGCGGCTGCCGCCGTGAACGCGTCGGCCGATCGCGCCGTCCTGGACGGGGCAACGGCACTGGCTCGCACCGCGATACACATCGCAGGCGACAAATTGCACAGGGACAGGTTGTCGGAACGAGTCATACAACGGCAGTTTCAGCGACAGGAGGACATTCGGTGAGCACAACCGGCCGGTCCGCGGCGCGCGTCAACGGACCACTGGCGGCGTCGTGCGTGAACAACACGCAGACGCCGGCCGGCGCCGCGATGGAATCGGCGACCGGGCACGAGGTAGTGGAGTCGTGGCTCGCGGAGCACATGGACGACCTCACGACGTGGCGTCGCCATATCCACGCCAACCCGGAGCTGTCCCGGACCGAGTTCGGTACCACCGAATTCGTGGAGTCATGGCTGGTCAAGGCCGGGCTCGAGCCGCGCAAGCTACCGAGCGGCACCGGCCTGATCTGTGACATCGGCCCCGACGGCGGTCCGCGTATCGGCCTGCGCGCCGACATGGACGCGCTGCCGCTGCAGGAGTACACCGGGCTGCCGTTCGCCTCCACCGTGCCGGGCGTCTCGCACGCCTGCGGGCACGACGCGCACACCGCGATCCTGCTCGGCACCGCGCTGGCGCTGGCCGAGATCGAGGACCTGCCGGTCGGCGTGCGGCTGGTGTTCCAGCACGCCGAGGAGGTCATGCCCGGCGGCGCCGTCGACATGGTCGCCGCGGGCGCCATGGAGGACGTCTCGCGCATGTTCGCGCTGCACTGCGACCCGCGGCTGGAGGTGGGCCGGGTCGGCATCCGGGTCGGTCCGATCACCTCGGCCGCCGACACCGTGGAGCTGGTGCTGGACTCGCCCGGCGGCCACACCTCCCGCCCGCACCTGACCAGCGACCTGGTCTATGCCATCGGCACGGTCATCACCGGCCTGCCCGGCCTGCTCTCCCGCCGCATCGACCCGCGGACCAGCACGGTCATGGTGTGGGGTGCGGTGTCGGCGGGCAAGGCGCCCAACGCGATTCCGCAGACCGGCATGCTCACCGGCACCGTCCGCACCGGCGATCACGCCACCTGGTCGCTGCTCGAGCCCATGGTCCGCGAGATCGTCGAGGGCCTGCTGGCCCCCACCGGCGTCCGCTACCAGCTCAACTACAAGCGCGGCGTGCCGCCGGTGGTCAATGACGAGCAGGCCGTGCGCATGTTCGAGGACGCCATTCGCGGTCTCGACCCCGACGCCCTCGCCGACACCCCGCAGTCCGGGGGCGGCGAGGACTTCTCCTGGTATCTGGAGGAGGTCCCCGGCGCCATGGCCCGCCTCGGCGTCTGGTCCGGTCAGGGCGAGCAACTCGACCTGCACCAGCCCACCTTCGACCTCGACGAGCGCGCCCTCGCCGCCGGAGTCCGGGTCTTCACCAACATCGTGCTGAACGCCCGCTGACCAACGACAACGAAGCCGGGCCGCACTGAAAAGTGCGGCCCGGCTTCATGTTTCGGGGAATTACTTCGCCTTGCCGACGGGAATTACTTCACCTTGCCGGCGATGTCGCCCCAGGCGTGCCAGCGGTCGATCTCGATCCAGGCGGAGACGCGCTTCTGGTCGCGGACGGCGTAGTCGCTGCCGATGTAGTGCTGGGCGATGCGGTCGATGACCGAGGAGTCGGGGTCGTTCTCCAGGGAGACGATGCGACCCTGGATGCTGACGTGGCTATACCAGTTGTCGCCGTCGAGAACGGTGAGGCTGATGCGGGGATCCTCGCGCAGGTAGTCCAGGCGCTTGCGGAAGTCGGCCAGGTTCACCAGGATTCGGCCGTTCTCGTACAGATACCAGGTGGCGACCGAAACCGGCTGGCCGTCCGGGCGATTCGAGGCGAAGATCGCCGGGTTGGGGCGGGACAGGAATTCGGCGATCGGGGCGGGCACCGGGGTGGCGGGCATCGGCTTCACTCTTTCGACGGTTCGGAGATCGTTTCCGGTTCCCGTAACAGCGGCGCCGCGCCGAATCTTCCGGCCCCGGCCCCGCTGATCCGTCGCACCGCGTCCGATGCGCCGCGCGTGCTACGGCCCGAAGGTGCCGGGGCCGACGTTCTTGCTGTTGCGGGTGCGCAGCGCGTGTGTGTAATCGTTTGGCGCACCGGCCTTCTCGGCGGCATCGGCGATGACGCCGAGGTAGCGCGCCGAGGGTAGCCCGCCCTCGTAGGCATCCAGGACGTAGAGCCAGGCCAGCACCGGCTCGTTGCCGGTCCCCGCGTTCGTGGTGACGCGCAGGCGGATCTTCTTGTGGATGCCGAAGTCCGAGCCCTCCCAGCGGTCGAGGCTCAGCTCGTCCTCACTGGGAACGTCGTAGAGCACCACGAAGACCCGTTGCCCGGCCTCTTCGACCACCGTCGCCAGCGGTCCCTCCCAGCCGATGTCGTCCCCGGCGAAGGTGAGGCGCCACCCTTCCAGCCAGCCGGTTCCGTACACAGGGGAGTGCGGACAGCGCTTGAGCATCTGCTCGGGATCCATGTTGGACCCGTAGGCGGCGTAAATCGGCACGGTAGAAGCCTATCGAACAAACCCGCAAGACCATCCCCGATCCCGATCACAAGGCGGTTCGCGCGGGCCCGATCGATTGCCAAGGAGTCGCCAAAAGGACTCGTCCGCCCCGCTCGGAGCCGGTTCTGCCTGGGGTGACAGCGAGTTCGCGCGCCCCCGTCATGACACGCCGCCTCCCCGAATGGGATGCGCCACAGTGCGAAAATTGTCCGGAGACGCGGTTAAAGCTGTAGGTAGCTGCGGGGATAACGTTAGAGACCGGCACCGGAGATCCCGGGGGCCGACCTGAAAGCGGAGGAACAATGACCCGCATTGCGATCATCGGTGGCGGCCCCGCCGGATATGAAGCGGCGCTGGTGGCGGCACAGCACGGGGCGCCGGTCACGCTGATCGACAGTGACGGCATCGGCGGCGCGTGCGTGCTGTGGGATTGCGTGCCGTCCAAGACCTTCATCGCCTCCACCGGCGTGCGCACCGATCTGCGCCGCGCCCGTGACCTGGGCATCACCGTGCATCCCTCGCAGGCGCAGGTGAGCCTGGCCGAGGTGAACTCCCGTGTCAAGGCGCTCGCGCAGGCCCAGTCCTCCGATATCCGCGCCAAGCTGCAGACCGCCGGCGTGACCGTGCTGTCCGGCTACGGCGAACTCATCGACCAGGCCCCGGGTCTGGCCACCCACCTGGTCAAGGCCACCCTTGCCGACGGTCAGGAGCGGGTCATCGAGGCCGAGGTGGTGCTCATCGCCACCGGCGCCAGCCCGCGCGTGCTGCCCGGCGCGGAACCGGACGGTGAGCGAATCCTGAACTGGCGTCAGCTCTACGACCTCAAGGAGCTGCCCGAGACCCTGGTGGTCGTCGGTTCCGGTGTGACCGGCGCCGAATTCGTCTCCGCCTATACCGAGATGGGCGTGCAGGTGAAACTCGTCTCGAGCCGCGACCGTGTGCTGCCCGGCGAGGACGCCGACGCCGCCCTGGTGCTGGAGGATGCGCTGGCCGAGCGCGGTGTGGAGCTGGTCAAGCACGCCCGCGCCGACGCGGTGGAGCGCACCGCCGAGGGCATCGTGGTGAAGCTGTCCGACGGCCGCAATATCAGCGGCACCCACGCGCTGATGACCGTCGGTTCCATTCCGAACACCAACGGGCTGGGCCTGGAACGGCTCGGGATCGAGCTGGACAAGGGCGGATACCTGCGGGTGGACCGGGTTTCGCGGACCACCGCGCCCGGTGTCTACGCGGCCGGCGACTGCACCGGCCTGCTGCCGCTGGCCTCGGTGGCCGCCATGCAGGGCCGCATCGCCATGTACCACGCGCTGGGTGAGGGCGTGCAGCCGATTCGCCTGAAGACCGTTGCCTCCGCCGTGTTCACGCGCCCGGAGATCGCGACCGTCGGCGTCTCGCAGACCGCCATCGACAATGGCGAGGTCCCGGCCCGCACGGTCATGCTGCCCCTGAACACCAACCCGCGCGCCAAGATGTCGGGCCTGCGACGGGGTTTCGTGAAGATCTTCTGCCGCCCCGCCACCGGCGTGGTGATCGGTGGTGTCGTCGTGGCCCCTATCGCCTCCGAATTGATCTTGCCGATCGCGCTGGCGGTGCAGAACAACCTCACGGTGAACGATCTGGCGCAGACGTTTTCGGTGTATCCGTCGCTCACCGGATCGGTCACCGAGGCCGCGCGTCAGCTCATGCGGCACGACGATCTGGACTAGCCGCAACACGTTTCGGACCCCTTTGTTACCGGCCCGTCTTGCTGCCTTGTCTCCCTTGTGATTAAGTTCGCGGCGGAAGCGATCGGCAGGGCGGTCGCGAGCGTTACGTAACGGGGGGTTCTCAATTCCCCTCCGATGCGAGGCTCATCGATGCCCGGAGCGATCGTGCCGCCGAGGGACGAAGGAATTGAGCGAAACGTGAAGCACCGCAAGCCGAGTCGGATCAAGGCGAGCACCTCCCTGACGCTGGCCGGTGCGGCCGCGGTGGTGTCGCTGCTGTCCGCGCCCGCCAATGCCGCCCCCGCCGATCCGGGCGCGGTCCCGGCGGATCAGCAGCAGCCCGACGGCACCCAGCCGCCCACCGAATCGCCGGCCCCGGACGCGAAGGCGCAGGTCGTGCCCGCGCCCAAGCCGGAGAACGTGCAGCCGGGCACCACCAAGCCGCAGCAGAGCCAGCCGGGCGTCACCACCCCGACCACGCCCAACACCCCGGCACCGGACAACGGTGCGGCCAAGCCGGATTCGGGTCAGCCGCAGGGCGCCACCCAGCCGGACGGCACCACTCCGAAGCCGGACGCCAACGCGCCCAAGAGCGATCCGAACGTGCAGCCGGCCGGCACCGACCCGCAGCCCGCGCAGCCCAAGTCGTTGCGGCCCTCGCAGCCGGGTGTGACCGTGCCGCGCGTGGCGCCGCTGCCGGTGCCGGGTCAGTCGACCCAGGCCCAGCCCGCGGTCACCACCCCGCAGCAGAACCAGCCGGGCCAGCAGACCCAGCCGGGCCAGCAGCCGGGTCAGCAGGGCGCCCAGCCGGTGAAGCCGAACGACCAGAACGCGCAGCCGGCCGTCACCACCCCGAACCAGGACCCGGCCGTGGACACCATGACCGGAGATCCGACCGTCACCCCGCAGCAGCAGCCGCACTGGCAGTCGCCCGCGGTGGACACCGCCCCGGCCGCGCCGGTGGTCGAGATGACCGGTCCGCACACCGAGCTCGGCGTCAACCTCGACGGCGGCGCGGTGCTGCCGGGCTGGGCCGCCAACACCCACCACTTCAGCAACCTGGACGGTTACGTCGGCACCATCGGCTACACCACGCCGGGCGGCATCGGTGAGGCCGGCATGTCGCTGGACTTCACCAAGGTCAACCAGATCAAGGTGACCGCGTTCGCGGGCAATGGTCCCGACAACGACCAGAAGATGGAGTTCGTGCTCGACACGGCCGCGGCCAATGCGGCCAAGGCCGATGCCGAGAACTTCATCCGCCTGCTGCCGGGCGGCGCTACCGTCCTGGAGGCCGCGGCCCAGATTGGTAAGCTCCCCGAGGGTGATCGGCCGTCGCAATCGGTCGACGTCGCCGGGGTGACCGCGCAGGTGGGCGGTTCGGTTCAGTACTGACAGGTCCGTCAGGGACCGGATACGGTGCCGGCGGGAGCAGCGTTGTCGCGTGGGGCGGTCGGGAGCGACCGCCCCACGCGTCTGTGGCGAAAGGACGGGTGATGGCTTCGGGCAAGGACGAATCCGCCGACCGTCAGGTATCCGAGGGCGAGCAGCCGGAATCGGCCGGTCCGCCGGATTCCGGGTTCGGGCCCTCGCTCAATGACTTTGGGCCCTCGCTCAATGATTTCGGGCCGTCGCTCAATGATTTCGGCCCCTCGCTGAACGACTTCGGTCCCGCGCCCACCGCCGCCCCGGGCTGGAGTCCCGCGGCCGCTCCGCAGGGTCCCGATCTGTCCTGGCGGCCCGCGGGCGCGCCGCCGCAGTTTCGCGCGCCTGACGCGTGGCAGCCGGTCACCGGTCAGTACCCGCCCGTCACCGGCATGTCCACGGGCCAGTATCCGGCCGTGGACGGCGCCGGGCAGCCCGCGAGTACCGCCGATGTCGAGCAGACGGTGAGAATCCCGCCTGGCGGGTCGCAATCGGCAGCCGCGGACGCGGCGACGCCCCGCGCCGCTGATCCGTCGGCCGCCGAACGGAATTCGGCGAGCGGCGACGAGACCGCCGAGCCGGACGGGCCCGCGGATTCCTGGTGGCGCTCCGCGCCCAGCGGCTTCCCGCCCGCGCCGCCATCGGAATCGGCTGCGGCCCAAGAGGAATCGCTGTCCTGGGCAGACGATCCGATCGCCAAGGCGCTGGCGCCGAAAACCCCTGTGCCGGAACGCAAGCCGGAGTCCGAGGGCCCGCCGTGGCGCCGGATCGGCCTGATCGCGGGCGCGGCGGTGCTGGTGCTGGCGGTGGCGGGCGCCGCGATCTTCGCGGTCACCCGCGGCAAGGACGACACGGCGGCCGGCGGGGCCACCACTACCGGCGCGGCCGCGCCTACCGCGACCGACGCCGCGCTGAGCTGCCCGGCCAAGCAGGACGGCAAGCTCACCATCGGCAACGGCGCGGGCGGCACCGGCAGCGGTGTCGACGCGATTCTCGGCTTCGAGCACGCCTTCTACGTGGACCGCAACGGCGCGAAGGCGCGTACGTTCGTGGTGCCGGAGGCCACGACGGTCCAGCCGGCCGACGTCATCCAGCACAAGGGCATCGATCTGCTCAAGCCGGGCACCACCTACTGCCTGAAGATCGTCGAGGTCGCCCCGGAGTCCTACGACGTGGACATCACCGAGCATCACGCGGACGGCACCACCGATGTCTACACCGAGCACATCATGACCACGGTGCGTGACGGTAAACACCTGATCATGTCGATCGAGTAGCCGGACCTGGGCGTCTTGTGGAAGCCGGGGCCGGTCCACCGGCGCCGAAGTGGACCTATCGTCCCATGATTCGGGAATGGGATTTCATATCCTGGTAGGCGTGTGACATGGTGGAATTTCGCATACCCCGGCATCGCCTTCGGAGGTGTTTCCATGTCCGCGACCTTCCCGCCCCTCGCGCGGCGTCTCGACGGCCTGCAGAGCTCGGCGATTCGTGACCTGCTCAAGCTCACCTCGCGCGCGGACATCATCAGCTTGGCCGGAGGTTTGCCGGACGCCGAACTCATGCCCCGCGACCGCATCGCGGTAGCCGCCGACGCGGCGCTGTCCGACCGCTCCCGGCTCCAGTACACCGAGTCCCCGGGCTGGGGCCCGCTGCGCGAGGTGCTGGCCGCCCGCGAGTCCGGCCGGCTGGGCCGCGCGGTCCCGGTCGAGGAGATCTTCGTGACCCACGGCTCGCAGCAGGCGCTGTCGCTGCTGTCGGAGGTGTTGCTGGACCCGGGCGCGCTGGTCGTGGTGGAGGATCCCGCGTATGTCGGTGCGCTGCAGGTCTTCCGGGCCGCCGGGGCGCGCATCGTGGCCGTGCCCCTGGACTCCGAGGGCATGCGCCTGGACGCCCTGCGCGAGCTGCTGGCGGCGGGGGAGCGCCCGGCCGTGGTCCACACGGTCAGCAACTTCCACAATCCGGGCGGGGTCACCCTGAGCTCCGAGCGCCGCCGCGAGCTGGCGAATCTGGCCGAGCAGTACGGCTTCTGGATCATCGAGGACGACCCGTACGGTGAGCTCTGGTTCGACCGGCCCTCGCCCGCGCCGGTGGCGACCTACTCGCCCAACGTGATCCGCCTCTCCAGCGCCTCGAAGATCCTCGCCCCCACGCTGCGCGCGGGCTGGATGATCGCCCCCACCCCGGTGTGCCGCGCCGTGGAGCTGCTCAAGCAGGGCGCGGACCTGTGCGGATCGGCGCTGACCCAGCAGATCACCGCGGACCTGCTCGCCGACACCGAATGGCTTGCCGGCCACGTGGATTCGGTCCGCCAGGTCTACGGCACCCGCGCCAAGGCGCTCGTCGACGCCGTGCGCGGCCGCTTCGGCGACCGCGTCTCCAGCACCGACGCCGCCGGCGGCATGTTCGTGTGGGTCGACTTCACCGACGGCACCGACACCACCGCCCTGCTGTCCCGGGCGCTCGACGCGGGCGTCGCGTACGTCCCCGGCAATGCCTTCGCCGTCTCCACGGACTACACCCACTCGATGCGGCTGTGCTTCACCACCTCCGACGAGGCGACGCTCGCGGAAGCCGTCGACCGGCTGGCCAAGGCGCACGCGTCGGCGTAGTGCTCGCACCCGGTCGGGAGTAATGCTCACACCCAGTCGTAGGTGCGTTCCACCGCCTTGTTCCACTCGCCCATGAGGTGGTCGCGGTCGGCGGCCGGCATGGCCGGGGTCCAGCGTTTGTCCTCGGCCCAGTTGGCGCGGATGTCGTCGGTGGAGGACCAGTAGCCCACCGCGAGACCGGCCGCGTAGGCGGCGCCCAGGGCGGTGGTCTCGGTGACGACCGGCCGGACCACGGTGGCATCGAGGATGTCGGACTGGAACTGCATGAGCAGTTCGTTGACCACCATGCCGCCGTCGACCTTGAGGGTGACCTTCTCGACGTCCAGCCGCTGCGCGTCGGCATCGGCGCGCATGGCGTCGATGACCTCACGGGTCTGGAAAGCGGTGGCCTCCAACACGGCTCGGGCCAGGTGACCCTTGGTGACGAAGCGGGTCAGGCCCGCCACCACGCCGCGTGCGTCGGGCCGCCAGCGCGGGGCGAACAGGCCGGAGAAGGCGGGAACCACGTACGCGCCGCCATTGTCGGCGACCGTGCGGGCCAGCGGTTCGATCTCCTCGGCGGCGGAGATGATGCCCAGATTGTCGCGCAGCCACTGCACCAGCGAGCCGGTGACCGCGATCGAGCCCTCCAGGGCGTAGACCGCGGGCTGATCGCCCAGCCGATAGCAGACGGTGGTGAGCAGCCCGTGCTCGCTGAAGACCGGGGTGGTACCGGTGTTCATGAGCATGAAATTGCCGGTGCCGTAGGTGTTCTTGGTGTCGCCGGGGGACAGGCAGGCCTGGCCGAAGGTGGCAGCCTGCTGGTCGCCGAGAATGCCCGCCACCGGTACGCCGGCCAGGGCACCGGTGGTGATGGGCGCGTAAACCTCGGAGCTGCTGCGGATTTCGGGCAGCATGGCCATGGGCACGCCGAATTCGGCGCAGATCTGCGGATCCCATTGCAGCGTGCGCAGATCCATCAGCATGGTGCGCGAGGCATTGGTGACGTCGGTGATGTGCAGGCCGGTCAGGTTCCACAGGATCCAGCTGTCCATGGTGCCGAAGCACAGTTCCCCGGACTCGGCGCGCTGCCGCGCGCCCGGCACGGCGTCGAGGATCCAGCGCAGCTTCGGCCCGGCGAAATAGGTGGACAGCGGCAGGCCGGTGCGATCGGCGTAGCGGTTGGGGCCCTGGTCGCCGGCGAGTTCCGTGGTGAGGTCGGCGGTGCGGGTGTCCTGCCAGACGATGGCGTTGTGGATGGGCCTGCCGGTGGCGCGTTCCCAGACCACGGTGGTCTCACGCTGATTGGTGACACCGGCGGCCGCCACCTCCGCGGTGCCGATGCCGCAACTCTGCAATGCCTCGGCGATCACCGATTCGGTGTTGCGCCAAATGGATTCGGGATCGTGTTCGACCCATCCGGGTCGCGGGAAGATCTGTTCGTGTTCCCGCTGAGCGACTCCGGCGATTCGGCCCTGATGATCGAAGACGATGCACCGACTCGACGTCGTGCCCTGATCGATGGCGGCCACATAGCGACGCATTGATCGAGGCTAACCGACCGGACCTATTACTGTGGGCTACGGTAGCGCTGGGTAGCCGAAAACTAGCCCGGAGGAGTCTCGCATGACGAATCAATCGCGATCGCAGTTCCTCGGCCCCGAGCAGCGTGAGGCTGCCTGGGGGCGGCTCGGCAAGGACACCTTCGACGTCATCGTCATCGGCGGCGGCGTGGTCGGCGCCGGAATCGCGCTGGACGCCGCCACCCGGGGCCTGGAGGTCGCCCTGGTCGAGGCCCGCGACCTGGCCTCCGGTACCTCCAGCCGCTCCTCCAAGATGTTCCACGGCGGTCTGCGCTACCTGGAGATGATGGAATTCGGGCTGGTCCGTGAGGCGCTCAGGGAGCGCGAGCTGGCGCTGTCCACGCTGGCGCCGCACCTGGTGAAGCCGCTGAAATTCCTCTACCCGCTCACCCACCTCGGCTGGGAGCGTCCCTACGTGACCGCCGGCCTGGTGCTCTACGACACCATGGGCGGCGCGAAATCCGTTCCCGGACAGCATCATCTGACCCGCTCGGCCGCGCTGCGGCAGGCCCCCGGCCTGAAGCGCGACGCCCTCACCGGCGGGGTGAACTACTACGACACCGTCGTCGACGACGCCCGCCACACCATGACCGTGGCCCGCACCGCCGCCCACTACGGCGCGGTCATCCGCACCTCCACACAGGTGGTCGGCTTCCTCAAAGAGGCGGACCGGGTGGTCGGCATCAAGGTGCGCGACACCGAGGACGGCCGCACCAGCGAGGTGCGCGGCAATGTCGTCATCAATGCCACCGGCGTGTGGACCGACGAACTCCAGGCGCTCGCACAGCAACGCGGCCGATTCCATGTGCGCGCGTCCAAGGGCGTGCACATCGTGGTGCCGCGCGACCGCATCGCCAGCGATACCTCGCTCATCCTGCGCACCGAGAAGTCCGTGCTCTTCGTCATCGCCTGGAACACCGACCACTGGATCATCGGCACCACCGACACCGACTGGAACCTCGACCTCGCGCACCCGGCTGCCACCAAATCCGACATCGACTACCTGCTCGAACAGGTCAACAAAGTGCTGGTCACCCCGCTCACCCAGGCCGATATCACCGGCGTCTACGCCGGCCTGCGGCCGCTGCTGGCGGGGGAGAGCGACCAGACCTCCAAGCTGTCCCGCGAACACGCGGTGGCCCGCATCGCCCCCGGCCTGGTCGCCATCGCCGGCGGCAAGTACACCACCTACCGGGTCATGGCCTACGACGCGGTCGACGAAGCGGCACAGTACATTTCGCAGCGGGTGCCGCCCACCATCACCGAGAAGGTGCCACTGCTGGGCGCGGACGGCTATCACGCGCTGATGAACCAGACCCCGCACCTGGCCGAGAAGTACGGCGTCCACCCGTACCGGATCCAGCACCTGCTCAACCGCTACGGCTCCCTCATCGACGAGGTGCTCGGCCTCGCCGACGGCAAACCCGATCTGCTGCAACCGATCACGGACTCACCCGGCTACCTGCGGGTGGAGGCCGTCTACGCGGCCGTCGCCGAGGCCGCCCTGCACCTGGACGACATCATGGCCCGGCGCACCCGCATCTCCATCGAATACGCCCACCGCGGTGTCGATTCCGCCGACGAGGTGGCGCGGCTGGTGGCCCCGGTGCTGGGCTGGTCGGAGGCCGATATCGAGCGGGAGGTGGCGATCTACAACGCCCGGGTCCGGGCCGAGATCGACTCCCAGACCCAGCCCGACGACGCCTCCGCCGACGCGCTGCGCCTGGTGGCCCCGGAGGCGCGCCGGGAAGTGGCGGACGCTCAGCGCACCAATTTGTAGTTGAACTCCGTGGTGCCCAGTGCGCCCATGAGCCGCACCCACAGCGGCAGCATCATCTCGGTGCCGCGGGCGGTGGTGATATCGCCCAGGTCGATGATGTCGCGCCAGCCGAACTCGCGCAGCAGGCCGCTCACGGTCTCCTTGGCCTCGGCGTCGTCGCCCGAGACGAAGATCGTGTGGTCGCCGCCCGCCACCCGCTCCGGATGCACCATCACCTCGGCGGTGACGGTATTGAGCGTCTTCACCACCCGCGCCTCGGGAAACGCCCGCTGCACCTGCTCGCCGACCGAATCGGTGTTGCAGATCGCGAGAAACGGCGGAAATCCCAGCGAGAAGTCCAGCGGATTCGAGATGTCCACCACCACCTTTCCCGCCAGCTGCGCCGCCCCCGCGCCCGACAGCGCGGCCACACTGGCCTGCCCCGCCGTCGCGTTGATGATCAATTCCGCCCCGGCCGCCGCCGCTGCCGCCGTGGCCAGCGGCGCCGGAAACGGCTCCTCCTCCCGCGCCTCCGTGGCCTGGACATCCCGGGTCCCGATCACCACGTCATGTCCCAGTTCCACCAGCCGCGCCGACAAGGTCCGCCCGACCGCCCCGGTGCCCAGGATTGCGATTTTCATGCCCGCAACCCTAGGCCCGGAAACCGGGCCCGGGAACGCATTTCGGCAGCGACGAATTGTGCCTGTCGCGTGAAATATCGGGCCACGGGCCGGCCGCCGAGAGCGGTCAGCGGTGGGGCGGCTGGCAGCGGGGGCAGAAGTAGATGCCGCGTTCGGCGCGGGTCGCGTTCGCGTCGTCGCCGAGCAGGTGGACGACCAGGGCCGTGCCGCAGCGGGGGCAGGGGCGGTGCTGGCGGCCGTATGCCTGTGCGCGCCAAGGTGGTTCGTGGGCGGCCTTGACCAGGACACGGTGGGCCTCGTCGACCAGGGCGGGCAGGTCCTCGATCTCGCCTACCGGGGTGGCGGGATGGACGCGGCGGAGGAAACAGATCTCGCTGCGGTAGATATTGCCGATCCCGGCGAGGTTGGTCTGATCGAGCAGGGCCAGGCCGATGGGGCGGCCAGGGTCGCCGGACAGGCGGCGGACCGCCTCGGCGGGATCCCAGTCCGGGCCCAGCAGATCGGGGCCGAGATGATCGGTCGCGGTGTGTTCGTCGGGGCGGCGCAGGACGTCGACCAGGCCGAGGGAGAAGCCGACGGCTTCGGCGTCCGCGGTGGCCAGGATCAGGCGCGCGGTGAAACCCGGTCTGGTCCACCGCTGTCCGGGCGGATAGACCCGCCACGCGCCTTCCATCTCGAGATGGGTGTGGATACTCAGGTCCGTGGTGCGGACGAACAGGTGCTTGCCGTAGGTCCCGACGCTCTCGATCTCCCGGCCCCTCAGGTCGAGGGTCGCGTATCTGGGCACCCGGAAGTCGCTGCGGGTCAGCACCTTGCCCGCCAGGGCTTTTCGGAGCCGGTTGGCGGTGAGAAAGACCGCATCGCCCTCAGGCATGCGGGCTCACGGGCGGCTCCGTAGCCGGAAGCCCTTCGGGGTCGTCGCGAAACCGGCCTCGGTGAGGAAGCCTGCGAAGGTGTTGCCGTGCACCGATTCCCCGTTCACCCGGTCGATGACCAGGGAGTCCACCCGGCGGTCGTGGACCAGGGCGGCCAGGGCGGTGGCCGCGGCGGTGCGCACCGCCGGGTCCTCGGTGAAAGTGAGCAGGGTCTTGCCGCCGCGTTCCAGATACAGCGCGAGTTCGCCGTCGACCAGGACCACCAGCGCACCCGCCTTGCGGCCGGGACGGTGTCCCGCGCCCTCGGCCGCCGCCTTGGGCCAGGGGAGCGCCGCGCCGTACGGATTCGCCGGATCGCAGGCCGCCAAGGCCACCGCGATGCCGACCGGCTCGGGTGAGAAGCTGTCGCCCGCCGTGCGGGTGCGATCGGTGTCGAAGGAGCGCAGGCGGTCCACCACGTCGGTGGTCGAGAACTGCGCGCCGCCCAGCGAATCCACGAAGTATCCGCGACGGCAGCGGCCGCGATCCTCGAACTCGGTGAGCACCCGGTACATGAGTGCGAACCCGCCCGGCACGCCTTCGCTCTGCACCGAGCCGCGAGTCAGCACGCCGTACCGCTCCAGCAGCACATCGGCGGTGGCGTGGGCGCGAATCGTGGTGTCGGCCACCCGTTCCGGCAGCAGCGACCAGCGGCCCGACACCTGTGGCGAGGCGGTGCGGGCAGGCATTCCGGTGCGCGGCAGGTACATTCGCCCGCGCGGGGCACGGCGCGGCGTCCGGTGCGCGGTGGTGGTGCGGGTGGTGCCCGCCAGCAGGGCGCGCACGGGCGCGAAGGTGTCGCCGCCGATGTGCCCGGCCCACACGAGATCCCACAGAGCGGTCGTCACGGTGGCCTCGTCGTCGGAACCGGCACTGTCCACCAGCTGCCGGAAGAAGTACGCGCCCCCGGAATTGCCCGCGACCACCTGGTATTCGCCCTTGGGCAGCGTGGTGCCGACCGGCTCCTCGCCCTCCGCCTCCGCGACCCGCGCGGCCGCATCGACGGTGCCGCCGATCACGGTGGCCCCCAGGGTCGTCAGCAGCCCGATGTGCCGCTCGCTGAGATCGATGTCATCGGGCGGCGGCAGCGTCAGTCCCGCCTGTTCGGCCGGATGCAGGGCGATCCAGCCGTCCTTGGCGGTGATCGACCCGTGCCCCGACCAGATCACCTCGCCGGTGGCCATGAGCTCGTCCAGCATGGCGGGGGAGTAGTCGCGCACCCGCAGCGGCAGGATGAGCGATTCCCATGCCGAGGCCGGAATCGGCACGCCCGCAAGCTGTTCCACCACCGCGGCGACGCCGTCGACGCCGCGCAGCTCCCCGGAGCCGACATGCTGCCAGGACGGCAGGAAGCGGCCCAGCGCGGCGGTCGCCACCGGTTCCACCTCCTTGCGGGCGGCGGCCAGCGAGCGCCGGCGCAGGCGGCGCAGCACCTCGCTGTCACACCACTCCGCGCCCGCCGCACCGGGCGTGAATTCGCCCTCCACCACCCGCTTCTCGAGCCCGAGGCGGTGCAGCGCGGTGGCCGCCACGGCCGGGCCCAGCCCGAAACGATGCGCCGCCTGCGTCAGGGTGAACGGCCCGTGCGTGCGTGCGTAGCGGCCGATCAGATCGCCCAGCGGATCGGCGACCGGCTCGATGAAGGCCGCCGGGACCCCGATGGGCAGCGGCACGCCGAGCGCGTCCCGCAGCCGCGAGGCGTCCTCGATGGCCACCCACCACTGCGACCCCGCGAAGGAAACCTCCAGCGCCCGGCGCGATTTCACCAGCTCCGCGAACCACTCGCGCGGCTCCGCCACGCACCGCTCGGCCGCCTCCGCGGCCGTCAGCGGGCCCAGCAGCCGCAGCAGATCGGCCAGCCCCTCCAGATCCCGCGCCTGCCGCTCGGGCGGGAGCCGCTGCAATTCCCGCTCGGTCTGCTCCAGCACCCCGGCATCCAGCAACTCCCGCAGCTCGACCCGGCCCAGCAGCTCCGCCAGCAGGCTGGAATCGAGCGACAGCGCCGCCGCCCGCCGCTCCGCCAGCGGGCTGTCGCCCTCGTACATGAACTGCCCGATGTAGTCGAACAGCAGGGAATTCGCGAACGGCGACGGCGCGGCGGTCTCCACCTCGACCAGCCGGATCTGCCGCCGCGCCACCCGGCCCAGCAGGTCCCGCAGCGAGGGCAGGTCGTAGACGTCCTGGAGGCACTCCCGCACGGTCTCCAGCAGGATCGGGAACTCGGGGAACTTGCGCGCCACGTCCAGCAGCTGCGCCGCCCGCTGCCGCTGCTGCCACAGCGGCGCGCGTTTGCCCGGATCCCGGCGCGGCAGCAGCAGCGCCCGCGCCGCGCACTCCCGGAATCGCGACGCGAAAAGCGCGGAGCCGCCGACCTGTTCGGTCACCAGATCGTCGATCTCGTCGGTGTCGAAGACGAACAGTTCGGCCCCCGGCGGATCGTCGGTGGTGTCCGGCAGGCGCACCACGATTCCGTCGTCCGACGGGGTCGGCGCGGCATCCACCCCGAACCGCTCCCGCAGCCGGGCCGCGACCGCCAGCGCCCACGGCGCGTGCACGGGCAGCCCGTACGGCGAGTGCAACACCACCCGCCAGTCGCCCAGCTCGTCCCGGAACCGCTCCACCACCAGCGTCTTGTCGGTCGGCAGCTGCCCGGTGGCCTCCCGCTGTTCGGCGAGCAGCGCCACCAGATTCCCGGTCGCGTTCTCGTCCAGGCCCGCTGTCCGGGAGACCCGCTCGAGTTCGGATTCCGGCGTGGACTTGCGCCCGGCGGTTTTCGAGGCGCGTGTTTTCGAAGCAGCGGATTTCGGAGAGTCCGCCGCCTTGGCTTCGGGATCGTGACCCGCGGCGAATTCGGCCAGGGCCTGCGCCAATTCGGCGGGGGCCCGTCCCTTGGATTTCCCGGTCGCTTTCGGTCCGGCCGCCGGGGGCTCGGCCGTGCCTCGGCCGGCCGCGCGGTGCTGTTCGACGGCCTGTCCGGCGAGGCGCACGAATTCACCCAGCGCCGCGCCCAATTCGGCCGGGCGGCCCAGGGAATCGCCGTGCCAGAAGGGAAGCCGGCCGGGGAGCCCGAAGGCGGGTGTCACCAGCACTCGATCGAAGGTGATCTCCTCGATCCGCCAGCTCGTCGCACCCAGGGCGAAGACATCGCCCACCCGCGACTCGTAGACCATCTCCTCGTCGAGTTCGCCGACGCGGGACGCTTTTTCGCCGACCATGAAGACCGGGAACAGGCCGCGGTCCGGAATCGCCCCGCCCGAGGTCACCGCCAGCCGTTGCGCGCCGGGGCGGCCGGTGAGGGTGCCCGCGTCGCGGTCCCAGACGATGCGCGGCCGGAGTTCGGCGAACTCGTCGGAGGGGTAGCGTCCCGCCAGCAGGTCCAGGACCGACTCGTAGGCCGAACGGGGCAGCGCCGCATAGCTTCCCGTGCCGCGGACGGTGTCGAACCAGGCGTCGGCGTCGATCGGCTCCAGGGCGCAGGCCGCCACGGTCTGCTGGGCGAGGATGTCGAGCGGGTGGGCGGGGACCTGGAGTTGCTCGATCTGCCCCGCCGTCATGCGCAGGGACGCCACCGCGCAGTGGATGACATCGGTGCGGTGTTTGGGGAAGATCACGCCCCGCGAGATCTCACCCACCTGGTGCCCGGCCCGGCCCACCCGCTGCAGCCCGGAGGCCACCGACGGCGGCGCCTCCACCTGCACCACCAACTCGACCGCACCCATGTCGATGCCGAGTTCGAGGCTGCTGGTGGCGACCACGCAGCGGAGCCGCCCACTCTTGAGATCGTCTTCGATGAGCGCCCGCTGCTCCTTGCTCACCGACCCGTGATGGGCGCGCGCGAGAAGCGTTGTGGCGCCGTGGATCACCTCCGTGGACGCGCCCAGTTGGGCGGGCGGCGCGTGCTCGGTGTCCACCGCCTCGCCGATGCGCGCCGCGTACGCCTCGTTCAGGCGCGCCGTGAGCCGCTCGGACAGCCGCCGCGAATTCGCGAACACGATCGACGACCGGTGCTCGAGCACCAGATCCACGATGGCCTCGTCCACGTGCGGCCAGATCGAGCCCGGTTGATCCGAATCCTCCGCGCCCGCATCGGGTTCGGTCATATCGGGCACCGGCACCCGCACCGACAGGTCGAAGGTCTTGGGCGCGGGCGGTGCGACAATCGTGATGGGCGCGCTCCCGACCAGAAACCGGCCCACCTCATCCGGCGGCCGCACCGTCGCCGACAGCCCGATCCGCTGTGCCGGACGTTCGGTGAGCAGGTCCAGTCGCGCCAGTGAAAGCGCCAGGTGCGCACCGCGTTTCGAGCCCGCGATGGCGTGCACCTCGTCCACGATCACCGTGTGCACCCCGCTCAGCGTCTCCCGCGCCGCAGAGGTCAGCAGGAGGAACAGCGATTCCGGCGTGGTGATCAGAATGTCCGGCGGCGTGCGCTGCATGGTGCGCCGATCCGCGGCGCTGGTGTCACCGGAACGCACTCCCACGCGAATCTCCGGTGCGGCCACATCCAAACGCTTGGCCGTCTGCGTGATCCCGACCAGCGGCGCCCGCAGATTCCGCTCCACATCCACGGCCAGCGCCTTGAGCGGAGAGATGTAGAGCACCGACGTCTTGCGCGGCCCCTCGGCCGGTTCCCGGGTGGCCAGCTGGTCGATGGCCCACAGGAACGCCGACAGCGTCTTGCCCGACCCGGTGGGCGCGATCACCAGCGTGTGCTGCCCCGCCGCGATCGATTCCCACGCCCCCAGTTGCGCGGCCGTCGGCGCGGGGAACGCACCGTCGAACCACTCTCTGGTAGCGGGTGAGAACCGATGCATTGCCCCAGTCTGCACCCGCGCACCGACAGACTCCGCCAACCTGTCGGGGCAACCCCGTCATACGCGGCATCGCGATACGCCTCCAAATCCCGCGCGTAGGCTTCGGACCGTGCAGAAGGTGCTCCGACTCGACCTGGTCAGTCACGGTATGACCGAGGCGATGCGCAGAGCACGATTCCCGGTCGATGAACCCCTCACGGAAGCGGGCCGCCGCGCGGTCTCCGCCTGCGGCCGCCTGTCCGCCGCCCGGGTGATCACCGCCCCCGAGCGCCGCACCATCGAAACCGCCACCCTCATGGGACTCACGGGCGACGAGGACGATCGACTACGCGATCTCGACGCCGGGGCCTGGCGCGGTGGCGAACTCATGTCCGTGCCCAAGGAAGACCTCTATCTCTGGCTCACCGACCCGGGCTTCCGCGGTCACGGCGGCGAGGCGGTGGTCGACGTCATCGAGCGCACCGGCGAATGGCTCGCCGATATCGCCCTCGACGGCGAACCCACCATTGCCATCACACATCCCGCGGTGATCCGCGCCGCGCTGCTGGTCACCCTCGACGCGCCCGCAAAGTCCTTCTGGCGCATCGATGTTCCGCCCGTCACCGTCACCCGGCTGCACTATCGGGGCGAATGGACGCTCCACTTCCGCTCGTGACCAGCTAGCTCTGCGGAGTGCGCTGCGCGGCGGCCAGCATGGCCCGCACGGCGTCGGTGATCAGGCGGGCCGAGATCCCGGGGTCCACGGCGCGTTGAATGCCAAGGCCCAGGCCGAGACTCAGCAGCGTGGTCGCGGCGTCCTCGGCCGACATGGGCAGGGTCAGGTGCATGGAGTCGGCCAGCGCCTGCAGCTGAACCGCGACCGCGCCGCGCATCATGCTCAGGCTGGAGACCAGCGCGGCCTGCAGATCCGGGTCGTCGCGGGCCACGATGGCGAACTCGAATTCCAGCAGGGTCCAGCCGACATCGCCGAGTGTGCGCTCGGCCCAGCCCTGGAAGCGCTCCATCCGCGCCTCCAGGTCGTCCTCGCCGGCGAGCAGGTCGCTCAGCTCTGTGAACTTGGTTTCGTGAATGAGCGCCAGCACTTCGAGGCAGAGCGCGGATTTGGTCCGGAAGTTCGAGTAGACCGCGCCCTTGGAGTACCCGGCCTCCTCGGCGACCCGTTCCAGGCTGGTCTTGGCATACCCGTCCGTCAGGAACATCTCGCGCGCGGTGGCGAGCAGGTCCGCGCGGGTGCGCGCCTGGCTCTCGGTCCTGGTCAGTCGTGCCATGGCCACGATTCTATGTACTCCAGGATTTGGGATACCGACGGTATGTGAAAACTGCTAGTCTGCGAAACCATGAGTAACAGGAACGGGTCACAGCGACGTGGCCTGGCCATCGGGTGCGGCGGCACGGTCGGCATGGCCTGGATCGTCGCCGCGCTGGCCGCGGTACAGGACGTGCTCGACTGGGACCCGCGCACCGCCGACGTCATGATCGGCACCTCCGCGGGCGCGGAGGCGCTGACCATGCTGGGCAGCGGCATCGGGGTCGACGACCTGGTCGCCATGCAGCGCGGCACCGCCACCAACCCGATCCTCACCGGCCACATGCGCTCGGAGCCCGGACGATTCCCGCCGCTGCCGCGCCCGCGCCTGGGCGCGCCCGGCCGCGCGGTCCGGGAACTGCTGGCCCGGCCCGGAAGCGGTCACGCCCTGCTCACCGCGGGCAGTGGGTTGCTGCCGCAGGGGGGCGGCGACCCGGCCTGGCTCCAGCGACTGGCCGAGCGGCTGAACCCCGGCCGGGACTGGGTCCAGCACCCGGCGACCTGGCTGGTGGCCATGGACAATGCCAGCGGCGAGCGGGTGGCCTTCGGCTCCCCGTCCGCACCGGACGCGAATCTCGGTGCGGCCCTGCGCGCTTCGTGGGCGGTGCCCGGCTGGTTCCCGGCCGTCCCGATCGCGGGCCGCCGGTTCATCGACGGCGGCGCGGCCTCCACCGCGTCCGCCGACCTGCTCATCCCGGCCGGCCTCGACGAGGTCGTGGTGATCGCCCCGATGGCCTCCACCGGCCGCCTGCCGGTGACCGGCCCCGGCCACTTCCTGGAGCGCCAGCTGCGAAACCGTATGAGCGAGAAGCTCGATGCCGAGATCGCCCTGCTCCGCGCCAGTGGCGTGCGGGTGCTGCGCATCGACGCCACGGCCGGGGATCTCACGGTCATGGGTCCCAACTTCATGGACGGCCGCCGCCGTCTCGACACCTTCGAACACAGCCTGGGCAGCACCCGCCGCCAGGTCGAACAGGGAGAGTTCAGATGAGCATCTTCGGAAACGGCTATCCCGCCATCGAATTGACCGGCGCCCGGGTCCTGATCACCGGCGCGGGCCGCGGCATCGGCCAGTGCACCGCCGAGCTGTTCGCGAGCAAGGGGGCGCAGGTCGCCATCGCCGATGTGGACACCGCCGCCGCGCAGACGGCCGCGGTCGCCCTGGACGCCAGGGCTTTCGAGCTCGACGTGCGCGACCGGACCCAGTGGGACAAGGTGGTCGCCGACTTCGGTCCGGTCGACATCCTGGTCAACAATGCGGGCGTGATGCCCGCGGGCGCCTTCCTCGACGAACCGGATGCGGTGGGCCACACCACCATGGACGTCAATGTCTGGGGCCTCATCCACGGCATGCGCGCGGTCGTCCCCGGGATGATCGAGCGCGGTCACGGCCACGTGGTGAACGTCGCCTCGCTGGCCGGCAAGATCCCGGTCCCGGGCCTGGCCGTCTACAACGCCAGCAAGTTCGCCGCCGTGGGCCTGTCGGCCGCCACGCGTCTGGAGTTCGCGCCGCACGGCGTCAGCGTCAGCTGCGTCATGCCGTCGGCCGTGCGCACCCGCCTGTCCTCGGGCCTGGCGCTGGGCGGTGGCATGCCGACCGTCGACCCGGAGGACGTGGCCGAGGCCGTGCTCGGGACCGTGCGCACCCGCCGTGCCGAGGTCGCCGTCCCGAACTACCTGGGCCCCATCGACGTCGCGCTGGCCGCCGCGCCCGAGCCCGCGGTCCGCCTGGTGCGCAGGCTCTTCAACGGTGACCGGGCGCTGCACCCGGCCGACGAGCAGGCGCGCGCCCGATACGAGGAACAGGTGCGCGCGATCGCCGCCGAGCAAGACCGGCCCGAGGCATAGGCGGGTCCGGTGGGCAGGCCGAGAGGTGCTTATTCGAACCGAATGCCTTGCGCCAGCGGTAATTCGGCAGAGTAGTTGACGGTGTTGGTGGCCCGGCGCATGTACGCCTTCCAGGAGTCCGACCCGGACTCCCGGCCACCGCCCGTCTGCTTCTCGCCGCCGAACGCGCCGCCGATCTCGGCCCCCGAGGTGCCGATATTGACATTGGCGATGCCGCAGTCCGACCCGTCGGCGGCCAGGAACCGTTCCGCCTCGCGCTGGTCCCGGGTGAAGATCGACGACGAAAGTCCCTGCGGCACACCGTTGTGCAGCTCGATGGCGGTGTCCAGGCGGTGGTAGGTGAGTGCGTACAGGATCGGCGCGAAGGTCTCCTCCCGGACCACCTCGGTCTGCGCGGGCATGCGCACCAGGGCCGGCCGGACGTAGAAGGCGTTCGCGCCCGGCCCCTCGATACGCTCACCACCGCAGATCAATTCACCGCCGTCGGCCAGCGCGCGCTCCAGCGCCGCCCGCATGCCGTCGTAGGCCCGCTCGGTGATGAGCGGCCCGACGAGAACGCCCTCCTCGAGCGGGTTACCCACCCGCAGTTGGCGATACGCCGCCGAGATCCGATCCAGCAGCGGCCCGGCCACATCCACGTGCACGATCAGCCGTCGCAGCGTCGTGCACCGCTGGCCCGCGGTGCCCGCCGCCGCGAAAACGATTCCCCGCGTGGCCAGGTCGAGATCCGCCGAGGGGGTGACGATCGCCGCGTTGTTGCCGCCCAGCTCCAGCAGGCAGCGACCGAACCGCGCCGCCACCCGCGGCGCGACCTGCTGCCCCATCCGCACCGACCCCGTCGCGCTCACCAGCGCCACCCGCGGATCGTCCACGAGCTGCTCGCCGATCGCCGCCGGGCCCTGGATCAGCTGGTGCACTTCGGGATCCACGCCCACCTCCCGCGCCGCCCGGCGCAGCAGGGTGTGACAGGCCAGTGCGGTCAGCGGCGTCGCCTCCGACGGCTTCCACACCACGGTGTCCCCGCACACCAGCGCGACCGCGGTATTCCAGGCCCACACCGCGACCGGGAAGTTGAACGCCGAGATGACCCCGACCACCCCGAGCGGATGCCACGTCTCCATGAGCCGGTGCCCGGGCCGCTCCGACGGCATGGTCCGCCCGTACAGCTGGCGCGACAGCCCGATGGCGAACTCGCAGATATCGATCATCTCCTGGACCTCGCCGCGCGCCTCCGCGCCGATCTTGCCCGCCTCCACGGTGACCAGTTCGCCCAGCTCGTCCCGGTGCACGGTGAGCAGCGCCGCCAGCCGCCGCACCACCGCGGCCCGCTGCGGCGCCGGTACCGTGCGCCAGCTCCGGAAGGCGGTCTCGGCGCGGGCGATGGCGGCGTCGACCGCCGCGGAATCGCTCGCGCGCAGGGTGATCAGCTCGTCGCCGGTGATCGGGGTGCGGGCCGAGAGTTCACCCGGTCGGGGCGTTTCGACACCGAGGCGTTGCAGCAACTTCTCCGTCTGCTCACGGAGCTCACGGGTCGCCCCGTCTGACAGTGCGTGACTCATTACGTGCTCCAGGTTGGGTTCCGGCACCGAGTTCGGTTCGCTGCGTTAGCCTTCGCTGATGGCGGATACACCGGCGAAACTTGTACTCGACGACATCGATCGACTGCTGATCCGTGAGCTGATTGCCGATGGTCGCGCCACCCTGTCCAATCTGGCGGAGAAGGCCAACCTTTCGGTGTCCGCGGTGCAGTCGCGGGTGCGGCGGCTCGAGGCGCGGGGCGTGATTCGCGGCTACACGGCGAATGTCGATCCCGAGGCGCTGGGCCAGATGCTGTCGGCTTTCGTCGCGATAACTCCTCTCGACCCGTCTCAACCTGATGACGCACCCGCACTGCTTCAGCACATTCCGGGTATCGAAGCGTGTCACTCGGTCGCCGGCGATGAGAGCTACATGCTCATGGTGCGGGTGGCCTCGCCCAGGCACTTGGAGCAGCTGCTGCAGGAGATCCGAGCGACGGCCAACGTCCGGACGAGAAGCACCATCATTTTGCAGACATTCTATGACAAGTAAGGCCGCGGCGGCCGCAGACATTCAGGTTTCGCGCCGGTCACGGGCGTAATTATTCCGGAACTTGCGGGCATAGCCGTAAAAGTTCATTTACGCTGGGTGGCGTGACCCTCGAACTCGATCGGCTCGGGGCGGCCGCCGAAACCACCCTTGTCACCCCCGCCCGGGTGCATGAGATCCTCGCCGGGAGCATTCTCGCCGACGGCTTCGACCTGGTACTGGACCTGCGCGAGTCCAGGGGCCGCCGGCTCGTGGACGCCCGCGACGGCACCGCGTACCTCGACATGTTCGGTTTCTTCGCGTCCTCGACGCTGGGCATGAACCACCCGGCCATGCTGGGTGACAAGCCCTTTCTGGCCGGCCTCAGCGCGGCCGCGCTCAACAAGCCCAGCAACTCCGACGTCTACACCGTCGAAATGGCGCGCTTCGTGGACACTTTCGTGCGCGTGCTCGGTGATCCGCGACTGCCGCACCTGTTCTTCATCGACGGCGGCGGCCTCGCTGTCGAGAACGCCCTCAAGACCGCCTTCGACTGGAAGTCGCGCCACAACGAAATACATGGACGCCCAGGCGAACTCGGCACCAAGGTGCTGCACCTGACCGGAGCCTTCCACGGCCGCACCGGCTACACGCTCTCGCTCACCAACACCGACCCGGTCAAGACCGCGCGCTTCCCCAAGTTCGACTGGCCCCGCATCGACACCCCGTATGTCGGACCCGATCATCCCGACATCGAGGCCGCCGAGCGGCACGCGCTTGACCAGGCGCGCCGCGCCTTCGCCGAAAACCCCTACGACATAGCGTGTTTCATTGCCGAGCCGATTCAGGGAGAGGGCGGCGACCGGCATCTGCGCCCGGAGTTCCTGCGTGCGATGCAGCAGCTGTGCCACGAGCACGACGCGCTGTTCATCCTCGACGAGGTGCAGACCGGTGTCGGCATGACCGGCAGCGTGTGGGCCTACCAGCAGCTCGGCCTCGAACCGGATGTCGTGGCCTTCGGCAAGAAGACCCAGGTCTGCGGCATCATGGCGGGCGGCCGGGTGGACGAGGTGCCCGACAACGTCTTCCATGTCAGCTCGCGCCTGAACTCCACCTGGGGCGGCAATCTGGCCGACATGGTCAGGGCCCGGCGGGTTTTCGAGGTGATGGAGCACGAGGATCTGGTGGGCCGAGCTCGGGAGCTGGGCCCGTACCTGCTCACCCGGCTGACCGAATTGTCCACGGCCCATGCGGAAGTCACCGATCCGCGCGGCCGCGGCCTGATGTGCGCCATCACCCTGGCGACCCCGGAGCTGCGTAGCGAGGTGGTGAAGCGGCTGCGCGAGCAGGAGCACGTCCTGATCCTCGGCACCGGCGAGCGTGGCATTCGTTTCCGGCCGCCGCTGACGGTAACCGAGGCGGAGCTGGATGAGGCCGTGGACGCCCTCGGACGCGTATTGGCCTGAGCCGCAACCCCGACCGGTTGGGTCCGAGTTGCCCGCGTTTGCTGAATAGTCGCTTTTGCCCGAAGCGCGTGGCGCGGAGCGACACTCCGTGATCGCGCCGCGAACCTCCATGTCGCCGCCTACTATTCGACGACATGTCAGCTCACCGCAATGCCGCCATGGCACGGTGCACCCTGTGATCGCGCGCCGTGCACGTCTGGGTCTGGTCATCTCCATCGCAATGCTGGCCGGTTGCTCGAGTGGTGGAGCGGTCACAGTGCCGCGCCCTTCCGCGCCCCCGGCCACCCCGCCCGGTGCGGCGGTGGCGCCGGACCTGCTACCCGGCATGCCGCCGCCACTCTCGCCCGTCGACGTCTACGCGGCCACGCGCGAACTCAGTCCCGCCGTGGCCGATCAGCCCACCCGCGTCTACGTCCCCAACAGCGAATCCAACACGATCACCGTCATCGACCCGGACACCTTCGAGGTCATCGACACCTTTCCGGCCGGTGGCCGCGAACCACAGCACGTCGTCCCCTCCTACGACATGCAGATGCTCTACGCCAACAACGATCTCCCCATCGGCAGCGGCAGTCTGCTGCCCATCGACCCCCGCACCGGCGAGGCGGGCGACCCCATCCCGGTCCGCGATCCGTACAACATGTACTTCACCCCGGACGGCAAGTACGCCCTCGTCGTCGCCGAGGCCGACCGCTCCCTGGACTTCTACGACCCGCACAGCTGGGAGAAGCTGCACGACATCGCGGTTCCCGACTGCCCGGGCGTCAACCACATGGACTTCACCGCCGACGGCCGCACCGCCCTGGTCAGCTGCGAATTCGGCGGGCGCCTGGCCGTGGTCGACATCGCGGGCCTGCGCCTGCTGCGCATGATCGACCTGCCCGGCGGCCGCTCCGGCATGCCGCAGGACGTCAAGCTCGCACCCGACGGCCGCACCTTCTACGTGGCCGACATGATGGCCAACGGCATCTACGTCTTCGATGCCAAGACCTTCGACAACACCGGCTTCATCGCAACCGGCGCGGGCACCCACGGTCTCTACGTCACCCGCGACTCCAAGCAGATGCTCATCACCAATCGCAAGGAGGGCAGCATCTCGCTCCTGGACTTCGCGACCGGACAGCTGACGAGCAAGTGGCGGATCCCCGGCGGCGGCAGCCCGGATATGGGAAATCTCTCCGCCGACGGCCGCGTCTTCTGGGTCTCGGGCCGCAACAACAGCGAGGTCTACGCCATCGACATCGTCGAGTGGAAGCTGCTCGCGCGCATCCCGGTCGGCCGCGGCCCGCATGGTCTCACCATCTGGCCCCAGCCGGGCAGATACTCGACCGGCCACACCGGCGTCATGCGTTGAGCCCCTCGGCTTTCCGGGGCGCGCGCGGGCCGGAATCCCGCCGGCCCGCGGTGTGTGGACCCGGCCAAAACCGGGCCGGGATGACTGGGGGAATTTGCTATTGAACAGCGTTCGAGTCGCGCCGGTGCGGTGATCGAATCGCGCGCTCTACCTGCGGCTTTCTACTGGCGGGTAGTCAATAACCGTACTCGCGAGTAGCCCCGTCTGGATTACGAAGGGGGTCTGGTACTGGTTACACTCCCCGTCATGACGAGTGTCCAGCAGCAGCCTTCGCCGGGGTCGGCGGGCGCCCCTGATATCCACACCACCGCCGGCAAGCTGGCTGACCTGCGCAATCGGCTGGAAGAGGCCAAGCACCCGATGGGTGAGGCCGCGGTCGACAAGGTCCACGCCAAGGGCAAGATGACCGCGCGCGAGCGCATCCTCGCCCTGCTGGACGAAGGCTCGTTCGTCGAACTCGACGCCCTGGCCCGCCACCGCAGCGTGAACTTCGGCCTGGAGAACCAGCGTCCGCTGGGCGACGGCGTGGTCACCGGCTACGGCACCATCGACGGCCGCGACGTCTGCATCTTCTCCCAGGACGTCACCGTCTTCGGCGGTTCCCTCGGTGAGGTCTACGGCGAGAAGATCGTCAAGGTCATGGACCTGGCGCTCAAGACCGGCCGCCCGCTGATCGGCATCAACGAGGGCGCCGGCGCGCGCATCCAGGAAGGCGTCGTCTCCCTGGGTCTCTACGGTGAGATCTTCCACCGCAACATCCAGGCCTCGGGTGTCATCCCGCAGATCTCGCTGATCATGGGCCCGGCCGCCGGCGGTCACGTCTACTCGCCCGCGCTGACCGACTTCGTGGTCATGGTCGACCAGACCTCGCAGATGTTCGTCACCGGTCCCGACGTCATCAAGACCGTCACCGGTGAAGAGGTCACCATGGAGGAGCTGGGCGGCGCCCACACCCACATGGTGAAGTCCGGTGTGGCGCACTACGTCGCCTCCGGCGAGCAGGACGCCCTGGACTACGTCCGCGACCTGCTGAGCTACCTGCCCAGCAACAACCGCGCCGAGGCCCCGCGCTTCCCGGCCACCGCCGCCGCGGGCGCCATCGAGGAGAACCTCACCGAGGCCGACCTCGAGCTGGACACCATCGTCCCGGACTCGCCGAACCAGCCCTACGACATGCACGAGGTCATCAAGCGCCTGGTGGACGACGAGGAGTTCCTCGAGGTCCAGGCCGAGCGTGCGATGAACGTGATCGTCGGCTTCGCCCGGATCGACGGCCGCAGTGTCGGTTTCGTCGCCAACCAGCCCTCCCAGTTCGCGGGCTGCCTCGACATCGACGCCTCGGAGAAGGCCGCGCGCTTCGTGCGCACCTGCGACGCCTTCAACGTCCCGATCATCACCCTGGTCGACGTGCCCGGCTTCCTGCCCGGCACCGGCCAGGAGTACAACGGCATCATCCGGCGCGGCGCCAAGCTGCTCTACGCCTACGGTGAGGCCACTGTGGGCAAGATCACAATTATCACCCGCAAGGCCTACGGCGGCGCCTACGACGTCATGGGTTCCAAGCACATGGGCGCCGACGTGAACCTGGCGTGGCCGACCGCGCAGATCGCCGTCATGGGTGCCTCGGGCGCCGTCGGTTTCGTCTACCGCAAGCAGCTGCAGACGGCGGCCGCCGAGGGCAACGACGTCGACGCGCTGCGCCTGGAGCTGCAGAACGAGTACGAGGACACCCTGGTGAACCCGTACGTGGCGGCCGAGCGCGGCTACGTCGACGCGGTCATCCCGCCCTCGCACACCCGCGGCCAGATCGTGTCGGCGCTGCGGCTGCTGGAACGCAAGATGGTGTCCCTGCCGCCGAAGAAGCACGGCAACATTCCGCTCTGATAATGCGATATGCGCGGTGTGTGGGGCGCACACTGTCGAATGGGACAAAGGTCTCGTACCGCGCACGATCGCCTCATCCGAGCGAAGATGTTCAGGAATGGCCCTCGCCGTCGAGGGTTGTATCGAATACCGTTTGCGGCCCGGACAAACACGGGCCACGAATGCGCCGCACACCCTGCGGCGAACGGACAGGAGGACTGGCGCTGTGACGACCATGGCCGATGAAGAAGTGCTGCGCGCCGCCGAACTGGATCTAGCAACCGTCGATGAACTGGCGGACGCCGTCGACACGGCCGTCACCGAGGTCGCACCGTCGAGCACCGACCCGGTCATCCGGGTCCTGAAGGGCAACCCGACCGACCTCGAGCTCGCCGCCCTGCTCACCGTGTTCGCCGCCGCGTCCGCGCGCGCCGCGGCCGCCCCGGCCGAGACCGGCCCGGCCGACAACTGGGGTGTGCCGACCCTGATGCACCGCGGCTCTTCGCCCTTCTCGCCCTACGCTTTTCCGGCGCTGTCGCACCTGCGCGACTGACGGACTGTGACCGTCTTCGTACTAGCGTCTCAATCTCCGGCCCGGCTCGGCGTCCTGCGCAATGCGGGCGTCGAGCCGGTCGTCCGGGTGTCCCATGTGGACGAGGACGCGGTGGCCGCAGCGCTGCCCGCGGATACCGCACCCGATCGTGTCGTCATCGAGCTGGCCCGCGCCAAGGCGCGTGAGATCGCCGGTCAGCTGGCGGCCGATCCCGCCTTCGCCGATTCCGTTGTGGTGGGCTGCGATTCGATGCTGCTCGTGGACGGCGTACTCCAGGGCAAACCCCTGACCCCCGAGGTCGCCCGCGCGCGCTGGGCCGAGATGGCCGGGCGGAGCGCCGATCTGCTCACCGGGCACTGTGTGCTGCGGCTGTGTGCCGGTGAGGTCACCGCCGAGGCGGCCGACTGTAGTTCCACCACGGTGCATTTCGCCAAGCCCGAACCCGATGAACTCGACGCGTACATCGCGACGGGGGAGCCGCTGCAGGTGGCCGGATCCTTCACCCTGGACGGCCTGGGCGGCTGGTTCGTGGACAAGATCGACGGTGATCCGTCGAGTGTGATCGGTATCGGCCTGCCGCTCGTGCGCCGGCTACTGGCCGAAGTAGGCGTCGGTATTGCGCAGCTGTGGGTCGGTGGCCGCGCGTAGCTGCGGTTCGGTGGCGGTCCGCAGTTGCGGTGCGATACGGCCGGTCGAGGGCGCTAGTCGAGGCTCGCCGGACTCGGCCTGACCCTCCTCGCGCCCGGCCTCGCCGGGGCGCCCCTGCAATAGTTCCAGACGGGCGACACACAGTTCGGGTTCCACGAACGGGTGTAGGCGCACGGTCACGCTCTCGCGGCCGCCGTTGCGGTCCAGTACTTCTCGCATGAGTCCCAGGTGCGCGCCGCACACCACCTCGGAGTGGGTGCGGGCCAGTTCGCGTAGCGGGCAGGCGGTCATGCGGATCAGGGCCGACTCTTCGGTCTCGCCGGCCTGGTCGCGTTCGGGGGCGAAGCCGAGCTCCGACATCAGCGTGACCGTGAGGTCCTTGGCGTCTTCCAGCGTTTCGACGGGCTGGTCCGCCGCTTCCAGTTTCGAGCCCCAGGCGCGCCCGGCCGCGATGGCGGCCTCGGAGCGGCGGCGCGGATCGCTGCCCAGCTGATCGGCGAGCACCTGCGCCAATTCCTGATAACCCACCGATCGCTGTACAGCGGTATAGCCGATGCGCGGGCGACCGCGGCCGCGCGGCGGCTGCTGAAATTGGCGGACCAGCGATTCCCGGGTTAGGACGTCCAAATGAAAACGCACCGTTGTCACATGTTGTCCGGTGACGCGCGCCAGTTCCTGGGCGTCGAGAGGCTCGCTGGCGCCACGTAGGATCGCAAGCAGTCGCCGTCGCGGCCAAGAATCGGACATAGCTCACCCCTCCTCTCGAGAGACTTTATCGGATGAAGCTGCGCTTAATTCGCTCAATCATCCGATTCGTGATCTGAAACGAGTTACGTAACCGCCACATGCCTACGATCGGTGTCGAGATTCGAATCGCCAATACCTAACCCACCACGCGTGAAGGACCACAACGTGCCCGTCGCTCCGGATCCGCATCACTCGTTCGGCTCCTACGCACATCCTCACCGACTAGTAACCACAGAGTGGCTATCGGCAAACATCGGCACGCCGGGACTCAAGATCATCGAGTCCAACGAAGACATATTGCTATACGACATCGGGCATGTGCCCGGCGCCATCAAGATCGACTGGCGCACCGAGCTGATCGATCCCCGCACCCGTGACGTCGTCGACGGCGTGGCCTTCGCCGACCTGATGCGGGTCAAGGGCATCGAGCGCGACGACACCGTGGTCATCTACGGCGACAAATCCAATGGCACCGCGGCCGCCACCCTGTGGGTGTTCTCCCTCTTCGGACATGAGGACGTGCGCCTGCTGGACGGCGGCCGCGACGCCTGGATCTCCGAGGCCCGCGACACCACCTTCGAGGTGCCCGCGGCCGGGCTGGGCGACTATCCGGTGGCCGACCGTGACGACAAGTCCGCCCGCGCCTTCCGTCAGGACGTGCTCGCGCACTTCGGCGGCCCGCTCATCGATGCGCGCGGGTTCGACGAGTACACCGGGGAGCTGGTCGTTCTCGATCGCCCCGAGGAACAGGCGCTGCGCGCGGGCCACATTCCCACCGCGGTCAATATTCCGTGGGCCTCCTCGGTCGGCGCGGACGCCCGGTTCCGGCCGCGGGCCGAGCTCGATGTCATCTACGGCGCGGTGGTCACCGGCGTCGCGCCGCTGGTCTACTCGCGGGTCGGCGAACGGTCCGCGCTGACCTGGTTCGTGCTGACGTATCTGCTGGGCGTGCCCGGTGTGCGCAACTACGACGGCTCCTGGACCGAGTGGGCCAATGCGGTCGGCGCGCCCATCGTGATCGGCGGAGAACCCGGCGAGCCGCCCACGGTCGTGGCAAGCTCGTAACGCCCGCGCCCCTCCCGGGGTATGCACAGGGGAAGGTCGCGGGAGGGTCTGGTAGAACAGGTTCTAAAAAAGACCGTTCGAAGAGTCGCATTGCTCACTCTTCGGGCCTACTCTTCGGTAGCCCTATCCTCGGTTCGGTGATTGTTGGCACGATGCCTACACTGCCGACAGACGAAAGTATCCAGAGCACAGGAGGCTCAGTGCCCAACCATGCCAACGCGCAGATCACAAAGGTCCTCGTAGCCAACCGAGGCGAGATCGCCGTGCGCGTGATCCGGGCCGCCAAGGACGCCGGTATCGCCAGTGTGGCCGTATACGCCGAACCGGACGCCGATGCGCCGTTCGTCAAGCTCGCCGACGAGGCCTTCGCCCTGGGCGGCCAGACCTCGGCCGAGTCGTACCTGGTGTTCGACAAGATCCTCGACGCCGCCGCCAAGGCCGGCGCGGACGCCATCCACCCCGGCTACGGCTTCCTCTCCGAGAACGCCGATTTCGCGCAGGCCGTGATCGACGCCGGGCTGATCTGGATCGGCCCCTCGCCGCAGTCGATCCGCGACCTGGGTGACAAGGTCACCGCCCGCCACATCGCCGAGCGCGCCAACGCGCCGATGGCCGCGGGCACCAAGGACCCGGTCAAGAACGCCGACGAGGTCGTGGCGTTCGCCAAGGAGTTCGGCGTTCCGGTGGCCATCAAGGCCGCCTTCGGTGGTGGCGGTCGCGGCATGAAGGTCGCGCACACCATCGAGGAGATCCCCGAGCTGTTCGAGTCCGCCACCCGTGAGGCCATCGCCGCCTTCGGTCGCGGCGAATGCTTCGTGGAGCAGTACCTGGACAAGGCGCGCCACGTCGAGGCGCAGGTCATTGCCGACAAGCACGGCAATGTCGTGGTCGCCGGCACCCGTGACTGCTCGCTGCAGCGTCGCTTCCAGAAGCTCGTCGAGGAGGCCCCCGCGCCGTTCCTGTCCGACGAGGTGCGCTCCAAGATCCACGAGTCCGCCAAGCGGATCTGCAAGGAGGCCGGTTACTACGGCGCCGGCACCGTGGAGTACCTGGTGCAGGGCGAGACCGTCTCGTTCCTCGAGGTGAACACCCGCCTGCAGGTCGAGCACCCGGTCACCGAGGAGACCGCGGGTATCGACCTGGTGCGCCAGCAGTTCCGCATCGCGGAGGGCCACGAGCTGTCCATCAAGGAGGACCCGACCCCGCGCGGCCACTCCTTCGAGTTCCGCATCAACGGTGAGGACGCCGGCCGCGGCTTCCTGCCCGCCCCCGGTCCGGTCGTCGTGTACAAGGAGCCCGCGGGCCCCGGTGTGCGTGTCGATTCCGGTGTGGTCGAGGGCTCGGTCATCGGCGGCCAGTTCGACTCCATGCTCGCCAAGCTGATCGTCACCGGCGAGAACCGCGAGCAGGCGCTGCAGCGTGCCGCCCGCGCGCTCGACGAGTACCAGATCGAGGGCCTGGCCACGGTCATCCCGTTCCACCGCCACATTGTCGAGAACCCGGCGTTCGTCGGTGACGGCACCAAGTTCGACGTCTACACCAAGTGGATCGAGAACGAGTGGGACAACCACATCGAGCCCTACGCCGGTGCCCAGCCCATCGAGGACGAGGAAGAGGCGCCGCGCCAGAAGGTGGTCGTCGAGGTCGGCGGCCGTCGCCTCGAGGTGTCGCTGCCGGGTCAGTTCTCGGTCGGCACGGCCGCTTCCGGCAATGGCGTGGGTGGTGCGGTGCGCAAGAAGCCGAAGCCGCGCAAGCGCGGTGGCGCGGGCGCCGGTGCCGCCTCCGGTGACGCCGTGACCGCCCCGATGCAGGGCACCGTCGTCAAGGTCGCGGTCGAAGAGGGTCAGTCCGTCGAGGCGGGCGACCTGGTGGTCGTGCTCGAGGCCATGAAGATGGAGAACCCGGTCACCGCCCACAAGGCCGGTGTCATCACGGGCCTCTCGGTGGAGGCGGGCGCCGCCATCACCCAGGGCACCGTCCTGGCCGAGATCAAGTAGCGCAACACGATTCACATCAAGTAGCGCAACGCAAGTCGCCGAGTGGCCGCTCACCTGCAGGTGGGCGGCCACTCGCGCTAATGTCATGGCATGGCTGAAGCACCCGAGATCCGTATTGGCACCGCCGAGCGTGAGGACGCGATGAAGCGGCTGTCCGATCATTTCGCGGCGGGGCGGCTCAGCGTCGCGGAGTTCGACGAGCGCAGTGGGGTCGTGGCCGCCGCCCTGACGCGCGGTGACCTCGAGCGGGTGTTCACCGATCTGCCGGAGCCGGTGGCGGAGAAAAGTGTTCCGGCGCAACGGGAGTCGCGGTTCGGTTCACACTGGCGCGATCGGGTGATGCCGGTCGTCCCGATCATCGCGCTGATCCTGTTCTTCGTGACCCACCAGTGGTGGATGTTCCTGTTGATCCCGCTGGCGGGCGCGGTGCTGTACGGCGGCGGCAATCCGGGGCAGCGGCGGGAGCGCCGGCGGCAGCGGCGACTGGATCGGGGATCGGAGGACTGATGGAGCCCATCGAGATCAATGCGGGCAGTTGGTATCTGCGTGCCCTGCGTGCGGACGAGCGCATCGACGACCGGCCCGCCCTGGCCGACGCCGGCATCACCGAGCCCGGCTATGTGGCCCGGCGCAGCGCCGAATGGGCTGAGGAGACCCACTTCTCGTGGGCGGTGTGCATCCCCACCACCGCGGAGATGGTCGCCGAGATCGGTGTGCGGCCCAACGCCGACGGCACCGCGACCGTGACCGGCTGGGCCCGTGCGGGATACGACGCCGCGCTGGCGGACGGCCTGGTGACCGTGCGCCGATTCACCGCGGGCGCTCTCGGCCTGGAACCGGTCGACGCCTGAATCCGAGCCGCCGGACCCGTCCCGCTGTCCGGTCCGGACACCGATCTTCGTCGTGAAAGTCCGTATCTACCAGCCTTGATGCCGTTCGCATCCGAAAAACCGGTCGTGCTCGGCCCCGGTCGTGGGTCACTCTGGAGTCGCATCCGAAACCGACGACCTGGGGAGGCGGTTATGTGGAGCTGGAGTGAACACCAAGCAGATCGGGCAGCGGCGGCATCGTTCACCGCGTGGCGGATCCGTGATCCGGAGCCGACAGTGACCGATCCGGAATTCAGTGAAACCTCGGACGACGACGGCGCGAGCGGCGGCGGGCGCACCGCCCCGCTCGCGGGCGACGGCCGTACCGGGGGTGGCGGCGAATCGACGGGGGACGCCGCCGCCCCTGCGTACGCGGAGATGCCGTGCGCGGGTCGGGTGATGCCGGTCCCGGGTACCCCGGTGGCGGGCGCGGGTACCCCGGTACTCGTGTCCGCCGACGCCGAGTCCGACGCGGCCGAGCCTGCGCGCGAGGACATTTCCGAGCATGTGCTCACGGGCCTGTTCGAGGCCCTCGCGGGCATGTTGCAGGCGGTGTCCGCGCCGCGGTAGCGCGCCGGGCGAGAAGGGGCGGGTCCGATCCGGACCCGCCCCTTGTCGTTGCCGTGTGCATGCGGGCGGGGGAGTAGCGTGCGGTGCATGGACAGGTCGCCGCTGGATGTTGACGTGCTGGGCCGGAGTGTTGCCGAGGTGCCCGAGCTGGGTTTCTTCTCGGCCGTCGAGGTGGTCGAGTCGACCGGGTCGACCAATGCGGATCTGGTTGCGCGGGCTGCGGATTCGAGTGCCGATCGGCTGGTGCTGATCGCCGAGTCGCAGGAGCACGGCCGCGGCCGCCACGACCGACGGTGGGTGAGCCCCGCGCGGGCGCAGATCGCCATGTCGCTGCTGGTGCGGGTGCGCGGGATCGACCCCGCCGTGCTGGGCTGGCTGCCGCTGCTCACCGGCGTGGCCGTGGTGGACGCGGTGCGCGCGGTGGCCGGAGTGAAGGCGGTGCTCAAGTGGCCCAATGACGTGCTGGTGGACGGCCGCAAGCTGGCCGGGATCCTGGCCGAGATCGCCGCCGCGGGTGCGGATCCGGCGGTGGTGGTCGGGGTCGGGCTGAACGTGTCCCTCACCGAGGCCGAACTGCCCGTCCCGCACGCCACGTCCCTGCTGCTGGCCGGGGCTCCCGAGATCGATCGTACGGTGCTGGTGCAGGCGATGCTGCGCGAGTTCGCCCGCCGCTTCACCGCCTGGGAGGCGTCCGGCTGGGATATCGCCGAGCTGTCCGCGGCCTATCGCGAACGGTGTGCCACCCTCGGCGCGCAGGTACGCGCGGAGCTGCCCGGTGGGGAGGTTCTCACCGGAATTGCCACGGGCATCGACGAATACGGCAGGCTGCTGATCGGTGATCGCGCCGTCTCGGCGGGCGACGTCACCCATCTGCGCGCCGAGTACTGACAGAAACGCGTTTCCCGCAACCTGATTCGCGCCCGTTCCCGAACAGGTTCGGCGCGAGGACTATTGGCTGTTCTGTCCGTGCGGGCGGCCGCCGTGGCGGTTGCCGCCGGCGGGCCCCGGAAAGCCCGGAAGGGTGAAGCCGGGACCGGGAAGACCGGGACCGGGGATCTCGAGTCCGGGTAGCCGCGGGCCGGCCGGGGCGTCGATGGTCGAAGGTTCGGCGGGGGCCAGTGTGTCGTCCGGCGTCGGTGTGACGGATTCGGCGGCGGGGTCCTCGGGAGGCTCGGTCGTCGGCTCGGTGGTCGGTGGAAGCGCCGCCTGGACAGGAACTTTCGTGGTCGGTACGGCCGAGGTCCGGGCGCGCTGCTCGGGCTGCGGTTCCGCGGCCCGGCTCGTGAACAACGCGGCGCTGATCGCGATGGCGGTGGCGGCGGCCGCGAAGCCCCCGGCGGCGAGCAGTCGTCGCCGGGTCCAGCGGCGTGCGGCCGGATCCAGATCGGCTTCCTTGGACAGCGCGACGGTATGAACATCCATTCGGGCCGGGATTCCCGCAGCGGGCGCCGGGCGCGGGAGGGCGGTGGTGCGCGCGTCGGTGCCGGCCGGGTTCGGGATGGCCACGGTCACCTGTGCCTCGGGAGCCGGCTCGGCCGGGACGGCGGGCACGGTGAGGGCGGCCTTGGCGGCGGCGGCGAATTCGCCTGCGGTGGAATACCGTTCGCCGGGCTTCTTGGCCAGGGCGCGCAGGACGACGGCGTCGAGGGCGGCCGGAACGGTCGCGTCGATGGTGGACGGCGGCTTGGGCGCGAGGTCGAGGTGGGCGCGCATGAGCTGCGCCGGATTACGCACCCGGAAGGGCCGCTGCCCGGTGAGGCATTCGTAGAGGACGCAGCCCAGGGAGTAGATGTCGGAGCTCGCTGAGGCGGCGCCCTCGAAGCGTTCCGGCGCCATGTAGGCGGGGGTGCCGACCAGCATGCCGGTCTGGGTGATGGCGCTCTGGCCGTCCTGCAGGGCGGTGCCGAAGTCGATGAGGTAGGCGACGTCGTCGGGGGCGACGATGATGTTCTGCGGCTTGACGTCCCGGTGGATCAGCCCGGCGGCGTGGGCGTCGTCGAGCGCGGAGGCGACCTGGGAGATGAGGTCCACGGCCACGTCCGCGGCCATCGGGCCCTCCCATTCGAGCAGGGCCTCGATATCGAGGCCGTCCACGAATTCCGAATCGATGTACAGCCGGCCCTCGAGTTCGCCGTAGCTGTGCACCGGCACCACGTGCGGTCCGTGCAGCAGTGCGGCGGCCCGGGCTTCCCGCTCGAAGCGCCGCCGGTATTCGGGATCGGCGGTCAGGACGGGTGCCAGCATTTTGAGCGCGACGGTGCGATCGGCCACGGTGTCGTGCGCACGCCACACTTCCGCCGACCCGCCGCTGCCGAGCAGTTCGTCGAGGCGGTATCGGCCCAGGTAGCCATCCCCCAACGGATTTCCTCTCGTCACACTGGGGGACACCTTAGCGAACCGAATTTATTTCAATCGCACACAACGTCTCCCTGGTGTCAGACCGTTTGCAATTCGTCGCGGGCGGCTTCCCGGGCGAGCATGCGGTCGCGCTGTTCCTCGAACTTGACGACGTCCTGGCCCAATTTGTCCAGATAGGCGGCCAGCTCTTCGCGCGCCTTCTCGCCGCGCGCCCCGAAGGTCACGTACGCGACATTCTCCAGGAAGCCGCCCCAATCACCGGGCGACCGCACGCCATTGGTCATGTGGATCAGGCGGGCCTGTTCCAGCGCCACCGGATTCACGCCACGGGTGACCACCAGGGAGTCCCGCATGACGATGCCGTGCCGGTTCTCCTCGGCGGTCCAGCGGCCCACCCAGGTGCCCCACGCGCCGTCCTGGGAGAAGTTCTCGGCGATCTCGCGGTGGTACGAGGGCAGATTGTCCTCGGTGAGCAGATTGGTGATCATCGCGATCTTGGCGACCTCGGTCAGCCGCGACTGCGCGGGATCCCAGTCCTCGCCGCCCATGGCGGCGAAATTGCGGCCCTGCTCCCACGGCACACCGGCGAAGCCGGATGGTCTGCTCGGGAAAACCCTGAAGGTCTTGCGCGGTACAACTAGGAAGAAAGGCAACTCGTGCCTGCCGAATGGTACCGGCAACCGGACGATTGCGCCCTGGCCCGCAGGTCGCCGAGCAGCATTCCGGCATCCGGCCGCGATAGGGTTTCGGCATGGGTTATCCGGAGGAGGCATTGGCGCCCGAAGAGGTGCTGCTGCTGCACCGCCATCCGCACTGGAAGATGTTGTTCTGGCCCGCCGTGACTTTCATCCTGATCACCGCGTTGGCCGGATTCGCCGCGGGGGTGACGGCGCGCAATACCGGCGGCACCCTCCAGACCGGTTTGCTGCTCGGCATTCTGGCGCTGTGGCTGGGGATCGTGGTGTGGCGCAGCCTCGCTCCGCTGATCCGGTGGAAGTCGACGCATTTCATCGTGACCGATCGGCGGGTGCTGATCCGGCAGGGCGTGCTCACCCACACCGGCATCGACATTCCGATGAACCGGATCTCGAATGTGCAGTTCCGCCATGGGTTGTTCGATCGCATGCTGGGTACCGGCACGCTGATCATCGGTTCGTCGTCGGAGGATCCGCTGGAGTACGACGACATTCCGCATGTGCAGCAGGTGCACGCGCTGCTCTATCACCAGGTCTTCGATGTGGTGCAGAACAATCCGAACGGTGGCGGCTTCTACGGATCCGCCGGGGCGTACCCGTAGTCTGGTGCCGTGACCGCAGTACTGCTGGCCGAAGACGACGAGGCCATCGCCGCCCCGCTGTCGCGGGCGCTGGGCCGTGAAGGCTATTCGGTGACCGTGGAGAGCTACGGTCCCGCCGTGCTCGAACGGGCCCTCGAGGGTGGTCACGACCTGCTGATCCTGGACCTCGGCCTGCCCGGTATGGACGGGCTCGAGGTGTGCCGTCAGGTGCGGGCGCGCGGCGCCGAGCTGGCCGTGCTCATGCTCACCGCGCGCACCGACGAGGTGGACTTCGTGGTCGGCCTGGACGCCGGCGCGGACGACTATGTGGGCAAGCCGTTCCGGCTGGCCGAGCTGCTGGCCCGGGTGCGGGCGTTGTTGCGCCGCAGCGGAATCGGGGACGAGGCCGTGGAGGTGGGCGGCATCCGGCTGGAGCCGGCCGCGCGGCGGGTGCTGGTGAACGGCATCGAGGTGAACCTGGCGAACAAGGAGTACGAGCTGCTGAAGGTGCTCATCGACCGGGCCGGGCAGGTGGTCTCGCGCGAGATGATCCTGCGCGAGGTGTGGGGTGACGCCGATCTGCGCGGCTCCAAGACCCTGGACATGCACATGTCGTGGCTGCGCCGCAAGATCGGCGACGAGGGGCCGGTGGCCGAGCGGCGTATCGTGACCGTCCGCGGCGTAGGCTTCCGGTTCAATACCGACTAGCCGCTCAGTTCGAAATCCTTTTGTTGTGCTGTTCCGCGCGCGTCCGAACCCCGAAAACCCGGCGAAGCGAGGCATCTCGACGATGAGACGCAGGATCCTGCTGTCCATGGTGGCCGCCTTGACCCTCACCACTCTGGTTCTCGGTGTGCCGCTGGCGTTCACGGCCTGGAAGTGGGTCGAGGACATCAATCGCAATGAACTGCGCAACCGGCTCAACGGCATCTCCGAGGAGGTGACGCGGCAGGAGCGCGACGGCGTGGTGTACGGCGAGCTGGACACCAAGGCGGTGCGGCTGCTGATTCCCGCCAACGGCAAGCTGACCATCATCTATCCGACGCCGACCGAGCCCAACAAGAAGGTCGACATCGGTGCGGACACGGTGCGCGATCCGCTGTCGGAGTCCTGGTCGATGGGCACCGACGGCTCGCTGCGGCTGGAAGTGCCCTCGGCCCCAATGCATTCCATGCAGCGGCAGGCGCTCGGCGCGGTGCTGGGCCTGGTGCTCATCTCGCTGGGCGCGGGCATCGCGGTGGCGGTGGTGACCGCACGCCGGGTGGCCGACCCGCTGCGGGACGTGGCGGCCCGCGCGGCGCGGCTGGCCATGGGCGACTTCCGCGCCGATCCGCGCCGCCACGGCATCACCGAACTGGACCGGGTGTCCGACGTCCTGGATTCGGCCACAGTGGAAATCGCGGGCCGGCTGCAGCGCGAGCACGCCCTGGTCGCCGATGTCTCGCATCAGCTGCGCAGCCGGCTCACCGCCGTGCGCCTGCGCCTGGACGAGCTGTCCGCGCACGCCGACCCGGCGGTGGTGCACGAGGCGGAAGAGGCCATGGCGCAGGTGGATCGGCTCACCGACGCCATCGACGAACTGGTGCGCGCCTCCCGCGACGAGGGCGCGGCCGAACGCGATCCGCTGCCGGTGGTGGCCGAATTGCGCAGTGTCGTCGCGGAATGGCGGCATCCCTTCGCCGAGGCCGGGCGCAAGCTGGTGCTGCTCGGCGACCCGACTCTCAAAGCGCCCGTGACGGGTTCACGCCTGCGCGAGGCGCTCGCGGTGCTGGTCGACAATGCCCTCATGCACGGCGGCGGCACCTGCACGGTGTCGGTGCGTACGGTGACGGGCCGCATGGACGATCGCGAGCCGCTGGTGGTCGTCGAGGTCGCCGACGAGGGCGACGGCGTGCGAGATGAACTGGCGCCGCACATCTTCGACCGCGGCTTCTCGGCGGCGGGCTCCACTGGCGTCGGGCTGGCCCTGGCCCGCGCGCTGATCGAAGCCGACGGCGGGCGACTGGAACTCCAGCGTCGCCGCCCCGCCCTGTTCGCCGTGTTCCTCGGCTCCTCGGGGGTGGCGTCGCGGCCGATCGCGGTCGGCACCGAGCCGCGCTGATCTTCTATCCGTTCTCTAACCGTTCGTTAGCCGGTCCTGAGAATCCGCTTCCTACCTTCGGATTCGTCAACCGGAGCCGGCGCACGATCGCCGGTGAGAGAACAGGAGACGCCATGCCGATCTTCACCGCCCGCCGCACCATGACCGCCGCGGTCCTCGGGACCGCCGCCCTCGGGGCGCTGGTACTGCCCGCGGTGGCGCAGGCCGCGACGCCGGATTCGATTGCGGGACTGGCGGATACGGGCAGTAGCGAGCCCGCCGCTCCGGCCGTCCCCGCCGGTCCGGGCGTGCTGATCATCAAGGATCGCGACGGCAATGTGACTGTGCGCCAGGCCGAGCCGGGTGTGCCGCCAGGCCCCGGCGCCGTGCCGGCCCTCCCGTTGCAGCCGGCCCTGCCGGCGCCCGGCGTGGTGACCGTGCAGCCGGGCGATCCGGGCGTGGCGGTCCTGCCCGGCAAACCGTCGCAGACCATCGTGGTGAACCCGGGTCGCTGAGGCTCCGCTCTCAGCTCGCGTCAGTATCGTCTGATCCTGTGACGGGTCCCCGGATTCTGATTGTTGACGACGATGTCAGGGTGCTGTCCTCGGTGGCGCGGGGGCTCCGGATGTCGGGTTTCGACGTCGAAACCGCGGCAGACGGGGCCGCCGCGCTCCGCCAGATCGCCGCGTATGCCCCGCAGGCCATGCTGCTCGACCTCAACATGCCGAATCTGGATGGCGTACAGGTCGTCACGGCACTGCGCTCGCTGGGCAACGACATCCCGATCTGCGTGCTCAGCGCCCGCGCGGAGGTCACCGATCGCATCGACGCCCTGGAGGCCGGGGCCGACGACTACCTCACCAAGCCCTTCGACCTGGGCGAGCTGGTGGCCAGGCTGCGCGCCATGCTGCGCCGCGCGCCCGCCCCGGCCCACGTCACCGACGATCACATCACCGTGGGCCCGCTGACCATCGCACCCGGCGCGCGGCGCGCATGGGTCGACGGCACGCCCCTCGACCTCACCAAACGCGAATTCGATCTGCTCGCCGCGCTGGCCGCGGCGCCGGGGCAGGTCTTCTCCCGCGCCCAGCTCCTCGACCGGGTCTGGGGCTACGACTTCGAAACCCAGACCAAGGTGGTCGATGTGTTCGTCTCCTACCTCCGCCGCAAGATCGAGGCCGCCGGATCCCCGCGGCTCGTGCACACCGTCCGCGGCGTCGGCTTCGTGCTGCGGACCGAGCCGTGACCAGGCTGCCGCGACGGCCGGTGTCGCTGCGCGCCCGGGTCGCGCTGGCGAGCGCCGCGACGGCCGCGGTGGTGGTCGCCGCGATGTCGGTGGTGTTGTTCGCGTTCGCGCCGAACGACGCGGCGAATCAGGTCGGCCGGGTGGTCAGCGCGATCGCGCTCGCCCCCGCCCAGCTGCAACCCGGCCGGTCGCTGCCGGAACCCGTGCAGCCGAGTCTCCCCGTGCCCGGCGGCACGGCTGTTCCCGAGCCGGGCCTGCCCGCCGTCACGAAGCCCGGGGTGCTCATCGTGCGCGGCGAGCCGGGCAGTCCGGAGCCGGAGTACTCGCGCACGGTGGCGCTCGACGGCCATCCGGTGGCGGTGACCGTGCCGACCGGCGTGGCCTCGGATTCGGCTGCACAGCAGCGGATCCGGATCGTGCTCATCGGATTGGCCGCCGTGCTGCTGGCGGCGGTGCTGGGCTGGTATTTCGCGCATCGGGCGGTGGTTCCGCTGCGGCGGCTGACCGCGGCGACGGCCGGGCTGGGCGAGGGGCTGGCTCTACAGACCCCGCGTCATCCGGTGGCCAGCGAGACGACGGAATTGGCCGAGGCCATGAACACCATGCTGGGGCGCATCGCGACCGAGCGCCGGCACACCGGCGAAGCACTGGTCACGGCACGCGATTTCGCCGCCACCGCCGCGCACGAGCTGCGCACGCCCCTGACGGCCATGCGCACCGACCTGCAGGTGCTGCGGTCCATGCCGCTGTCGGATGCCGAACGCGCGGAGATTCTCGACGAGATCCTGAGTGCGCAGAGTTCGGTCGAGGCCACCCTGCAGGCCCTGGAACGGCTGGCGGTGGGCGATCTGGCCACCGAATCCGATCGGGAGGATCTGGAGCTCGGACAGCTCATCGATCAGGTGGTGGATGACGCGCGGCGCTCGAATCCCGGCGTGCTCATCGACACCGAGGCGGTGGAGCCCATCGTGCTGCGCGGGCTGGCCGCCGGACTGCGTTCGATCGTCGACAATGCGGTGACCAATGCCGTCCGGCACGGCGGGGCGCGGCGCATCGAGATCGCGACGCGGCGCGACGATGATCACGTCGTCCTCACCGTCGACGACGACGGTCGCGGCATCCCGGCACCGGATCGGGAGCGGGTCTTCGAACGGTTCTACCGGGCGAGCACGACGCCGGGCAGCGGTCTGGGTCTGGCCTTGGTCGCGCAGCAATCCCGCTTGCACGGCGGTACCGCGACCATCGGGGAAAGTCCGGCGGGCGGCGTCCGCCTGACCGTCACCCTCAGCTGTGACCCAGCGGCTCCTCGTTCTCGTTGACGAAATCTTCGGCCTCGTTGACGAGGTCCTCGAATTCGGTTTGCAGTTCCTGCATTTCGTCGGGGAACACCCACCGCTTCATGGCCCAGAATCGGAATGCCATTTGCAGCAGGTTGCCGATGATGAACGCGCTGAAGAAGTCGGCGATGTTCTCGACGGTGAAACTCACATTGGGCTGCCGGAGGTCGAACACGTAGCTCGACACCCACAGCGGCAGCGCGGCGAGTCCGACGCCGATTCCGCTGACCAGGAAGAACAGCAGCGCTTCATGGTGCTTCTCGCGCCCACCGCGCTTGTCGAAGGTCCATTCCCGGTTGAGGATGTAGGACACGATGACCGCGATGGTGCCCGACATGATGCGGGCCACGGTCGGCTTGGTGTCCATGATCGTCCATTTGAGGACGTAGAAAATGCCCAGGTCGATGACGAACGTGGTCGCACCGACTATCGCGAACTTGAGTAGTTCGTAATGGCGGTCCGCGAGGGCCCGCAGGGGGGTGGGCAGGCGGTTGACCACTTTGTCGACAAATGACACGGAGCGAGTCTACGTCTCTGGTCCATGCGCTGTCCGGCCGGTACAAATCGGGGCAGATACCTGTCATGCGACCCGCGGGTCAGTAGCCGGTGGGTGTCATGACAACATGGTGCAGCGTGAGCGCCCGTTCCTTCGATTCCTCCGCGATGCCCACCGTCACCATGATCGGCGGTGGCCAACTCGCGCGCATGACCCATCAGGCGGCCATCGCGCTGGGCCAGCGGCTGCGCGTGCTCGCCGAGCGCCCCGACGACCCGGCCGCCCAGGTGACGCCGGACGTGGTCCTCGGCAGCCACGACGATCTGGCCGCGCTGCGCAAGGCCGCCGTCGGCTCCTACGCGCTGACCTTCGACCACGAGCACGTACCGACCGCGCACCTGGAGGCGCTCATCGCCGAGGGTGTGAACGTGCAGCCGCCGCCGCAGGCGCTGATCTACGCCCAGGACAAGCTCCGGATGCGGCGCAAGCTGGCCGAGCTGGGCGTGCCGATCCCGGCCTACGCCGAGGTGACCTCGGTCGCCGACGCGGTGACCTTCGCCGACGAGCACGGCTGGCCGTTCGTGCTCAAGGCGGTCCGCGGCGGCTACGACGGCCGCGGCGTGTGGATGCCCGCCGACGCCGCCGAGGCCGCCCCGATCATCGAAGACCAGCTGGCTCACGGGGTCTCGCTGATGGCCGAGGCCAAGGTGGACCTGAAGCGGGAGCTGTCGGCCATGGTGGCGCGCTCCCCGTTCGGGCAGGCCGCCGCCTGGCCGGTGGTGGAGACCGTGCAGCGCAACGGCCAGTGCGCGGTGGTCATCGCGCCCGCGCAGGACCTGAACGAGGCCAGGGCCACCGAGGCCGAGGCGCTCGCCCTGCGCCTGGCCGCCGAGCTCGGCGTGACCGGCGCCATGGCCGTGGAGCTGTTCGAGACCCACGCCGGCGAGCTGCTGGTCAACGAGCTGGCCATGCGCCCGCACAACTCCGGCCACTGGGGCATGGACGGCGCCTGCACCGGTCAGTTCGAGCAGCACCTGCGCGCGGTCCTGGACTACCCGCTGGGCAGCACCAGGCCGCTGGCCCCGGTCACCGTCATGGCCAATATCCTGGGCGCGCCGCAAGCCCCCGAGATGTCCATGGACGAACGGCTGCACCATCTTTCGGCCCGCATCCCCGAGGCCAAGGTGCACCTCTACGGCAAGGGCGAACGCCCCGACCGCAAGATCGGCCACATCAATATCCTCGGCGACGACGTGGCCGAGACCCGGGAGAAAGCCGAGCGGGCGGCGCACTGGATGTCGCACGCGATCTGGACCGACGGATGGGATCCGCACCATGACTGACACCGCACAGGTTGGCCTCATCATGGGGTCGGACTCCGACTGGCCCACCATGGAGGCGGCCGCGGAAGCTCTGGCCGAGTTCGGCATTCGCTTCGAGGTCGGCGTGGTCTCCGCGCACCGCACTCCGCAGCGCATGCTCGACTACGCCGAGAACGCGGCCGAGCGCGGCGTCAAGGTGATCATCGCAGGCGCGGGCGGCGCGGCCCACCTGCCCGGCATGGTCGCCTCCGCCACCCCGCTCCCGGTCATCGGCGTGCCGGTGCCGCTGAAGTACCTGGACGGCATGGACTCGCTGCTGTCGATCGTCCAGATGCCCGCCGGCGTCCCGGTCGCCACCGTCTCCATCGGCGGCGCCCGCAATGCCGGCCTGCTCGCGGTCCGCATCCTCGCCACCGCGGACCCCGAATTGCGTTCCCGCATGGAACGTTTCCAGGCCGGCCTGGAAAAGATGGTCCTCGAGAAGGACGAGGCGCTGCGCACCAAACTCCTGGGCTAGCGCCGCGGGTTCGGCGACGGGACGAGGCGGTGCGGCAAGCGCCGCCTCGAACTGTTTCGGCGCGATGCGCATATGCGCCGGGACCTCTTCGCGCTGCGTGATCGTCGTCGGTGAGCGTGGCGCCGGATCGGTGGGACGGCGTGCCATCGCGAGGCGGTGCCGGGGCGGGCGGCGGGGTCGCTACCGTTGGCGGATGCCTACCGACCAGCCCGCACGGCCGCGCGCCGACGCGGATTCGACCCAGCGCCGTCTCACCGTGGTGGATCAGGCGCTACGGCTGTTCGCCGAAAAGGGTTACGAGGCAACGACGGTCGACGAGATCGCGGAGGCGGCGGGGATTTCGCGGCGGACCTTCTTCCGGCAGTTCCGGTCCAAGGAGGACGTGGTCTTCGCCGATCACGAGTCGCAGCTGGCGCAGGCGCGGGCATTCTTGGAGAGCACACCGTTGGAGGCGGCGCAGGGGGATCCGTGGGATGCCGTGTGCGAGGCCGTGGTCGAGGTGTTCGAGCGGTTCACGCAGTGGCGGGAGATCGCGGCCCGGCGCTACCGGGTGGTGCGGCAGGTGCCGACGCTGCGGGAGCGGGAGATCGTGACGGTCTTCCGGTACGAGCGGTTGTTCACCGACTATCTGCGCGGGCGATTGCAGGGGACCGCGGATCTGGAGTTGGTGCAGTTCACGGCCGCGGTGACGGCTACCCACAACTATCTGCTGCGGCGGATGGTCCGGGGTGAGTCGGCGGCGAGTCCGGCGGATCTGCGGGCGGCGCTGGCGGCGATTCCGCGCGGAGGACGCGGGCCCGCGCCGGCCTCGGACGAGATGGTGGTGGCGGTGTTTCCCCGCGATCTCTCGCCACGGCAGGTCGCGGACCTGCTGGCCCGTCGCCTCGATACGCTGTGAGACGCCCACAGTGGCGCAAATGACACTGCGTGCCACAGATTGGTACGCAGGTACCCGCACGTAACTGGGATTTCGCGGCGTATACTCAACTTCGACTGGCACTGAGTGCCGCACAAGTTGGCGATGCTGGGCAACCAGCGGCGATCCCCCGAAGACCAGGAGACGAACCCCATGGCGGGCAACCCCGATTTCAACTTGTTCCAGCTCGAGGACTTCCACCACGAGCTGCGCGAGGCCATCCGCGGCCTGTCCGAGAAGGAGATCGCCCCCTACGCGAAGGATGTGGACGGCAACGCCCGCTTCCCCGAGGAGGCGCTGACCGCCCTCAACGCGGCCGGCTTCAATGCCGTGCACGTGCCGGAGGCCTACGGTGGCCAGGGCGCGGACTCGGTCGCCACCTGCATCGTGATCGAAGAGGTCGCCCGCGTCTGCGGTTCCTCCTCGCTCATCCCGGCCGTCAACAAGCTGGGCACCATGGGCCTGATCCTGAACGGCTCCGAGGAGCTCAAGCACAAGGTGCTGTCCGACATCGTCGCGGGCAAGATGGCCTCCTACGCGCTGTCCGAGCGTGAGGCCGGCTCCGACGCCGCCTCCATGCGCACCCGCGCCAAGGCCGACGGCGACGGCTGGATCATCAACGGCTCCAAGTGCTGGATCACCAACGGCGGCCGGTCCGACTGGTACACCGTCATGGCCGTCACCGACGCCGACAAGGGCGCCAACGGCATCTCCTCGTTCATGGTCCACAAGGACGACGAGGGCTTCGTGGTCGGCCCGCTGGAGCACAAGCTGGGCATCAAGGGTTCCCCGACCGCCGAGCTGTACTTCGAGAACTGCAAGGTCCCCGGCGACCGCATCGTCGGCGAGCCCGGCACCGGCTTCAAGACCGCCCTGCAGACCCTGGACCACACCCGCCCGACCATCGGCGCGCAGGCCGTCGGCATCGCGCAGGGCGCCCTGGACGCCGCGATCGCCTACACCAAGGACCGCAAGCAGTTCGGCAAGGCCATCGCCGACTTCCAGAACACCCAGTTCATGCTGGCCGACATGGCCATGAAGATCGAGGCCGCCCGCCTCATGGTCTACACCTCGGCCGCCCGCGCCGAGCGTGGCGAGAAGAACCTCGGCTTCATCTCCGCGGCCGCCAAGTGCTTCGCCTCGGATGTGGCCATGGAGGTCACCACCAACGCCGTCCAGCTCTTCGGCGGCGCCGGCTACACCACCGACTTCCCGGTGGAGCGCATGATGCGCGACGCCAAGATCACCCAGATCTACGAGGGCACCAACCAGATCCAGCGCGTCGTGATGTCGCGTCAGATCCTGCGCTGATCGCTTTTCGATCCGGCGGATACGCGGGAGGCGGCTCCGAGCTGGGCTCGGGGCCGCCTCCGTTGCGTTCGGCCCGGATGAGGGAGTACCGGGCCGGACGTCTGCGAACTACTGCGCGGACAGGCTGCTGAGCAGGCCGCCGATCAGCGGGATGGAGTTGGAGCTGCCGGTCCCGGTGGACGGGGTGCAGCTGGTCCCGGAGGGTGCGGTCTGCACGACGGTGACCGCCAGCGGGCCCTCGGCGGTGGCCGCGACATGGGCCTCGGTGACGAACAGGTTCCAGGAGCCCGTCGCGGTGGCGGATGCGGGCACCGACTGCGACGGCGTCCACTGGAAGGTCACGTCCTGGCCCGAGGTGGAGGCCACGGCGGCGGACCACCAGGTGACGTTGCTGGTGGTGTTGGTGGCTTCCAGCACGAAGTTGTTGTCGCCGTACTGGGAGGCCATGGCCGCGGCGTCGGCCGCGGGGAAGGTGATGGTGTAGGTGGTACCGGCGCAGTAGGCCGTGGAGGTCGTGATGGCCAGCTGCGCGGAGGCCGCGGGGGCCATCGCGAGGGTGAGCCCGGCCACGGCAGCGGCTCCGGCGATACCGGCGCTCGAACGAGCAAGGACCGACTTCTTCATCGGGTCTGTTTCTCCCCAGTTGTTGTCGAAAACCCCTGTGTCCAGGGGACTTCCGGACCCTAACCGAGTATTGAAACATTAGCTCTTCACTTAGCCGGGAATCTCCTGTGAATCGGCGGGATTCGACCGCCGCGTGACGCGCGGGCCGCGGACGCGGCGAAATCTGTTCGGTAGCTGAAGGATTGCTCTGGTGATCGGCTCGCCGTCCATGTGCGGCAGGAGGGTTCGCCGGAACCTCTCTTCGCGGCTTCCTCGGGTAGAGCACGGGTTTGAGGGCTGTTCGGGTGGGGATGCCGGGGGCACTATGGAGCCATGGCCGGAGTCGAAATCAACGACATCTTCGTCCGGCGCACACTGGCCGACGGACGGGTGGAAGAGGTCGCGTGGACGGAACTGGCAGAGGTGCGGATCATTACGGCGGCCGACGGCCCGTTCGCGGGGGACGTGTTCTTCGTGTTGATCGGGGCGACCGGTAAGGGGTGTGTGGTGCCCTACTCGGCCGCCGACACCGCGTTCCTGGCCAAGCTGCAGTCACTCCCGGGCTTCGACGACGCGAAGGTGGGGGAAGCGATGGTGGGCAGCGCCGACCGGCATTTCCGGGTCTGGCAGCGTCGGCACCACCGCGCGAATTAGGCCACCAGGTCGGCGTATTCGGGGTGCTCCCCGATGTACTTCTCGACGTACCAGCAGGTGGGAATGATCGAGAAGCCGTCCGTGCGCGCGTCGTTCAGCGCGAACTCGACCACCTGCGCGGCCACGCCGCGGCCCCGGAACTCGGGAAAGGTGAGGGTGTGCTGGATGTCGCGGACCTTGGTGTCGCCGTCCACCCGCTCCGCGTAGTCGGCGTAGCCCGCGAGAGTGCCGTCCAGGTAGATCTCGTAGCGGGTCGCGTCGGCATTGTGTTCCAGCTTGGTGCTCATGACCGGTGTGAACTCCCTTGTGATGCGGATTGTTCCGGCGGGCCGGTCAGAGGACCGCGCCCGGATTGAGTATCCCGTGCGGATCCAGCGCGTCCTTGATCCGGCGAGTGAGCGCCATCACATCGGGGCCGAGCTGATCCGGTAACCAGGCCTTCTTGAGCCGGCCGACGCCGTGTTCGCCGGTGATCGTGCCACCCAGGCCGATGGCCAGCTCCATGATCTCGCCGAACGCGAGGTGCGCGCGCTCGGACTCCTCCGGGTCGGCGGGGTCGTGGACGATGAGGGGATGGGTGTTGCCGTCGCCCGCGTGCGCGATGACGGAGATGAGCACCCGCCGGTGCGCGGCGATTTCGGCGATGCCGGTGACCAGGTCGCCGAGCCGGGGCAGCGGCACGCCCACGTCCTCGAGCAGTAGCGGCCCTTTGCGTTCCACGGCCGGGATGGCGAATCGCCGTGCCGCGCAGAAGGCTTCGCCCTCCTCCGGATCGTCGGTGCGGAAAGCCTCGGTGGCCCCGGCCTTTTCGCAGGCGGCCAGCATGATGTCCGCCTCGTGCCCGGCGTGTTCGCCCGGGGCGTCGGACCGCGCCACCAGCAGCCCCGCCGCGTTCCGGTCGAGTCCCATGCGCAGCTCGTCCTCGACGGCATTGATGGCCACCGAATCCATGAATTCCAGCATGGAGGGCCGCAATTGGCCGGTGATGGCCAGGATCGCGTCGGTCGCCGCGGTGAGCGTGGGGAAGGTGGCGACCACGGTGGACTGCGGCGGCTGCGCGGGCAGCAGCCGCAGGGTCAGCTCGGTGATGATCCCCAGCGTCCCCTCGCTGCCCACGAACAGTTTGGTCAGCGAGAGTCCCGCCGAGTCCTTGAGCCGCGGCCCGCCCAGCCGCACCGCGGTCCCGTCGGCCAGTACGACCTCCATGCCGAGCACGTAATCGGTTGTGACGCCGTACTTCACGCAGCACAGCCCGCCGGCATTGGTGGCCGCGTTCCCGCCGATGGAGCAGATCTCGAAGGAGGACGGGTCCGGCGGATACCACAGTCCGTGTTCGGCCACGGCCCGCTTGACCTCGGCGTTCAGCAGTCCCGGCTGCACCACCGCGGTCCGCGTCACGGTGTCGACGCTGATCTCCCGCATCTTCTCGGTGCTCAGCACCAGTGCTCCGGGCTGCGCGGTGGCCCCGCCGGACAGTCCGGTCCCGGCCCCGCGCGGCACGATCGGCACCCGATGCTCGGCCGCCCACCGCACGGTGGCCGCGACCTGCTCGGTTGTCAGCGGCCGCACCAGCGCGAGCGCGGTCCCGGCCTCCGGATCCAGCGCCCGATCCTGCCGATATCCGGTCAGCACGTCCGGATCGGTCACCACCATGCCCGCCGGGAGCAGACCGCTCAGTGTGTCGAGATCGATGTCCACACTCAGGAACGTACGGGCTTCCGGCTGATTTGTCCGGAAGCCCGTACGACAAGCGGGAGTTCTCAGTGTGCGGTGGCGGCCTTCGGCAGGGCGAGTGCGGCGGTGAGCACGACGGCCAGCACCGCGGCCCCGCCGAGCGCGGCCATCTCCATGGCGGTCACGTAGCCACCGGTCCCGTGGTGCGCGCCCAGGGCGCTGAAGAAGACCACCCCGAGAACCGTTGCGCCGATGGCGTTTCCGAACTGCTGCGAGGTGGTCAGCACGCCGGCCGCCATCCCGGCCTGCCGCGCCGGAATCCCCGACGACAGCACGGCCCCGACCACCGACGGAATGGTCAGCCCATTGCCGGTGCCGACGATCATCATGCCGGGGATGAGCGCGAGCACGGTCACGTGCTGGCCCATGGTGGCCAGCACGGCCAGGGTCAGCGCCAGCCCGGTGAGGCTGGTGAGCGTCCCCACCACCATGACCCGATTGCCGATCCGGGCGGCGACCCGCGGCGCGAGGAAGAACGAGCTGCCCGCGAAGCACAGTCCCAGCGGCGCGAAGGCGAGCCCGGCCGTGAGCGGTGAGAGCCCGAGCCCGTTCTGCAGCATGAGCGTCAGGCACAGCATGAATCCGGCGAAGAAGGTCAGGTACCCGCCCGCGATCACCAGTCCGAGGCTGAACCCGCGTTCACGCACCATGCCGGTGTCGAGGACGGGTTCGCCGCCGCGCGTGGCCAGCCGGTTCTCGTAGCGCAGGGTGATCAGCAGCACCGGGATCGAGCCGAGCATGCTGACCCAGGTCCACACCGGCCAGCCCTCGGGGCGCCCCAGCGTGATCGGGACCAGCAGCAGTGCCAGCGCGGCCGAGATGCCCAGCGCGCCGATCGGGTCCAGTTTCGGCCGGTGGGTCGGCTCGTGCCGGGGCAGCCAACGCGCGGCCAGGGCGGCGGCGATCAGCCCGATGGGCACATTGATGTAGAAGATGGTGCGCCAGCCCCACCCGAACAGGTCGGCGTCGAGCAGCACCCCGCCCAGTACCTGACCCGAAACCGCGCCGATGCCGATGGTGGCGCCGAAAGCGGCCATGGCCCTGGGCCGTTCGCGCGGCGGGAAGAGCGTGTTGATGAGCGCGAGCATCTGCGGCACCATGAGCGCCGCCGTGCCGCCCTGCAGAATGCGGAAGGCGACCAGCGCCCAAGCATTGGGCGCGAGCCCGCACAGCAGTGAGGCGAAGGTGAAGGCGAGCATGCCGACCACGAACAGCCGCCGGTGTCCGTGCAGGTCGCCGAGCCGGCCGCCGGTGATCAGGCCCGAGGCGTAGGCGAAGCCGTAGCCGCCGACGATGAGTTCCAGCGCCGATTCACCGGCGTGCAGGTCGTGTTCCAGCGAGGAGGCGGCGACATTGACGACGAACCAGTCGAACATCGCCATGAACATGGCACTGAGGATGACGGGCAGCGCGCGCCAGCGGGCGGCGAACTCGAGGGGGCCGGTCGCGACGGGAGCCGTTGCGGCAAGCCGGTTTTCGAGGGTGGTCACGTCGTTCTCCCGAGCGTGAAGGGGGGAATGGGGGTGGCGGGCGCGCCATTGCGCCGGAAACTCGAGTCTTGTAACTAACCGGTTGGTTAGAGATATTCCACGGGGATCCCCGGCTTGTCAACCAGTTGGTTGGTTACCATCGAGGGCATGGCAGGCACCAGGGATCCCGAGGCCACGAAGGCGCGCATCTTCGAGGCCGCGACCGCGGAATTCGCGCAGTACGGGATCGCCGGGGCGCGGGTGGACCGCATCGCGCGCAATGCCAAGGCCAACAAGCAGCTCATCTACGCCTACTTCGGCGACAAGGAGAAGCTCTTCCATCAGGTGCTGGAGGAGACCATGCTGGCCGTCGCCGGCTCGGTGACCACCGATATCGAGGACCTCGACACCTGGATCGACCAGCACATCGACTACCACCGCGAACATCCCGAACTACTGCGCCTGCTGCAGTGGGAGGCCCTGGAACTGGGCCGGGAACACGCCTCGGCGGGCGAATTGCGCTGCGGCCGTTACCTGGAGAAGCGCGAGAAGGTCGAGGTGGCGCAGGGCAAGGGCCTGATGCGCGCGGACATGCCGTCCGGTCAGGTGCTGATGCTACTCATGTCGATGATCAACTATCCGCTGGCCGTTCCGCAGGTCAACGCCTTCACCATCGGCGTGGACGCCGATCCGGAGGAGCAGCGCGCCTGGATCAAGGACGCCATCCGCCGCATCGTCGCGCCCGAGTCCGCGGCGTCGGCTGCCGGGCCGGACGCGGGCACCGGGGCGTAACCGCTCGTACTCGCGCAGTACACTGCCGCGGTGTCCGATGCCAAGCTAGAGATCCAAATGCTGCACGACCGCGTCATGGTCAAGCTCAACCCCGAGGCGGGCGAGCGGCGCAGCAGCGGCGGCATTCTCATCCCGGCCACCGCGCAGGTGGCCAAGCGCCTGTCGTGGGGCGAGGTCTGCGGCGTGGGTTCGCATGTCCGCGCGGTGAGCGTCGGCGACCAGGTGCTGTTCAGCGCCGACGATCAGTTCGAGGTGGAGATCCAGGCGCAGGCGTATTACGTGCTGCGCGAACGCGATCTGCACGCCGTCGCCAACTCCCACCCCGAGCACGGCACCGGCCTCTACCTGTAGTCGATCGAATATCAACGGCCCGAGTTCTTTTCGAGAACGCGGGCCGTTGTCGTACCGGTGTTTCAGACCGTCTTGATGATGCCGCCGTCGATCACATAGTCCGCGCCGGTGATGATGGCGGCCTGCTCGGAGGCCAGGAAGGTCACCAGCGCCGCCACCTCCTTCGCTTCGGCGATGCGGCCGGAGGTGATATTGAACTGCGCCGGAATGGCGTTCAGGAACTGCTCGTGGTCCATGCCGTTGGCCGCGGCCAGCTTTGCGCCGAGGTGGTCGGGGCTGCGCCAGATGTCGGTGCCGACCGGCCCGGGCGACACCGTGTTGACGCGGACGCCCTGCGGACCGAACTCCTCGCTGAGCCGCTTACCGAAGTTGGTGAGCGCGGCCTTGGCCTCGCTGTAGCCGGCCGGGCCGGCCGCCGGAATCCGGGCGTTGATCGAGGACACGGTCACGATCGCGCCGTGCCGCTCGATGATGCTCGGCAAGGCCGCGCGGGTGGTGGTCACGACGCCGAACAGGTTGAGGTCGAACAGCTTTCGCCACTGCTCGTCCGGGATGTCCAGGAACCCGCCCAGGGTCAGCTGGTCGGCGTCGCCGCCGCCCACATTGTTGACCAGGATATCGATGCCGCCGAGCTCGGACAGCGCCGCCTCGACCGCGGCCAGCGCGCCCTCGGTGGTGCTCAGATCGGCGGAAACCGCTGCTGCCGCGACCTTTTCGAGCTCCGGGGTGACATTGCGGGCCACGCCCACGACGCGCACGCCCTCATCGGCCAGCGCTTCGGCGACGGCCAGTCCGATGCCCCGGCTGGCGCCGGTGACGAGGGCGGTCTTGCCGTTCAGTCCGAGATCCATGATTCGTACCTTTCTTGAACTGTAGGTCAAAAACTGGGGTAGAAGAAAGGGCCGCCGGATGCGGCCCGTGCGTCGGTCAGAGGGTGGTCAGTGCGGTGTCGATAATGCGGTACAGCGTCTCCGCGTCCGCGATCTTGGCCATGATGCGAAGGCCGCCAATGGTATTCATCAAGAACTCGCTGTAGGCCAGGACGTCGAGTTGCGTCGGGACATCGCCGTCGCGCTGCCCCTGCTCGATGCGCTCGATGAACGCCTCGACCAGGTGTGCGTGCGCGACCGTCACCGCCTTGGTCGCCTCGGCATCATGCCCGCCGAGCTCCATGGCGGTATTCACCACCAGGCACCCCCGGCGGACCGGCTGCGCCAGATCGTTGTCGACGGTCCACCGCATCCAGGCGCGAAGTCGTTCGCGGGTCGTCCCCGGCTGTGACAAGACCTCCCGGGCCAGTTCCACCCCGGTCCGGTCGTACCGTGCCATGCACTGGTCGAACAACTCCCGCTTGCTTCCGAAGGTGTTGTACAGACTGCCTTTTCCGACTCCGCAGGCTTCCGCGAGCTGGGCGGGGGAGGTGTTCGCATAGCCATGTGTCCAGAACGTCTCCATTGCACGTTCCACCACGGCGTCTTCGTCGAAGCTCCGTGGTCGGCCCATGAATGCAAAAGTACCCCGTTCTAGACCTGGAGGTCAAGAACGGGGTACTTCGCGAAACCGCTACAGCGCCTTCAGTTCCTCGGTGACCGCACCGACGGACTTCTTGGCGTCGCCGAACAGCATGGAGGTGTGGTCGGCGTAGAACAGCGGGTTGTCGATGCCGGCGAAGCCGGAGTTCATCGACCGCTTGAGCACGATCACGCTCTTGGCCTGGTCGACGTTGAGCACCGGCATGCCGTAGATCGGAGACGAGGCGTCCTCGCGGGCGGCCGGGTTGGTGACGTCGTTGGCGCCGATGACCAGGGCGACATCGGTGCGGGCGAACTCGCCGTTGATGTCGTCCATTTCCTTCATGGCGTCGTAGGAGACCTCGGCCTCGGCCAGCAGCACGTTCATGTGGCCGGGCATACGACCGGCGACCGGGTGGATGGCGTACTTGACCTCGACGCCCTTGGCCTCGAGCAGGGCCGCCATCTCCTTGACCGCGTGCTGGGCCTGGGCCACGGCCATGCCGTAACCCGGGACCACGATGACCTGGTTGGCGTAGGCCATCTGGATCGCGGCGTCCGCGGCGGAGGTGGCCTTGGCCTGCTTCTGCTCGCCGCTGCCGCCCGCGCCCGGAGCCGTTCCGCCGCCGCCGAATCCACCGGCGACGATGGCGGGGATCGACCGGTTCATGGCCTTGGCCATCAGGTTGGTCAGGATGGTGCCGGACGCGCCGACGATCATGCCGGCCACGATCATGGCGGTGTTGTCCAGCGCCAGACCCGCGGCGGCCGCGGACAGACCGGTCAGCGCGTTGAGCAGCGAGATGACGACCGGCATGTCGGCGCCACCGATGGGCAGCACCACCATCAGGCCGAGAATGCCGGCCAGCACCAGCACCGCGATCATCCAGTACTGCGGCACGCCGGTGTCGGTCGCGCCGATGCCGATCACCACGGCCGCGGCGATCGCGCCCGCCAGCAGCAGCAGGTTCAGCGGCTGCTGCAGCTTGCCCACGCCGATCGGCTTGCCGGGCAGGATCTCCTGCAGCTTGCCGAAGGCGATGACCGAGCCCCAGAACGAGACCGAGCCGATGATGGCCGCGAACAGCGAGGCGATCACGATGTGCACCGTGGGCTGCTCGTGCACCGCGGAAAAGCCCTTGGTGTCGAGGAATTCGGCCCAGGCGATGAGCGCCACCGTGCCACCGCCGACGCCGTTGAACGCGGCGACCAGCTGCGGCATGGCGGTCATCTTGGTGAAGCGGGCGGGCGGAACGCCCAGCAGTACACCGACCACCAGGCCCGCGACGATGATGATCCAGTTATTGGTGTGCCGGATGGAGATGAGCGTCGCGACGACCGCGATGACCATGCCGGTCGCGGCGATCTGGTTGCCGCGCACCGCGGTCTTGGGACCGGTCAGGCCCATCAGACCGTAGATGAACAGCGCGAACGCGACGATGTAGAGGATATTGACCAGATTGTCCATGGCTCAGCGGCCCGCCTTCACAGATTCATCGCTGCGCTTCGCTTCGCCCGCAGCAGGCTTCTTCGCCTTGAACATGCCCAGCATGCGGTCGGTCACGACGAAACCGCCGATGACGTTCAGGGTTCCGAACACGACGGCGACGAACAGGATGATCTGCATCAGCACCGACGGGTGCTGCACCTTGCCGAACACCACCAGCGCGCCGAGCACCACGATGCCGTGAATGGCGTTGGTGCCGGACATGAGTGGGGTGTGCAGGGTGTTGGGCACCTTGGAGATCACGGCGAAGCCCACGAACCCGGACAGCACCAGGATCGCGATATTCGCCAGCAGTTGGGTGTACATCAGGCTTCCACCTCACGCGTGACGCAGGAATCCGCCAGCACCTGATCCTCGAAATCCGGTGCCAGCGCACCGTCTTTCAGCATGAGTTCGAGCAGGGCGGCGATGTTCTTGGAGTACAGCTCGCTGGCGTGCTCCGGCATGGTGGCCGGCAGGTTCAGCGGCGAGGCGATGGTGACGCCGTGACGCACAACGGTTTTGCCGGGTTCGGTCAGCTCGCAGTTACCGCCGGTCTCACCGGCGAGGTCCACGATCACGCTGCCGGGCTTCATTCCCTCCACGGCGGCCGCGGTCACCAGGCGCGGGGCCGGGCGGCCGGGCACCAGCGCCGTGGTGATGACCACGTCGAAGCCCTTGATGGCGTTCTCGAGCGCCTGCTGCTGCTGGGCCTTCTCCTCGTCGGTGAGCTCGCGGGCGTAACCGCCCTCACCGGCGGCGTCGATGCCCAGGTCCAGCCACTGCGCGCCGACCGAGCGCACCTGGTCGGCGACCTCGGGGCGGACGTCGTAACCGGTGGTCCGGCCGCCGAGGCGCTTGGCGGTGGCCAAAGCCTGCAGACCGGCGACACCCACGCCGAGCACCAGCACGGTGGCGGGCTTCACGGTGCCCGCGGCGGTGGTCAGCATGGGAAAGAAGCGGGTGGACTCCGACGCGGCGAGCAGCACGGCCTTGTAGCCGGCGACATTCGCCTGCGACGAGAGCGCGTCCATCACCTGGGCGCGGGAGATACGGGGAATGGCTTCCACCGCAAAGGCCTGCACACCCGCGCTCTTCAGCGCACCGATCTTGTTGTCGGCGTTGCGAGGTGCGAGGAACCCGATCAGCGTCTGCCCCGACGACAGCTTGGCGATCTCGCTGTCGTTCGGCGCGGCGACCTTCACGACCACGTCGGCGCTGTACGGATCACCCAGCGTCGCACCGGCTTCGATGTACGCCTCGTCCGGAATCAACGCGCCCAGACCGGCACCGGCCTCGACGATCACCTCGACGCCCTGCTTCAGCAGGGCCGGGATGATCTTCGGCACCAATGCGACGCGTCGTTCGTCCGGGTTCGTCTCGCGAACCACTCCGACGCGCGCACCGCGGGGCGCAGCGGTCTGTGCGCTCTGCGTTGTGTCCACTAGTCAAACTTCCTTCTCGTGGTGAGCCCAGGTCACCCTCATGTCGGGGCCGCTTCACCGGTCCAACGGTGGGCCGAACTTACTCGGTAGTAAGTTCGTGAGAATTCTCGCAACTGTACCTGGTTCGGCGTGAGCGTAGCGGAGATGCCCGTCACATGGTGTGGCGAGAAAACCGGACAACTCCATGCTCGACCGGGGTTCGATCGGCGACAAGTACGAAGAATTCCGCGTGCTACTCACCGGTAGGTGCGTTGCTGGTTGTGCCCACATCGGGGGCGTGTAGGGGGTGTCGCACATCACTTGTACGCCGTAATGTCTGCATGGTGAGTGGCTGCATGTTCTGCCGGATCGTCGCGGGCGACGCACCCGCGACCAAGATCTTCGAAGACGACACCCTGGTGGCATTCCTGGACATCCGGCCCATCACCCGCGGGCACACCCTGGTGATCCCCAAGCGCCACGCCACCGATCTCGACGAACTCGACCCGGCCCTGGGCGCACAGCTTTTCGCCTTCGGCCATCGCCTGGCCAAGTCCATGCGCCGCGCCGGCCTCGCGGCCGACGGCGCCAACCTGCTGATCAATGACGGCAAGGCCGCCTTCCAGACCGTTCACCACGTGCACCTGCACGTGATCCCGCGCCACCACGGCGACATCCTGCGCTTCGCCAAGGGTTTCGTCCTGCGCCGCCCGCACGACACCGAGCGCACCGCCGTGGCACTGCGCTCCGGACTGGACCGGCTCGCCGACGAAGAAAGGGAGACCACCGCATGACCGACACGGTGCCGGACCGCGCCGAGATCACGGCCCTCTTGTCCGACCAGTGGGACGCCCTTACCCGGCTGGTGGACGGCCTGGACGAGAACCGCTGGCGCACGGCCTCACCGCTGCCCGGCTGGACCGTGTTCGATGTGCTCGCCCACGTGATCGGCACCGAATCGATCCTGCTGGGCGAGCCGACCCCCGATCTCGCGGTGGCCGGCGAGCACATTCGCAACGACATCGGCGCGCTCAACGAGAAGTGGATCGACTCGCTGCGCCCGCTCGCCGGTTCGCAGCTGCTGGAACGGTTCCTGGACATCACCGGCCGCCGGCTGAAGATGCTGGAGCAGACCACCGACGAGGCCTGGGCCGAACTCGTGCCGACCCCGGTGGGCATGGCCCCCTACGGCCGGTTCATGCGGATCCGCCTGTTCGACTGCTGGATGCACGAGCACGATATCGCCGACGCGCTCGGTGTGGCCGTCGACGAGGGCGGCACCCGGGGCGCGACGGCCTTCACCGAACTGCTGACGGTGCTGGGCAAGGCCGCGGTCAAAGGCGCGGGCGCACCGGACGGTTCGCGTATCACCTTCGAACTCACCGGTCCGGTGCCGCAGACGCTGCACGTGGCCGTCGACGGCGGCCGGGCGAGCCTGGTGGAAACCCTCGACGCCCCGGCGGGTCTCGTGGTGACCATGGACTCCGATCTGTTCGCCCGCCTGCGGGGCGGCCGCACCACCGCCGACGCGCACGCGGGGGAGATCACGCTCACCGGCGACACCGACCTCGGCGCCCGCCTGGTCCGCAGCCTGGCCTTCACCATCTGACCCGTGCGACTGTTCCTGTCCAGCTACCGTTTCGGCGCGCACCAGCGGCGACTGCTCGAACTGGTCGGCGATCCCGGACCGGTGGCGGTCATCGCCAATGCCTGTGATGCCTGGCCCTCGGCCTGGCAGGGTGCGGTCACCAGCGACCTGGTGCCATTGCGCGGCCTGGGCTTCCGGCCCGATGTGCTGGATCTGCGCGACTACCTCGGCCGTCCGGCCGAGGTCGAGCAGCGGCTGCGCGAGTACCCGATGGTGTGGGTGCGCGGTGGCAACACCTTCGTGCTGCGCGCCCAATTCGCCCGCAGCGGAGCCGATCTCGCCCTGACGACGCTGCTCGCGGAGGACGCGCTGGTTTACGCGGGCTACAGCGCGGGCGCCTGCGTCATGACCCCCGACCTGCACGGCATCGAAGCCATCGACGACCCGGACGAGGTGCGCACCGCCTGCGGCATCGAACCACGCTGGGACGGACTGGGTCTGGTCGATCACCGCATCGTCCCGCACCTGGATTCGCCGACCGACCCCGAGGGGTTGTCCCGGAAACTGGTGCGCGAGTATGCCTCCGCGGGAATCCCGCACTGGGCGCTGACCGACGACCACGTTGTTGTCGTCGACGGCGATCGGACCGAGATCCTGACCTAGCGGTCCTCACATGGAAAAAGCCCGCGCACGCCGTCGGCGTGCGCGGGCTTTTCTGCCCGACAGATGGTCAGTGCCCCTTGTGCCGGATGCCGTGGCCGAGAGCGACTGCGGCCGCACCGAACGCGCCGATGGCCAGGGTCGCGAAGCTGGCGACGTACGCGCCCTCGGTCGGGACCGCGGCGTGCGGGCCGAGGTGCAGGACGTGGGCGGTCAGGATGGAGCCCGTGATCGCACCGGCGATCGAACCGCCGGCGGTGCGCACCAGCGAGTTGATGCCCGAGGCGATACCGCTCTCGCTCATCGGCACGTGCTGCACGGCCAGGGTGCCCAGTGCCGCGTAGCCGATGCCGAAACCCGTGCCCTGCAGCACATTCGCCATGATCATGTCGAACTTGTGATCGTGCGAGACGGCCAGCCAGCCCATGGACAGACCGGCGAAGACCGCGCCGATGGCCAGGGTGTAGGCCGGACCGATCTTGGCGGAGATGCGGCCGGTATTGAAGGAGAAGAAGGTCATCAGCGCCGCGCTCGGGATGCCGTAGAGGCCGACCGAGAGCACGGTGCCGGACAGGCCGTAGCCGACCTTGTCCGCCGGGGTCTGAATGAAGTTGGACACCAGCGAGAACGCGCCGAACATGGAGAAGCCGAGCAGTGCGGAGGCAACATTGGCCGACAGCGACTGCGGCCCGACCAGCAGTTGCAGGCGCACCAGCGGCTGTTCGACCTTGAGCTCCACGAACACCCAGATGGCGGCGAGCACCGCGGCGGCGGCGAACAGCGTGATGACCGAGCCGGAGCCCCAGCCCCAGCGCGGGCCCTCGCTGATGCCCAGCAGCAGGCAGACCAGCAGGGCGGCCAGCAGTGCGGCGCCGACGAAGTCGGGCTTGCCGCCGTGGCGGACGCCATTGTTCCTGGCGCTCACCTGGATCAGCACGGTGGCGATCACGCCCAGGCCCGCGGTCAGCCAGAAGACCGGGTGCGGGTCGGTGGTGTGGTCGGCGATGACGCCGGTGGCCAGCAGGCCGATGGTGCCGCCGACGCCCATGGTGCCGGACACGATTCCGATTGCGCTGACCAGTCTTTCGCGCGGGAAGGTGTCGCGGATGATGCCGATGGCGAGCGGGATCATGGCGGAGGAGATGCCCTGCAGGGCGCGGCCGACGATGTAGACCGGCAGCGAGGTGGCGAAGGCGCAGACGACCGAGCCCGCGATGAGCACGCCCATCGCGACCATGACCATGGGCTTCTTGCCGTACATGTCGCCGAAGCGGGAGAGCAACGGGGTGGCGACCGCACCGGAGAGCAGGGCGGCGGTGAACAGCCAGGTGACACCGGCGACGTCGGTGTGCAGCTGCGTGATGAAGCGCGGCAGTAGCGGAATCACGACGGTCTGCTGGAGTGACACGACCAGGCCGGCCGCGCACAGCGCGAGCAGTGTCAGGCCGAGGTGGGCCTTCGAGTGGTCTGCGGGTTTGGTCCCTTCGACCTGACCGACAGCGGTCGTAGTCATGCAGCGATCCTTTGGTTTACTTACCAAAATTAAGTAAATGGGTTTCGTAAGATAACCACATGCCGCGACCGGAAGCCACTCCCGCCAAACAAGTTGATGCAGCTCACATAGTGGAACTGGAGCGTGCGCTGGCCCGAGTCGCCTATCTGCTGACCCGGGTCCGCCGCCACGATCAAGCCATGGTGCAGTGCGGGCTCACCATGGATCGGGCCAGTGTCCCGCTGCTGCGGCTGCTCGCCGACGCCGGCGAACCCATGCGCCTGGGCGAGCTCGCCACCCGCCTAGATGTGGAGGCCCCGCACGTGAGCCGCCAGATCCAGCGTCTGGAGAAGGCGGGCTACGTCGAGCGTGTTCCCGACCCGGACGACCGTCGCGCGCAACGGGTCCGCCCCACCGCCTCCGGCCGGCGCGCCGTCGAAGCCGTGCGCCAGGTCCTGCGCGGCTGGATGGCCGAGGCCCTCACCGACTGGACCACCGAGGACCTCCAGGCCCTCGCGGTCCTCAACCACCGCATGGTCGACGACTTCCTCGACCACGCCGAAGTCATCGGCGACCTCGGCGCGACCGCGCGAGACCGGCCCGGCCGCACCGCCTGACCCCGCGGCTATCGGCCCGCAGGCGCTCGCGCGGGTGCGGCGACGGCGTGAGCGCCCCAGGCGCACAACAGCATTGCCACCAGCGGGACTGCCATCGCGGCGGTCAGCGGCATGGCCTTGTCGAGCCAGCCGATGATCGCGGGCCCGGCCAGCAAGCCCACATACCCGAGCCCGAACACTCGCGACATATCGGTGGCGGCGGTGCGCGAGCCCAGGTTCCCGGCGGCGGTGAACACCTGCGGCACGCCGCCGGACAGCCCGATACCGCACAGCGTCCACCCCAGCAGCGTGAGCGGCAGCCATCCGGAGGCCACCACCAGCCCGAAACCGACGGCCGCCAGCAGCGTTCCCCAGCGCACGATGGCCACTCGCCCGAACCGCCCGCTCACCCGGTCCGTGCCGAATCGGCCGAGCGTCATGGCCAGCGAGAACCCGGTGAACGCCAGCGCCGCCGTCCCCGCCTCCACCCCGAGCCGCCCCTGCACCTGCAGCGCACTCCAATCCGCGGCCACACCCTCCGCCATCAGCAGCGCGAACGCGATCAACCCGAGCGCCAGTACTCTTCGCCCGATCCGTGTGCCCGCCGGTGACCCCGGCCTCGGATGCCCTCCGTCCCGCCCACCCGGGGCAACGGCGGCAGCGTCGGTGAGTCCGCGGGGCAGGGTCGATTCCGTCACGGCGTCATCGACGGCGCCGCGAATGGGCAGGCCATCCGCGCGCGGGTCGACCGGAGTGCTCGGGAAGTGCTGGGCCGCCGCAGGGTCGGCTCGGTTGCCTTCGGCTGCCCACACGTTCGGGGCCGAGTGGGTCGCGGGAACGGTGGGCGGGAGCAGGCGCGGAATCGCGATGGCCACGGTGGCGAGGCCGAAGGCACTCGACAGGGCGAAGGTCGTGTGCAGCGGCCAGTGGGCATGCTGGGTCGCCGCGCCGAAGGCGGAGCCGAGGAAGCCGCCGCAGGAAAAGAAGGCGTGGAAGGCCGACATGATGGGGCGGGCGTAGGCGCGCTCGATGTGGACGGCCTGGGCGTTCATGGAGACGTCGATCGCGCCGTTGGCGACCCCGAAGGCGGCCAGGGCCAGTCCGAGGGTGAACGGGGAGGTGGCGTGGGCGGGGCCGAGCAGGGCCAGGGACAGCAGGGTGGCAGCGGTGGCGGTGAGGGTGCGGCTGCCGAGCCGGTCCGCCAGGGGCCCGGCGGCCTGCATGCCCAGGATGGCGCAGGCCGCCATGAGCAGGATCAGCATGCCCAGGGTGGTGGGTGACACGCCGGTACGCCCGGTGACGGCGGGGATGTGCACGATCCAGACGGCCGAGAGCATCCCATTGAGGCCGAACACCGCGAACAGCGCCAGGCGCGCCTTCCGGATCCGGGGGGCGGGCGTCGTAGCGGCCATCGGTACGACGCTACCGGGTGTTGTCCCGGCATCTCCCTGGTTTCCGCAACCCCTCGCGGCTTCGTCGGCGCTCGGGGCTGCGATCCGAATCATCTGGAGTACAACCTGTTTGATTTCGAGTGTAGGCGGGGGCACCGACAGGTTATGCGCTCGCCGGGACCGCCCAGGCGCCCGAGCTCGCCACCTCGCGCACATACTCCGCGAAGTCGCGCGGCTCCCGGCCCAGCGCCCGCCGCACCCCGTCGGACAGGTGCGAATTCCGCCCGTCGAGCACCGTGCCGAACAGGTAGTCCAGCAGGCTGATCTCCTCGCCGGGCACCCCGTACGAGGTCAGCGCGGCCACGAAATCGGTTCGGGTGAGCGGAACGTAGGCGATCTCTCGCCCGGTCGCCGCGCCGATCTCCGCCACCGCCTCGGCGAAGGTGAGCGCGCGCGGGCCGGTCAGCTCGTACACCTGTCCGGCGTGCCGGTCGTCGAGCAGCGCCGCCACCGCCACCTCGGCGATATCGTCCGCGTGCACGAACGGCTCCGGCACGTCCCCGGCGGGCAGCGCGACCTCACCGGCCAGGATGAAATCGGCGAACGCGCCCTCGCTGAAGTTCTGTGCGAACCAGGCGCACCGCACCACGGTCCACTCCAGGCCCGAATCCTGCACGATGGCTTCGCATTCCAGCGCCTCGGGCTCGCCGCGACCGGACAGCAGCACCAGCGTGCGCACGCCGGCGGCGACGGCCCGATCGCAGAACGCCTTGATATCCGCGGGCGCGCCCGGAACCGCCAGATCCGGCTGGTAGGCCAGGTACACGGCATCCACTCCCGCCAGGGCCGCTGCCCAGGTGCCGCGGTCGGTCCAGTCGAACGGGATTGCGGCCGTGCGTGAACCGGCCCGCACCGCCACGCCGCGCGCGCCCAGCAGGGCGGCCACCCGATGCCCGGTCTTACCGGTCGCACCGAGCACGAGAACGGTGTTTGCGCTGTTCGAGGTGTTTTCGATGATCATGTATCGAGTACACCGGGATTCGGCGAGCACGAACATGGTTGAGAAGCGCACGGGCATTTGCCATCGTCTTCGGTATGGATGCGTTGGCCAGCCTGCTCGAAGGACCACGCGCGCGAGCCGCATTCGTGATGCGCTCGTCGGTCGACCCGCCCTGGTCCCTGCGCATCCGCGACGAGGCCCCGCTGACCGTGGTGGCGGTGGTGCGCGGCGGCGGCTGGGTGACACCGGAGCCCAAGGGCGGCAAGCCGACTCCGCCGCGACAGCTGCGCACCGGCGACATCGCCATCTTCCGGGGCCCCGACCACTATGTCGTCGCCGACGATCCGGCCACGCCGCCGCAGGTGCTCATCGAACCCGGCAATATCACCACCACCATGGACGGTGAAGTGCTGTGCGAGGCACTGAGTCTGGGGGTGCGGAGCTGGGGCACCAGCGTCGACGCCGAGACCGTGCTGGTCACCGGCACCTACGAGCACGAGTCGGCGGCCAGCCGCCGCCTGCTGCGGGCGCTGCCGCCGGTCGCGGTGCTCGGCCGCGGCGAAGTCGATGCCCGGGTGCTGGATCTGCTGGTCGACGAGGCCGCCAAGGACCTGCCCGCCCAGAGCGTCATGCTGGATCGACTATTGGATCTACTGCTCATCGCCGCCCTGCGCGCCTGGTTCTCCCGTTCCGACGCGCCCGCCTGGTATCACGCCTACGGCGATCCGCTGGTCGGCCGCGCATTGCGCCTGATGCAGCACAATCCGGCCCACCCGTGGACGGTGGCGTCGCTGGCCGCCGAGGTCGGCGTCTCCCGGGCCGCCCTGGCCCGCCGGTTCACCGAGCTGGTCGGCGAGCCGCCGATGGCCTTCCTCACCGACTGGCGGCTGGCCCTGGCCGCCGACCTGCTGCACGAAACCGACGCCACCCTGGAATCCATTGCCCGCCGGGTCGGCTACGGCAGCGCCTTCGCCCTGTCCACCGCCTTCAAACGCCACTACGGCATCAGCCCCCGGGACCACCGCGCCACCCCTGACGAACGCTCCGCCTGAGTGCCTCGAACGGTCGCGGGCGGAGCAGCTAAGGTTCGTTTCGGCATGCCCTCGCTCAAAGGTTCGCGGCCGTCTCGATTCTGGACTGCGGCTTGATGGACCTCCGCCTTGGATCGACGGAGCGCACGGCTCCATAGGCCTGCGCCTCGGAGGAGTGGAGGGAGGGAAGAATCGAGACCTCGGGGCCGCGAACCCGCCCGGAGCGAAGCGGAGGGCAAAAATGACTCAGCATCAGGGATACCCGGTGCTCTGGCCGGTGCCGACGCGCTGGGCCGACAACGACCACTACGGTCACGTGAACAACGTGACGTACTACTCGTACTTCGACACCGCGGTGAATGCCTGGCTGATCAGCGCCACCGGCACCGATATCCGCGACCTGCACGCCATCGGCGTGGTGGCGCAGACCTCCTGCACGTTCCTCGGCTCGATCAGCTTCCCGGACATGCTGCGGGTGGGCATCCGGGTCGCGCGGCTGGGCAACTCCAGCATCAACTACGAGCTGGCCGTCTTCCGCGACGCCGGCGACAGCCTGGAGCTGGCCGCCACCGGCACCTTCACCCACGTCTACGTGGACGAGCAGACCCGCAAGCCGGTGCCGATCCCGGCGGTCATCCGCGCGGCGGCCGAGCCGCTGGTGGTCACCGCGCCCGCAGAGGGCTAGACCCGGCCGAGCAGGGTCAGCGGATCCTCCAGCAGGGCCGCGATGCTCGCCAGGAAGCGCGAGCCCTGTTCGCCGTCGATCATGCGGTGATCGAAGCTGAGCCCCAGGCTGGTCACCCAGCGCACGGCCAGCTCGTCGCGATACACCCACGGGCGCTTGCGGATGGAACCCAGGCACAGGATGGCCGCCTCGCCCGGATTCACCAGCGGCACACCGGTATCCACGCCGAAGACGCCGACATTGGTGATGGTGAAGGTGCCGCCGGTCAGGTCGGCGGGCGTCGCGGTGCCGCTCCGCGCCTTGCCGGCCACCCCGGCGATCTCCAGGCACAGATCGCGCAGCGTGAACCCCTGCGCGTCCTTGAGATTCGGCACCAGCAGCCCGCGTTCGGTCGCGACCGCGATGCCCAGATTCACGTAGTGCTTGGTGACGATCTCCTGATTGGGTTCATCCCAGGCCGCATTGATCTCGGGGAACTCGAGCAGCGCCGCCAGCGTCGCCCGCGCCACCAGCGCCAGCGGAGTCAGGGTCAGGCAGGTGAAGCTGGGTGTGGCCCGCAGATGCTCGAGCAGCTCCATGGATGCGGTGAAATCCGCGGTCACGAAGGTGCTGGCCTGGGGAATGTGCTGGGCGCTGGCCACCATGGCAGCGGCGGTGCGCTTGCGGATTCCACTGATGGGCGTGCGGGTTTCGCGTTCGGCCGGGGCGGCGCGTCCGCCGGCCGCCGGATGCATGGGCAGCACCTCCGGGGCGGGATGCGGCGCCGGCAGGGCGGTGAGGGTGGCGGGCGGCGGCGGGGTGTGGATCGGAATGTGGCCCGTCCCAAGGGCTTCGGGCCGCATCCCGTACAGGTCCTCCACGGTGACCGCGCCCTGCGGCCCGGTCCCGATCACCGCCCCCAGATCGATCCCGATCTCGCGGGCCAGTTTCCGGGCGGCGGGGGTGGCGGCGGGCCGTCCGGCCGGGGCCGAGCTGCCGAGCCCCTCGGGGCCGTCCGAGCCCATGGCGCGCGGGCGCGAAACGGTCGGTGCGTCAGTCGTTTTCGCGGCGGCCCGGGCGGCCCGGCGGGACACCGGCTCGCTGTCGGGGCCGTAGCCGACCAGGACCGACCGCCGCTCTGCGGGCGGCTGCGCGCCGGTCTCATCGTTCGTCTCCGGACCGGCGCTCGGCGCCGCGGCAGCAACGGTCCGCACCGCCACGCCGATCCGGATGAGCAGCGCGCCGACCGGCACAGTGTCGCCCGGTTCCGCCAGTAGTTCCAGCACCCGGCCCGCGTACGGGCTCGGTAGCGCCACCTGCGCCTTGGCGGTCTCGACCTCGGCGATGATCTGGTTCAGGTCCACGGTGTCGCCGACCGCGACGGACCACGACACCAATTCCGCGTCGGCCAATCCCTCTCCGAGATCGGGCAAACGGAATTCCATGACCTGCTGCTGATCTTCCACCGGGCTTCCTCCGTGGCTTGACCGTTAGGCGGCGAGCGAGCGATCGACCGCGGCGAGAATGCGATCGGGGTCGGGCAGGTGGTGCCGCTCGAGTTTAGCCGGGGGATAGGGGATGTCGAAGCCACCGACGCGCAATACCGGTGATTCCAGATGGTAGAAGCAGCGTTCCGTGATGCGTGCCGCGATTTCGGCTCCCAGCCCGGCGAATACGGGCGCCTCGTGGACCACGATGAGCCGCCCGGTTTTCCGCACCGAGGTTTCGATGGTGTCGAAATCGATCGGGGACAGGCTGCGCAGATCGATCACCTCGATCGAATGTCCCTCCGACGCCGCGATATCGGCCGCGGTGAGCGCGGTGGCGACGGTACCGCCGTAGGCCACGATGGTGGCGTCCTCCCCGCTGGCGCAGACCTGGGCCTGGTCCAGTGCCGATCCGCCATCCTGGTCCAGCCGGCCGAAATCCACCTCGGCCTTGTCCCAGTACCGGCGCTTGGGTTCGAAGAAGATCACCGGATCGTCGAGGGCAATGGCCTGGCGGATCATCAGATACGCGTCGGCGGGATTGCTCGGCGAGACCACCCGCAATCCCGCGGTGTGCGCGAAATACGCCTCCGGTGATTCCGAGTGATGTTCGACCGAGCCGATGCCGCCGCCGAACGGAATGCGAATGGTGATGGGCGCGATCACCTTTCCGCGCGTGCGGGAGTGGATTTTCGCGACCTGCGAGACGATCTGGTCGAAGGCCGGATACACGAATCCGTCGAACTGGATTTCACAGACCGGCCGAAATCCGCGCAATGCCATTCCGAAAGCCGTTCCCACGATTCCGGATTCGGCGAGCGGCGTATCGATGACGCGGTTGTTGCCGAAATCCTTCTGCAGCGTGTCGGTGACCCGGAAGACCCCGCCCAGCCGCCCGATGTCCTCACCCATCAGCAGGACCTTCGGGTCGTCCTCCAGCGCGCGGCGCAGTCCGTGGTTGATGGCTCCCGCGAAGGTGGTCTTCATCGCCCCGCTCCCTCCAGATAGGCGGCGTACTCGCGGCGTTCCTCCTCGATCAGCCGATGCGGTGTGGCGTACACGTGGTCGAACAGCTCCGTGGGTTCCGGATCGGGCATGGTGAGGGTGGCGGTGCGCAGCCGGGTCGCCACCTCGTCGGCGCGTTCGGCGACCGAGGTCTCGAAGGCGGTGTCCCACAGCTCTTCTCGTTCGAGCAAGCGCCGCAGGCGGTCGATGGGATCGCGCTGCTGCCAGATCTCGAGTTCGGCGGCGGTGCGGTAGCGGGTCGGGTCGTCGGCGGTGGTGTGCGGGCCCATCCGGTAGGTGATGGCCTCGATGAAGCTCGGCCCGCCGCCGGCCCGTGCGCGCAGCAGCGCCTGCCGGGTCACGGCCAGCACCGCGAGGGCGTCGTTGCCGTCCACCTGCACGCCGGGAATGCCGTAGCCGAGGGCGCGCCGCGCGATCGGGGTGGCGCTCTGTATCCGGACCGGCGCGCTGATCGCCCAGTGATTGTTCTGGCAGAAGAACACCACCGGGACACTCCAGCCGGCCGCGAATCCGAGTGCCTCGGCGATATCGCCCTGACTGGTCGCACCGTCGCCGAAGTAGGCGATGGTGGCGATCTCGGCGCCTTCGAGGTGTGCGGCGTAGGCGTAGCCGGTGGCGTGTAAACCGTGCGCCCCCACCACGATCGAGGGATTGGTCATCTTGACGGCGTCGGCGTCCCAGCAGGAGTGGGCGGCGCCGCGCCACAGCCGGGTGAGGTCCTCGGGCGGCACACCGCGGCAGTAGGCGACGCCCGCCTCCCGATAGCTGCAGAACACGTAGTCGTCGGGGGCGAGGGCGTGGGCCGAACCGATCTGCGCGCCCTCCTGGCCCAGCAGTGGCGGCCACAGTCCGAGCTGGCCCTGCCGTTGCAGGGCGGTGGCCTCGGTGTCGATGCGCCGGGCCACCACCATGTCGGTGTACATGGCTCGGAGTCGGGTGCCGTCGATATCGGCGACGAGCGGGGCGTGTACGCGATCCAGTACGCGATGACCGTCGGGCTGTACGAGCTGCACCGGGTAGGTGTTCTTCTCGGGCATGGATATCGCCTCCTGACACCGGGTTACACCGTTGTCGCCCGGGGATTGTGTCCCGTGGGCAACCGATGTGTGTCCTGTACCACACAGCATCCTCCGTTGAGCGATGTGTGCAAGCATGGCGCGCCCAGCTGTGCAGAATGCTCGGTCGACCGCCGGTCGAGGGTGTCATACTGATCCCCATGAGCAGCAGGGAGCCCCTTTCTGCCCCGCTGGACGCCACCGATGCCCGGCTGTTGCTGGAGCTGGTGGCCAACCCGCGCGCGACCGGTGTCGAATTGGCCGCTCGCCTGGGTCTCTCGCGCAATACCGTGCAGGCCAGGCTGGCTCGCTGGGAGGCGAGCGGGGTGCTGGCCAGCTTCGAGCGCCGGGTCGATCCCCGGGTGCTGGGTTATCCACTGGCAGCCTTCGTGGCGGTGGTGGTGGATCAGCATCGGCTCGACTCGGTGGTTGCCGAGCTGGCCGAGATTCCGGAGGTCACCGAGGTCTGCGGCATGACCGGGCCGACCGATCTGACGGTCCGGGTGGTCGCCGCCGACGCCGATGATCTGTACCGCCTGACCGGCAGCATTCTGAAGATCCCGGGGGTGGAGCGCACCAATATGGCGCTGGTGATGCGCTCGCTGGTCGGGCCGCGTGTCACGCCGCTGCTGGAGCGGCTGGAACTGCAGAACGGGTCCGGGGGCCACCCGCAGGATGCCGACCGGTTCTGACTGTTTCGGTGAATTTCAGTCCAGTTTCGGGGGATTGGCCGCTGACCTCGGGGTGACTGGACCGCGACGATGACCCGATGAGCACCAGCGTCACCAGCACTCCGGAGGTCGAGAGTCCGCGCACGGCGGGGATCGGGCAGCCGATCGGGGCCGGAATCGTCACCGCGCTCGTCGGATTCACCAGCTCGTTCGCGGTGGTGCTGGCGGGCCTGACCGCCATGGGGGCGACCTCGGCGCAGGCGGCGTCCGGGCTGCTGGCGGTCTGCGTGACCCAGGCCGTCGGCATGATCGTGCTGAGCCGGCGGTACCGGATGCCGATCACACTGGCCTGGTCCACCCCGGGCGCGGCATTGCTGGCCAGTACGGGCGCGGTGTCCGGCGGCTGGGCGGCCGCGGTGGGCGCGTTCGCGGTGGCGGGCGGACTCATCGTGCTGACCGGTTTCTGGCAGCGGCTGGGCGCGCTCATCGCGGCGATTCCGGTGGAGATCGCGCAGGCCATGCTGGCCGGGGTGCTGCTGCCCATGTGCCTGGCGCCGGTGAAGGCGCTGCCGGTGAGCCCGGCCGTGGTGGTGCCGGTCATCGCGACCTGGCTTGTGCTGCAACGCTTCGCGCCGCGCTGGTCGGTGCTGGCCGCCTTCGCGGTCGCGGCCGTCGGCGCGGGCGTCGACATCGCCGTCACCCATCGCCGCATGGACCTGTCGGCGATGGTGCCGCGGGTGGAATGGACTGTGCCGCACTGGAGTTGGCAGGCGGTGATCGGGGTCGCGGTGCCGCTCTACATCGTGACCATGGCCGCGCAGAACATTCCGGGTACGGCGGTCATGAAGACCTTCGGCTATCAGGTGCCGTGGCGGGCGGCCATGACGGTCACGGGCCTGGGCACCGTGCTCGGTGCGCCCGCGGGCGGGCACGCCGTCAACCTGGCGGCCATCAGTGCCGCGCTCTCCGCCGCGCCGTCCGCGCATCCGGATCCGAGGCGGCGGTGGACCGCCGCGTTCACCGCGGGCTGCATGTACCTGGTGCTCGCACTGGCCTCGGGTGCGCTGGTGATGCTGGTGGCCGCGGCGCCGAAGGGCGTACTGGAAACCGTTGCGGGCCTTGCCCTCATCGCCACCCTGGCGGGTGCGCTGACCGCCGCGTTGACGCCCGCCGCCCACCGTTCCGCGGCCGCGCTCACCTTCCTGGTGGCCGCGTCCGGAATCTCGTTGCTCGGCATCGGCGCGGCCTTCTGGGCGCTGGTCGCGGGCCTGCTGGCGCGCTGGTTCCTGCCCCCGTCCAAATAGCGGGCCGGGCAGGCTGCGGGGTGCGGCCGGCGGTGGCTAGGGTGGGGTGGTTCGGCTTCAACGGGCGATGAATCGGCGAAGAGGAGTTGGCTTGAGTTCGGTGCTGATTTCGGTTGCGGAGCTTGCGGACCTGCTGGACCAGAGCGGCGGCCGGGTGCGATTGCTGGACGTCCGGTGGGCGCTCGGAGATCCGGACGGACCGCAGCATTATCTGGGCGGTCATATTCCGGGCGCGATATTCGTCGACCTGGAAACCGAACTCGCCGATCCGCCCTCCGCCGCCAAGGGCCGCCACCCCATGCCGGACCTGGCGCACCTGCAGAAGTGCGCGCGCAGCTGGGGCGTCTCCGACGGGGACGTGGTGGTCGTCTACGACGCCACCGGCGGCATGGCCGCCGCGCGGGCCTGGTGGCTGCTGCGCTGGGGCGGCGTGGCCGATGTGCGCATTCTCGACGGCGGACTGCCGGCGTGGGAGCAGGCCGGGGGCAAGATCGTCACCGGTGACGAAACCGCCCCGCAGCCGGGCACCGTGGTCCTGTCCCCGGACAATATGCCGACCATCGACGCCGATGGCGCGGCCGGCTGGCCGGGCCTGCTGCTGGATGCCCGCGCGGGCGAACGCTACCGCGGCGAGGTGGAACCCGTGGACCCGCGCGCCGGGCACATTCCGGGTGCGGTGAGCGCGCCGACCGCCGAGAACCTCACGGCCGCTGGGCAATTCAAGTCGCTCCCCGAATTGCGTTCCCGTTTCGAGGGATTCGGTTCCGGGCCGGTCGCGGTGTACTGCGGTTCCGGCGTCACGGCCGCCCACCAGGTCGCGGCGCTGGCCGTCGCCGGTATCGACGCCGCGCTCTATCCCGGCTCCTGGTCGCAGTGGTCCAACGACCCCAAGCGGCCGGCCGCCACCGGCGCCGAACCGGCCTGATCAGCCGGGTTTGACGGCGGTGAGAATGCCGGTCGCGAACGGGCCGGTGCGGAATTCGACTGCCGTGAAACCGATATCGGTGAGCACGTCGCGGTAGCGGCGGATGTCGACCGCCGACAGCGGATCCCCGGCCCCGTCGCCGTCGTGGGAGTGCCCCTGACCGCCGGCGCGGTGCGCTGCCAGCTGGGCCATGGCGCGAACGGCGAGCCCGCGCAGGCCCGAGGTCGGATGGGTGTCGGCGAGCAGCAGGCGGCCGCCCTGGCGCAGGACGCGGAAGACGCCCGCCAGGGCGGTCTTTCGCTCGGATTCGGCGATGTGGTGCATGGCGAAGGTCGAGGTCGCCACATCGAACGAGGCGTCCGGGTAGGGCAGCGACTGGGCCGCGCCGAGGTCGAAGCTGCAATTGGGGGCGGCGTGGGCGGTCGCGTAGGCGATCATCTGCGGAGACGGGTCCACGCCGATCGCCCGGCCGTCCGGTCCGGCCTGCCGGGCCAGCTCATTGGCCAGCCGCCCAGGGCCGCAACCGAGATCGAGAGCGTGATCGCCCGGGCGGATGCCGCTGGTCGTGGCGAAGTACCGCGCCAGGCTGCCCGCGCGGCCCAGGAAGTAGACGTCGGTGAGCAGCTGATAGCGGCGCGGCCAGGTGATGAGGGCCCCGACGGGCCGGGATTCGATATCGGACACTTGCTCGTGCTGGGTCATGTGATCAATCATCGAAGAATGGAAAATCCCAGGCCAGGTGCAGTTTCTGGGGATCTGTACGATTCCGGACAGTCGGGCGGAATCCGTCCGGGAACGGGCCCGGAGGCCGACCGCCGCGTCCGCCGCACCCGCACGGCACTGCACCGGGCGCTCATCGAGCTCATGCAGGACCGGCCCTATGCCCGGATCACGGTGCAGGACATCATCGATCGCGCCGACGTCGGCCGCTCCACCTTCTACGCGCACTACCGCGACAAGGACGATCTGCTGCTGGTCAGCTGTATCGAGCATGTGCGGGGCGAGATTTCGGCGCAGCTGGCCTGCTATCCGGGAGAGCCGCCGCCGCTGGCCCCCGTCGAGATCCTGTTCAAGCTGGTCGCGGCGCATCCGGACGTGTACCGGCCACTGGTCCGGCAGCGGGCGAACACCATTGTGCTGCGGTCGATCCGGCAGATGTACGCCGAACTGCTGACCGAGCACCTGGGCCCGCGGCTCGGGCCGGACCCGGTCGCGGCGGGCGCGACCATCACATTTCTGTCCTGGGGTCTATACGGATTGCTCGAATCGGTCATGGATCCGCGCCAGGAGCTCACCGCCGATCATGCCTACCGCCACTTCGCCACGCTATGGGCAGCCGCGGGCGACGCGCGCCAGGGCGTCCCGGTCGGCGGCGGTGACCGGTAGCCCGTACCGGTTCGCGGCCATCAGGTACTTGCCCGCGTAGAAGCAGCGGTTCGCGCGGGCGGGCGGCAGCCAGTCGCCGGGCGTGCGATCGCCCTTGTCCTCGTTGGTCTTTCCGTCCACCGCGAGCAGGTTGTAGTCGACGTCGTTGGCGAAGCGCACGCGCCGCGGCAGCGGCCATCCGGCCGCGCCCAGATCCCAGGCGGCCGCCAGCGGATACACGTGATCGATCTGCACGGCCTTGGCCGCGGCCCGATCGAAGGCGATGCGCTGCCCGGTATAGGGATCGTCGAGCGACCCGGCCACCACCACGCAATCGTTCCCGGGCCGGAAGGTCACCCGGGTGAGCTGCCTGGCCAGCACGGTATTGCGGCTGTCGCACCCGTCGTGACCGCCCGGCCCGTCGTGATCATCGGTCCACGCCGGTCCGAACACGCATCCCTGCCCGCTGCCGCAACCGCGTTCGTAACCGCCCGGCCGCGGCCGGGCGGTTACGGTGCCGACACCCGCGAGCAGCCGTTCGAGCTGGACGCGGGTGGGGCTACCCGGCGCCGGGGTCACCTGCCCGAGGGACTCGCACCCAAGGACCACGAGCAGGACGACCACCGCGCCGAGCAGCCGGAGCAGGAAGGTTCCGCCCGTGAGCCACACGGCAATACGTGTACCGCACCAGCCGATCGGTGCGTGCCGTCACGCGGACTTCGCACTCCCGTTGGGCTTACTAGAGCCAGGCGTGCGCGAGGATGTCGTCCGCGGCGGTTTCGGAGAGCTGCGGCGGAAAGCGGGTTGCCGCAATGGAATCCACACGCGCGCCGTCGTGGCCGATGACCCACGAGCCGCCCTGCTCCTCGCATTCGGCGATCTTGGCGAAAACGGTGAGCAGGAAGGTGATGGAGTCGCGCGGGTCGGCGGTGCGGGCGAGGCGCTGCGACTCGCCGGGCCGGGACAGATCCAGCCACACCCCGGACTGCCCGTCCAGGCGCATCCCCACGATCTTGCTCGTGTCCACGAAGGTGAATTTCCGCCGTTCCCACTGTGTCGTGGGGGTGAAGCTCTGCTCGAGCACTTGGAGCAGAATCGTCATCGTCACGGCCTCCCTACGGTCTCGAAAGTGCCACGGCTCCGGATTGAGTCGCGGTGGATTGTCGGGTGCGCCCCGCGCGGCTGCCGTCCGGGCACGACAATCTCGTGCAACGGACACAGCGGACACCGACGCCTGCGGTGACCTGCGGATTTATCCAGTATGTTCCGTATCCGATCAGAAATAAAGAGGGGCCGGCCGGCTTGTCGGGGGTGACTGATTGGATGGGCGGATGTTGCACGGGCTGTGGTCGCCGGGGTCCGGGTTGGTGCTGTGGCACGACCCGGGCGAGGACACGGCCGGGGATGCGGAGGGTTTGCCGGAGCCGCTCGGGTCGATCGTGCGCGCGGCGAAGTGGCGGCATCGGGCGCAGGTGCTGGTGCGGGGGGAGTACGGGACGGAGCAGACGCAGGTGCGGGCGCATGCGCTGGCACCGGAGACGGCTGCCCGGGTCCTGTCGCAGGAACTACCGGCGGGGGCGGTGGCGGGAGATCTGCGGTTTCTCGGGCATGTGGCGCGCGGGATGCAGCGGTGGGTGCGGGCGGGGCGGGTGGTGCCGGAGGTGCGGCGGGACGACGGGGAGTGGTGGGCGCGGTGGCGGCTGGTGGGCGGACAGCGGCAGCGGGCCTGGCTGGCGGAGCTCGCGGTGGCCATGCCGGGTGCGTTGCAGGTGGCCGGGCGGCCTGCCGAGGTGCTGGAGAACCTCGTCGGCGAGTTGGCCGATCCACTCGTGCGCCTGCACATTCCGGAGCGGCCGGATCGGGAATCGGGGTCGCATCCGCTGCTGACCGCGCTGGTCGCGGCGACGCCGCTGGAGACCGGATCGCATCGGGTGGCCTCGGTGCTGGACGACTGGCGGACCAGTCTCACCGCCGACGAGCCGGAGCTGGTGCTGCGGCTGCTGGAACCGGACGGCGAGGAACCGGGCGAACTGTGGCGGCTCGAGGTCTGCCTGCGCGAGGAAGGGGAGGCGCCGCAACCGGTGCTGCTGCCGGGGGATCCGCAGCTCATGCGGATTGCGGGGGAGAAGCTGGCAGCCGCCAAGCAGGCCTATCCGCGCCTGCGCGATCTACCCGGCGATGCCCGCAGCATGGATCTGTTCCTGCCCACCGAGGTGGTGATGGATCTGGTCGCGCACGGGGCGAACGCGCTGCGGTCGGCCGGGGTGCGGCTCATGCTGCCGCGGGCCTGGCGGGTGGCCGCGCCCGCCATGAAACTGCGGGTGCAGAGCCCGGCCGCCACCGAAACCGCCGTCGGGCTCAAGGGTTTGGTGTCCTTCCGCTGGGAGCTGGCGCTGGGCGATACCGTTCTGACGCCCGCCGAGATGTCGCGGCTGGTGGACGCGAAATCGGATCTGGTGCGGCTGCGCGGGGAGTGGGTGCAGGCCGATCACCGCATGCTGGCCGCCGCCGCCGACTACGTGTCGGGCCGCACCGACGAGACCGAGACCACCGTCGGCGGCCTGTTCGCCGAGCTGTCCGCGCATCCGGTGATCGGGGTGCCGCTGGAGGAGGTCACCGCGACCGGCTGGGCCGCGGAGCTTTTCGACGGTGAGCGGTCGGTCGAGCCCGTCCCGGATCCGGTCGGGCTGAAGGCCCAGCTGCGGCCGTATCAGCAGCGCGGCCTGACCTGGCTGGCGGCCATGAGCCGGCTCGGATGCGGGGCGATCCTCGCCGACGACATGGGTCTCGGCAAGACCGTACAGGTACTGGCACTGCTGGTGCACGAGCGTGAAACAGCCGCTGCCGCAAGCGAATCGGAGACCATCGGGCCTACCCTGCTGGTGTGCCCGATGTCGGTGGTGGGCAACTGGCAGCGGGAGGCCGAACGCTTCGCCCCCGATCTCCGGGTGCTGGTGCACCACGGTGCCGGGCGGCGCTCGGGCGCGGAATTGGCTGCGGCGGTGGCGGATTCGGATCTGGTGGTCACCACCTACGCGCTGCTGGCCCGGGATGTCGAGGACCTGAAGCGCCAGGACTGGCAGCGGGTCGTGCTGGACGAGGCACAGCACATCAAGAACGCCGGGACCCGGCAGGCGCGGGCGGCACGGCTGGTTCCGGCCCGACACCGCCTGGCGCTCACCGGAACCCCGGTGGAGAACCGGCTCGAGGAGCTGCGCTCGATCCTGGATTTCGCCAATCCCAAGCTGCTGGGCAAGGCCTCCGAGTTCCATGCCCGCTTCGCGGTGCCGATCGAGCGCGAGCACGACGAGAACGCCGTCACCCGTCTGCGCGCCATCACCTCGCCGTTCGTGCTGCGCCGGGTCAAGACCGATCCGGCGGTGATCTCGGATCTGCCGGAGAAGATCGAGATGACGGTGCGGGCCAACCTGACCGTGGAGCAGGCGGCGCTGTATCAGGCGGTGCTGGACGATATGTCGGCCAAGCTGAAGGCGGCCGAGGGCATGGAGCGCAAGGGCGCGGTGCTGGCCGCACTGACCCGGCTCAAACAGGTGTGCAACCATCCCGCGCATTTCCTCAGCGACGGGTCGGCGCTGCTGCGCCGGGGGCATCATCGGTCCGGGAAGCTGGCGCTGGTGGAGGACATTCTGGAGTCGGCGATCGCCGACGGGGAGCGGGCACTGCTGTTCACCCAGTTCGCGGAGTTCGGAAACCTGCTGGCGCCCTTTCTGTCCGAGCGTTTCGGGGCGGAGGTGCCGTTCCTGCACGGCGGGGTGAGCAAGCAGCGCCGCGACGACATGGTCACCCGCTTCCAGGAGGAGGACGGCCCGCCGCTCATGCTGCTGTCGCTCAAGGCGGGCGGCACCGGCCTCAACCTGACCGCCGCCAATCACGTTGTGCACCTGGACCGCTGGTGGAATCCGGCGGTGGAGAACCAGGCCACCGACCGCGCCTTCCGCATCGGCCAGCGCCGTGATGTCCAGGTGCGCAAGCTGGTCTGCGTCGACACCATCGAGGAGCGCGTCGACGACATGCTGAAGGGCAAGAGTCAGCTCGCCGACCTCACCGTGGGCACCGGCGAGAACTGGATCACCGAACTCGGCGACGACGAATTGCGCGAACTGTTCGCCCTGGGATCGGAGGCGGTCGGCGAATGAGCAATGTCATCGACTTCAGCGAGTACGGCAAACGCCGCCCGGTGCGCGGCGGGGTGCAGCCGCGCAGCCGTCGGGGCGCCGCGTTCGCCCGGACCTGGTGGGGCCGTTCGTTTCTGGAGGCGGTCGAGGACGTCGCGGACGCCGGTCGCCTGGCTCGCGGCCGTTCCTACGCCCGCACCGGTCAGGTAGTGAACTACCGCCTGGAGCCCGGCCTGGTGAGCGCGGAAGTGCAGGGCAGCCAACCCCGCCCGTTCATCTCGGTGCTGACCCTGCGGCAATTGCGCGACGACCGCCTCGACGAGCTGGTGGACCTGGTCCGCGCCACCCCCGGCATGCTGGGCGAGATCGCCGCGGGCACCCTGCCCCAGGCCCTCGGCCCGCTGCTGCTCCCCACCACGGTGTCGGAGCTCGACTTCTCGTGCAGCTGCCCCGATTCCGGCTGGCCCTGCAAGCACGCCGCCGCCGTCTGCTACGTCATCGCCGAACGCCTCGACGAGCGCCCGGGCGAACTGCTCACCCTGCGCGGCGTCGAACTCGACGCCCTCATCGGCAGTGTCCAGCGCGCCGATCCGCCCGCCGAATCCACCGATCTCTACGGCGACGACACGGCGCTCCCCGCCCTCCCGAAGCCCGAATTCCGTCCGGCCCCGGACGATCTCGACGCTGTCCTGCTCCGCCAGGCCCTGCGCATGACGGCTGAGGACGAGCAGTCCGTCGCCGCCGGTCTACGTGAACTCCGCGCCCTCTACCGCGCCCTCGACACCTGAGGCATCTAGGCCGTTGCGGTGCGGACCGCAGGGCGACCGGTGGAACGCCGTTCGCCGAGGGATTCGAAGTGGTAGTCGCGCAGATCGAAATGGGCGGCGCGCCAGGCGGCTTCGGGGGTGCTCATGGCGCGCAGCGGGACGTCGCCGTTCTTGTCGAAGTAGTAGGAGTTGGCCAGGGTGCAGCTGTCCTGCCAGAAGACCTGGGTGCCACGGCGGGCGAGCATTTCCTGGAAGTAGCGCTCGTTGGCCTCGGGGGTGACCTCGATGCGGGTGGCGGCGCGGCGGCGGGCATTGCGGAGCAGGCGCAGGATATGGGTGGTCTGCATCTCGATGAGGGTGAAGTAGGACGCGCCGTTGTAGCCGTAGGGGCCGATGATGGTGAAGAAGTTGGGGAAGCCGGGCACGCTGACCCCCTCGTAGGCCTGCAGTCGGTGGGTGTCCCACCAGTCCTCGAGGCGCAGGCCGCCGCTGCCGTGCAGGTCGAAGGTGGGCATATTGCCGGACTCCATGACCTTGAAGCCGGTGGCCATGATGAGCACGTCGACCTGGTGGTGGCGGCCGGTGGTGCGCAGTCCGGTGGCGGTGATCTCGGTGATGGGATCGGTTTCCAGCGTGACGTTCTCGCGGTTGAAGGTCTTCAGGTAGTCGTTGGAGAACGACGGCCGCTTGCAGCCCAGCGCGTATTTCGGCGTGAGCTGCTCCCGGACGATCGGGTCCTGCACCTGGTCGCGCAGGTGGGCCAGCCCGGTGCGCTCGCCGAGCTTCACCATGGGCAGCACCTTGTAGTAGTGCGCCGAGAGCGGGAAGGTGAGCTCCACGAACGCCTGGCTGAGCCAGCGAGTGAGGAACTGCCCGCCGGGCAGCCGCATCAGGGCGCGCACCGGTGGCGGCAGGGGCGCGTCCGGCCGGGGCAGGCACCAGATCGGAGTGCGCTGGAAGACAACGAGTTCCGACACCTCCGGGGCGATCTCGGGAATGATCTGGACGGCCGAGGCCCCGGTGCCGATGATGCCGACCCGCTTGCCGCGCAGATCGATCCCGTGATCCCAGCGCGCGGTGTGCATGGTCTCGCCCCGGAACCGTTCCGCGCCGGGGATATCGGGCAGTTTGGGCCGGGTCAGCACCCCGGTCGCGCCGATCAGGAAGCGGCAGGTGAGCTCGTCGCCGTCGGTGGTGCGCACCCGCCACAGGTGCAGTATGTCGTCGAAGTCGGCGCGGGCGATGGTGGTGCCGAACCGGATCCGCGCCCGCAGCCCGTACTTCTTCACACAGTGCTCGGCGTACGCCTTCAACTCCCGTCCGGGCGCGTACACCCGCGACCAGGACCGCTGCTTCTCGAACGAGTACTGGTAGCTGAACGACGGAATGTCCACGGCGATACCGGGATAGGTGTTCCAGTGCCAGGTGCCGCCCGCCCCGTCCGCCTCGTCGATCATGACGAAATCGTCGAAACCGGCCTTGCGCAGCGCGATCGCGGTCCCGATTCCCGAGAATCCCGCGCCCACAATGACGATCTCGTGGTCCACGACGGTCTTTGTCACGATGCGTCCTCCGCGTAGATGATGCAGTCCACCCGATGCTCGACCCCGTCCACGGTGCGAATCCCGAGCGGCGCGAGCCGGGCGATGGGCCAGCTGATGAGCCGGCAGTTCCGCTGCCGCAGGGCCCGGTAGTAGCGACTGTGCACCCGCACCGCGGCGGGCCGATCCGGCGTCAGCTGCCGCCGCTCCCACGAATCCCCGACCTGCGCCCGCAGATTCGCCGCGGCCGCCCGCCGCAGCGCCTGCTGAGCGCACCAGCGCAGGACGCCCAGCCCTGAGACACCCAGCCCTGAGAAGCCCAGCGCGCTCAGGACGGGCCTCGGAGCTCCACGGGCGACCTCCCTGGCTCCGGGATGCGGTGGACCGTCTTCGCGCGGCGCTCGTGTTGGACTGCGTTCCTCTGCACCCCGGCCGGCCGGCGCGATGCTGTCTCCCTGGCGGCCGGCCCCACGCTCGTCCTGGCGAGCCGGATCTCCGGGCAACGGCGATGCGGAGTCGCTGGGCAGCAGTCCCAGCGCATCGACGGGCCACTGGCGCAGCAGAATTCCGGCTCCGGGCACCGGCGGGGTGGGCAGAATCCAGATCGGATCGTGCTGGAACACGGTTACCCTGCGCGCCTGGGCGACGATCGGCGGCACTACCCGGGCCAGTGCGGCGCCGCTGCCGATGACCGCGACGTGCAGGCGATCCAGCTCGTGCTGGTCACGCCAGTGGGTGCAGTGAATCTGGGGCCCGGTGTAGGCGTCGCGGGCTCTGCCCGGGTCGCTCCGGCGGATCGGGGCGGTCATTTCGCCACCGGCTCGTAGGTCAGGGCCCTGGACCAGGAGGGGGTGTGGCGCAGGACGCGCACGGGGAAGTGATCGATGGCCTTGTTCAGGGCGTCGTTGATGCCCTGGATCGGTTGCCAGTGGTTGATGGTGGCCATGCCGTGCAGCCGGACCACGTGGTAGAGCGGCATGCGCTTGATGTCCGGGCTGCGCTCACCGGCTTTCTCATAGCGTCGCACGGCATTCCAGAGCTTCTCCTCGTCCAGCCCCATCGCCATGATGTTGGCGGACATGCGGGACAGCAGCGGCGTGTACAGCAGCGCGCCGAGGAGGAAGGTGGGCCGCAGCGCGAAACCGGCTGTCTCGATGGCGATTCGCCGCAGCGGTCCCGCGCCGAGCTGCTCGAGCACCTGGAACCCGACCGCCAGATGCCGGGACTCGTCGCTGTTGATGTGCCGGAACACCTCGTGGCACAGCGGATCCCGCACCTCATCGAGCAGGAACTTCACCAGTGCCCCGTCCAGCGCGCACTCCAGCGAGGGGATCACGGTGCCGAGCACGGGCAGGGACAGATCGTCCCCGTACCGGTCCAGCCATTCGATGACGAGCCGGATGTTCTTGTTGGGCAGCGGCATCGCGTCGCCGTCGAGCATGCCCCAGCGCCGCATCAGGGCCAGTTCGGCATTGGCGTGCTTCTGCTCCTCGGCGTGGAAGTACCGGTAGATCTCCTCGAGCGGCCCGTTGGGGGCGCGCAGCGTGAGCGCCGCGAACCCGCGGGCGCCGACGTGTTCGATCCACACCAGATCGGCCATGAAGGCCGCGAGCGCGGGTCGCTGCTCATCGGTGATGAGCTCGGCTCCCGGTGCGTCCCAGTCGAGATCGGCCAGCGCCCACTGCCGATCCTGGACGACACCGAGCATGTCGGAATACGCGAACGCCATTGTTCGACTCCTTGCCGCTGTGGCTACCGCACCAGCCGCTCCAGCAATCCGGCGGCGCGAGTGTAGGTCTCGGGCAGCAGTCGCTTGGACTGCCAGATCGCCTTGGCCTCGAGCTGCGGGACCACGTACAGCTGACCGTGATCCACCGCGTCGAGGGTGGTGCGGGCGATGGACGCGGGCGGCCGGCCGGTCCAGCGGATGAGGCGGTCGCCCCAGAGCTGGATGGTCTCGTCGCCGATCTCCACGCCTTCCAGAATATTGGTCCGCACCCCGGTGGGGCACAGCACGGTGACGGTGACGCCGGTGCCGGACAGTTCCGCGGCCAGCGTTTCCGACAGCGCCAGCACCCCGGCCTTGCTCACGTTGTAGGCGCCCATGCGCGGCGCGGACCCGAAGGCGGCCGCTGAGGCCACGTTCACGATCGAGCCGTGCCCGCTCGCGCGCAGCCGGGGCGCGAAGACGTGGCAGCCGTGGATGACGCCCCACAGATTGACGTCGAGCACCTGATGCCATTCCGCGGGCGGGGTGTCGCCGATGAGTGTGCCGCCGCGCCCGATGCCGGCATTGTTGACCACCAGATCCGGGCTCTTGCCGAACCATTCCTCGGCGGTGTTCGCCAGCACGGTCACCTGGTCCAGGCTGCTCACGTCGCAGACGGTGTCGAAGGCCTTTCCCCCGGTGTCGCCGATCATTTCGGCGGTGTCGCGGGCGCGCCCGGCGGCGATGTCGGAGCAGACCACCCGCCCGCCGCGCTTGCCGATCTCGATCGCGAAGGCGCGGCCGATGCCGCTGCCCGCACCGGTCACCACCGCGTCCGCCTGCTGAGTGCGGCGGGGTCCGCCGAAGGGGTTGAGTCGCATGGGAACTCCCGGGGCCGTGCCGTCCGGGCAGTCAATTGGTGGCGTGTGCCACCACTGGCCGCACCTGCCACCAATTAGGCTCTCGGTGCGCTATTTTGTCAACTATGGACGTGCCCGCACCGGCAGCCGCCGACGTGCCCCCGGGGCCCGCACCGACCCGGCGCGGCGGCACCTGGGGCGGCCGCACCCAGGAGGAACGCCGCGCCGAGCGCCGCGAGCGGCTGATCGCGGCGGCGCTGGACATCTGGCTCGAAAACGGCTGGGCCGCAGTGACCATGCGCGGCGTGTGCACCCGCGCGGGCCTCAATGACCGCTACTTCTACGAGCACTTCGCCGACCGCGACCAACTGCTGGGCGCGGTCTGGGACGAGGTCGGATTCCAGGTGCTGGCCGAACTCTCGGTCGTGGTCGCCGAGAACCTCGAGCATCCGGCACTGGGCATTCTGCGCCTGGCCATCGCCCGCGCGGTCGCCCTGCAGTCGGCGGGCCCGGCGCGCATCCTCTTCGGCGACCATGCCGGCAGCCGCATCCTCGAGGAGCGGCGCACCGCCATGCTCACCGAGGCCACCGACCTGCTCATCGCCACCGCCCGCCCCTACCTGCGGTCCGGCGTCGACGAATCCGACCTGCGCATGGGCGTTCTCATGGGCATCGGCGGCTTCATCGAACTCCTGACCGCCTGGCGCACCGGCGCCATCGACGCCGACGCTACCCGCATCGTCGACCACGTCAGCCGCACCGCCGATCTGCTCGGCGCGCAGTACCTCGCTTTGCCGGGTTAGCGGCTACTTCACCGCCCAGACCATGGACTCCGGCCCGGCGAGGTGTTCGGTCTGGGGATCGCGGAAACCGGTGTCGGCCAGCCAGGTTCGCAGGTCCGCGGCGGTGTAGTCGAAGCCGCCGGGGGTCTCGATGAGCATGTTGAGGCTCATCAGCAGACCGGAGAGATTGGTGCGGCGGTCGTCGTCGATGAGCGACTCGTAGACGAGGATGGCGCCGCCCTCGGGGAGGGCGCGGTGGGCCTTCTCCAGCAGCATGAGCTTGGTGGGCAGGTCCCAGTCGTGCAGGATGTGGCCGAAGACCAGGACATCGGCCTCGGGCAGCTCATCGGTGAAGAAATCGCCGGCTTGGAAGATGGCCCGATCTGCCACCGGCGCAATGTATTCGGTGAAGATCGGCTCCACCGCCGCCAGGTCGTAGCCGATGCCGTGCAGGTGCGGATTGGTCTCCAGGACGGTGCGCAGCAGCGCGCCCTGGGCGGTGCCGATATCGGCCATCGACTTCCAGCGATGCCACGGGAACACCTCGGCGAGGGCGTGCGCACTGGGCAGCGACAGCCCGGTCATGGCGCGCTGAAAGTCATAGAGCCGCTGCGGATCCCGGTAGAGCGTGGTGAAGAGGTCGCCGCCGTCGCGGGCCTCGTTCTGCGGCTGCCCGGTGCGCAGGCCCTCGGTGAGCCGGCCCCAGAACGGGTAGAGCCGGGCCGCGGCCATCTCCAGGAAGCCGCCGATGTACTCGCTGCCGGTGCTGTCGAGGTAGGTCGCGGTGTCGGCGGTATTGGCGTACCGATCGTCGGTGCGCCGCAGCATCTCCATGGCCACCAGCGCGTCGAAGAAGTCGCGGGCGGACCGCGGATGCAGGCCGAGTTCGCGCTGTAGCTGTTCCGCGGTCAGTTGCCGATGCCCGAGCACCGTGAACACGCCGAGTTCGACTGCGCTGAGCAAGGTCCGGGACTCCCAGAAACCCATTCCGATCCGCAGGATCCGTTCCATGGCGCATCACGATAGCCACAGCGACCCTCCGGCAAAGGCGGACGCGGCAAATCCGTCCCGGGGAGTGGGCTCAGAGCACGTCGATCCCGTACACCCGTTCGGCATTGCGGCGGAAGATCTGCTCGATGGCCTTGTCGTCGGCCCCGTGCCCGGCCAGCGCGGTGGCCACCGCCTCCGCGGCATTCGGGATGCTCGTAATCGGCTTGTCCACCGGGAAATTCGAGCCCCAGATGAGCCGATCGGCCCCGAACACGTCGAGCGCGTGCTCCAGCATCGGCGAAATCCGTTCCAGCAGTAGCGGAACCGGGGTCGGCTGACCCCGCCGCGGCACCTGATGCCCGAGGATCGGCATCATCAGGCCGCTCACCTTGGCCACCACATTGGCGTGCTGGGCGAGAGCGGTGAGGTCGTCGCGCCATCGCACGAACAGCTCGCGCCGCTGCCCGGAATTGCGCCCGGTGTTCCGCCCGACCGGCCCGAAAATGCCTGCGGGCGTGGCGAGATGGTTGAGCACAATGGTGGTGCCTGGATAGCGCTCGGCCAGCGCGGCCACCTCGGGCAGCTGTCCCGAGTACACCCACGCCTCGAACGCGAGCTCGCGGTCGGCGAGCGCGCCGAAGCCGTCCAGGAAGGCGGGGGAGGTGAGCAAGCCCGGTGTCTTGCAGCTAGCGCGCACGTCCGGGTCCGGGTGGTATTCGACGCGGGCGCGAATGCCCCGGAACAGCGGCGAGGCGGACCGGTGCGCGTCGAGCAGTTCGGCGAACTCGGCGGCGGTGGGGTCGCCCGCGCCCATGATCGCCCCGAGCGCGGGGGTGTCCACGCCGAAGGGCAGGCTGCTCACCCACCGGGTTTCGTCGGCGGGCCCGAGCGGACCCTTGCCGACCCACTCCACCTCGATGTGCACGATGGCCCCGACCGGTACGTCCCCGGCGTCTTCCTGATAGTCGCGCGGCAGGTACGGATGGATGACAGGTGTTGGATCCCCGACGAATTCGCGGTCGCGCCGCGGCGCCAGCCGCTTCGCCAGATCGATCGGCATCGGCACATAGCGGAACAGCTTCGCCAGCCCGCTGAACTCGCGTGGCGTGGTGAGCGGATCCCACTGGTGAATGTGGGCGTCCACGACAGTCATTCCCGCGAGGTCCATGAGATGCCTTCCGTCTGGGTCAGCCTGTTCGGATTGTTCCACGCCCATCCGCTCGAGCTCGCGTGTTCGGACATCGAAGCACGCCATGCCCTCGCCACCCCGGCGACACCGCCGCGGTCGTCGCCCCGGCCGGTATCCCGGCGGGTCGGTAGACGACTGTGCCGCGCCCGGCGAGGTGGGCGCGGCACAGTTGTTGTGCGGTGGTGCGATTCGCGGCTACGGCAGCACCTGCGGGATGACGTTGGGGTCGAGGATGCCGACCAGGGCGCCGATGCCGCCGCCGATCAGGGCGCCGAGGGCCGAGCCGCCGATCATGCCGGGGACGGAGCCGACGACAGAGCCGAGGGCCGCGCCGCCCGCACTGCCGGTGAGCGCGCCCGCGGCCGCGCCGTTCAGGGCCGGGTCGGGGAACTGGGCACTCGGGTTGGTGGCCACGGGGTCCAACGGGACGCCCTCGGCGACCGGGTTGGCCTGGACCGGCTGTACGGCCGGGGCCGGCGCGCTGTCCGGCGCTTCCGCCGAGGCCACGCCCGTGAACAGGGTGGCGGCGGCCGCGACGGGCAGTGCGACGGCGATCAGTCTGGCGGTGGTTCTCCGGGTGGTATGACGCATCATGGTCTTCCTGTCCTCCGCGACCCGATTCCCCGATCCGAATCGAATGTCAGCTGTGATCGAACCGAACGATTCAGATATAGCTGAGAAATTGCTTTCGATCGGAAATCGGCACGCACCAGAATCGGAAGTTTTTATCAGACATTGCGCCGATACTGACCGCCCACCGTGAAGAAGGTGTCCGTGACCTGCTGGAGTGTGCACACTCGCGCGGCATCCATCAGCACCTCGAAAACGTTCTCGTCGCTCGCCGCGGCCGCCGCGAGCCGGGCCAGCGCCGCCGGCGCCGCATCCCGGTGCCGATCGGTGAATTCGCGGACTCGTTGCAGCTGAGACTGTTTTTCCGCCTCGGTGCCGCGGGCCAATTCCAGCACCCGAGGTGCTTCCTCGTGCCCATTGCGGAAGGTATTGACCCCGATGATGGGCAGGCTGCCGTCGTGCTTGCGCCGCTCGTAGAGCATGGACTCGTCCTGGATCCGCCCGCGCTGATAGCCGGTTTCCATGGCACCGAGCACCCCGCCGCGCTCGCTGATCCGCTCGAACTCGCGCAGCACCGCCTCCTCCACCAGATCGGTCAGCTCGTCGATGATGAAGCTGCCCTGCAGCGGGTTCTCGTTCATCGTGAGCCCCCACTCCCGGTTGATGATGAGCTGGATGGCCAGCGCCCGGCGCACCGATTCCTCGGTCGGCGTGGTGACCGCCTCGTCGTAGGCATTGGTGTGCAGGCTGTTGCAGTTGTCGTACACCGCGATGAGCGCCTGCAGCGTGGTGCGAATGTCGTTGAAGCTCATCTCCTGTGCGTGCAGTGACCGCCCGGAGGTCTGCACGTGGTACTTCAGCTTCTGCGACCGCTCGTTGGCCCCGTACCGGTCGCGCATGGCGATCGCCCAGATGCGCCGCGCCACCCGGCCGATCACCGAGTACTCGGCGTCCATGCCATTGGAGAAGAAGAACGACAGGTTGGGCGCGAAGTCGTCGATGTCCATGCCCCGCGCGAGATACGCCTCCACATAGGTGAAGCCGTTGGCCAGCGTGAAGGCCAGCTGGCTGATCGGGTTCGCCCCGGCCTCGGCGATGTGATAGCCGGAGATGGACACCGAGTAGAAGTTGCGAACGCCGTTGCGCACGAACCACTCCTGGATGTCGGCCATCATGCGCAGGCTGAACTCGGTGGAGAAGATGCAGGTGTTCTGGCCCTGGTCCTCCTTGAGGATGTCGGCCTGCACGGTGCCGCGCACCGTGGCCAGGGTGCGGGCGCGCAGGCCGGCCGCCTCGTCGGGGGTGGGCTCGCGGCCCTGCTCGGCCGCGAACTCCGCCACCGCCTGATCGATGGCGGCATTGAGGAAGTAGGCCAGAATCGTCGGCGCGGGACCGTTGATGGTCATGGACACCGAGGTGGCAGGCGCGTCGAGGTCGAAGCCGTCGTAGAGCGCCTTCATATCGTCGAGGGTGGCGATGGACACCCCGGAGGTGCCGACCTTGCCGTAGATGTCCGGCCGCTCGGCCGGGTCGTGCCCGTACAGCGTGACCGAGTCGAAGGCGGTCGAAAGCCGTTTGGCCTCGGCGTGTTCGGAGAGCACCTTGAACCGGCGGTTGGTGCGGAAGGCATCGCCCTCGCCCGCGAACATGCGCGCCGGATCCTCGTTGTCGCGCTTGAACGGGAACACCCCGGCGGTGAACGGGAAGCGTCCCGGCAGGTTCTCCGAGCGCAGGAACCGCAGCAGCTCACCGTGATCGGTGAAGCGGGGGAGCGCCACCCGGGGAATCGAACTGCCGGACAATGTCTCCCGGCGCAGCGCTGTCCGCAGCTCCCGATCGCGGACCCGCACCACCTGTTCGTTGCCCCGGTACGATTCCGCGACCACTGGCCATTCCGCCAGCAGCGCAGCGGTTTCCGGCGTCTGGCCGGCGCGAGCCTGCGCGAGCAGCCCGCGCAGCACCTCTCCGGCAGCATCGGACGTGACGGCTTCGCTGGTGGTCGCGGTCGCCGGGGAAGCCGGGAGTGCGCCGCCGCCCGGCAGCTCGGCGAGTACCTGCTCCAGGCGCTGGACACGCCGCGCGGCGTCCATCTCGCGCGCGGTGCCGGCATGGTAATCCCGTACGGCTTCCGCGATTTCGGCCAGATAGCGCACGCGGGCGGGCGGAATGATCTGGGCGAAGCGGGTGGAGGTGCGGGTGGCCACCCGCGGCAGCACGCCTTCCTGCAAAGGCAGCCCCTGCTCGGCGAGCAATCCGCTCAGGTGCTGGTAGAGCGCCGTCACGCCGTCATCGTTGAAGGTCGCCGCGCTGGTGCCGAAGACCGGCATGTCCTCGGGCGTGGCGTGGAACTCCTCCCGATTCCGCACCAGCTGCCGCGACACATCGCGCAGCGCGTCCTCGGCCCCGCGCCGTTCGAACTTGTTGATGGCCACCACATCCGCGTAATCGAGCATGTCGATCTTCTCGAGCTGGGAGGCCGCGCCGAACTCCGGCGTCATCACGTACAGCGACACGTCCACGTGCTCGGCGATGGCCGCGTCACCCTGGCCGATGCCGGGCGTCTCCAGGATCACCAGATCGAATCCCGCTGCCTTGCAGGCGATCACCATGGTGTCGATATCGTGCGGCAGTTCCCGCTCGCCCCGGGTGGCCAGCGACCGGAAGTAGACCCGTTCGCCGTCGAGGGCGTTCATCCGGATCCGGTCGCCCAGCAGCGCACCCCCGCCGCGCCGCCGGGTCGGGTCCACCGCCAGCACCGCGACCCGCAGCTTGTCCTGCTGATCGGTGCGCAGCCGCCGCACGAGTTCGTCTGTGAGAGAGGACTTTCCGGATCCGCCGGTGCCGGTGATGCCCAGCACGGGCACGTGCCGCGCGGCCGCCGCGGCCGTCAGCGCCGCTCGGTCCGCCTCCGGCAGCGTCCCCTGCTGCAGGCAGGTGAGGGTCCGCGCCAGCGCCGCCCGATCCCCGCTCAGCACCGCCTCCACCGACGCGGGCGTGTGTGAAAGATCCACGTCGCAAGCCGAAATCAGGCGATTGATCATCCCCGGCAGTCCGAGCCGCTGCCCGTCCTCCGGCGAGAAGATGGTCACCCCCGACTCGGCCAGCCGCGCGATCTCCTCGGGAATGATCACCCCGCCGCCCCCGCCGAAGATTTTCACGTGCTCGGCCCCTGCCTCCTTCAAGGCCTGCGCCAGGTACTCGAAGTACTCGATGTGCCCGCCCTGATACGAGCTGACCGCGACGCCCTGCACGTCCTCGGTGACGGCCGCGTCCACGACGTCGCGCACGGCCCGGTTGTGCCCCAGATGAATCACCTCGGCTCCCTGGGCCTGCAGGATTCTTCGCATGATGTTGATGGCCGCGTCATGGCCGTCGAACAGCGCCGCTGCGGTCACGAACCGCACTGGATGAACCGGGACATGCAGATCGGGCATGCGGTTGCTCCAACTCTCGGAGGCTCTCTGGGTGCTGTGAATTATCCCACAGCCAATACTTGGATGTCCAACTATAGGATCGCCACAGACCGCGCAATCGGCGCGCAAGCATCGAGACAGGACTGGCATGGCTCGCGAACTCACCCACTTCATCGGCGGGAAGCACGTCCCGGGAACTTCGGGCAACTTCGGCGATGTGTTCAACCCCAGCACCGGCCAGGTTCAGGCACGGGTGCCGCTGGCGAGCAAGAGTGAGGTCGAGGCGGTCATCGCGAATGCCGCCGCCGCACAGCCGGCCTGGGCCGCCATGAACCCGCAGAAGCGCGCGCGGATCCTGATGAAGTTCCTGACCCTGGTGCAGGACGAGATGGATTCGCTGGCCGCACTGCTCTCCAGCGAGCACGGCAAGACCATCGCCGACGCCAAGGGCGACATCCAGCGTGGCCTCGAGGTCATCGAATTCGCCGTCGGCATCCCGCACCTGCTCAAGGGCGAGTACACCGAGAGCGCCGGCACCGGCATCGACGTGTACTCCATGCGGCAGCCGCTGGGCGTGGTCGCGGGCATCACCCCGTTCAACTTCCCGGCCATGATCCCGCTGTGGAAGGCCGGACCGGCGCTGGCCTGCGGTAATGCCTTCGTGCTCAAGCCCTCCGAGCGTGACCCCTCGGTGCCGCTGCGCCTGGCCGAGCTGTTCCTCGAGGCCGGACTGCCCGCGGGCATCTTCAATGTGGTCAACGGCGACAAGGAAGCCGTCGACACGCTGCTGCACGACGAGCGCATCAAGGCCGTCGGCTTCGTCGGCTCCACCCCGATCGCGCAGTACATCTACGAGACCGCCTCCGCCAACGGCAAGCGCGCCCAGTGCTTCGGCGGGGCCAAGAACCACGCCATCGTGATGCCGGACGCCGACCTCGACGATGTGGCCGACCAGCTCATCGGCGCGGGCTACGGCTCCGCGGGCGAGCGCTGCATGGCCATCTCGGTCGCCGTGCCGGTGGGCGAGGAGACCGCGGATCGCTTGCGCGCCAAGCTCATCGAGCGCATCAACAAGCTCAATGTCGGCGTCTCCGACGACCCGGGCGCGGACTTCGGCCCGCTGGTCGGCCGCGACGGCGTGGACCGGGTGAACAACTACGTCCAGATCGGCGTCGACGAGGGCGCGGAACTGGTGATCGACGGACGCGGCCTGGTCGTCGAGGGCGGCGAGGACGGATTCTTCGCGGGCGCTTCGCTGTTCGACCGTGTCACCCCGGAGATGCGGATCTACCGGGAAGAGATCTTCGGCCCGGTGCTGGCCCTGGTCCGCGCCAAAGACTACGAAGAGGCGCTGCGCCTGCCCAACGAGCACGAATACGGCAATGGCGTCGCCATTTTCACCCGCGACGGCGACACCGCCCGCGACTTCGCCGCCCGCGTCCAGGTCGGCATGGTCGGCATCAATGTCCCGATCCCGGTGCCGATCGCGTACCACACCTTCGGCGGCTGGAAGCGCTCCGGCTTCGGCGACCTCAACCAGCACGGCCCGGACTCGATCCGCTTCTACACCAAGACCAAGACGGTGACGCAGCGCTGGCCCGCGGGACTCAAGGAGTCCAACGCCTTCGTCATCCCGACCATGGACTGACCTGATGTTCGTACTTGACGAGGACGAGAAGGCGATCGTCGAGACCGCCCGCTCCTTCGCCGACGAGCTGCTCGCGCCCAATGCCCTGGAATGGGATGAGCGCAAGCACTTCCCGGTGGACGTGCTGCGCAAGGCGGGCTCGCTCGGCCTGGGCGGCATCTACGTGCGCGAGGACGTGGGCGGCTCGGAGCTGCGGCGGCTGGACGCCGTGCGCATCTTCGAGCAGCTGGCCACCGGCTGCCCGGCCGTGGCCGCCTACATCTCCATCCACAATATGGCCACGTGGATGATCGACACCTACGGCGATGCGGCGCAACGCAATCGGTGGCTGCCGGGGCTGAGCTCCATGGACCTGCTGGCCTCCTACGCGCTGACCGAGCCGGGCGTCGGCTCCGACGCGGCGGCGCTGAGCACCAAGGCCGTTCGTGACGGCGACGACTACCTGCTCACCGGCGTCAAGCAGTTCATCTCCGGCGCGGGCAGCACCGACGTGTACGTGATCATGGCGCGCACCGGAAACGAAGGGGCGAGCGGGATCTCGGCCTTCATCGTCCCGGCCGATACGCCCGGGCTGTCCTTCGGGGCCAACGAGAAGAAGATGGGCTGGAACGCGCAGCCCACCCGGCAGGTCATTCTCGACAATGCCCGGATCCCGGCGGCCAACCTGCTGGGCGAGGAGGGCAACGGCTTCCGCATCGCCATGAACGGGCTCAATGGCGGACGGTTGAACATCGCCGCCTGCTCGATGGGCGGGGCGCAGGCCGCGCTCGATCGGACCGTCGCCTATCTGGCCCAGCGCAAAGCGTTCGGCTCGCGATTGCTGGACAACACCGCCCTGCAGTTCGAGCTGGCCGATATGCGCACCTCGCTGGAGGCCGCCCGCACCCTGCTGTGGCGGGCCGCGGCCGCGCTGGACGCCGACGCCCCCGACAAGGTGGAGCTGTGCGCCATGGCCAAGCGGTTCGCCACCGACGCCGGGTTCGAGGTGGCCAACAAGGCCCTGCAACTCCATGGTGGCTACGGTTACCTGGCCGAATACGGCATCGAGAAGATCGTCCGCGACCTGCGGGTGCATCAGATTCTCGAGGGCACGAACGAAATCATGCGGGTGGTCGTCGCCCGCTCGGTGGTAGGAGCAGCATGAGCGCTGAGGCATCGAAGAGCACGGTGCACGAACCCGAGGTGTTGATCGAGCAGCGCGACGGCCTCGGCCTGATCACGCTCAACCGGCCCCGCGCCATCAATGCGCTCAATCACCCGATGGCGCTGACCATCCTGGACGCGCTGCGGGCCTGGGCGGACGACGACGAGGTGCGCGCGGTGGTGCTCACCGGCGCGGGCGAGCGCGGGCTGTGCGCGGGCGGCGACATCGTCGCCATCCACAACGACGCTGAGCACGCTGTGGCCCAGGGTGATTCGCCCGAGGTGGCCGCGGATTCCCCGAGCGGCACGTTCTGGCGCGACGAGTACATCCTCAATGCCCTCATCGGCCGCTACCCGAAGCCGTATGTCGCGGTCATGGATGGCATCGTCATGGGCGGCGGTGTCGGCCTGTCCGGGCACGCCTCGCACCGCATCGTGACCGAGCGGTCCATGGTCGGCATGCCCGAGACCGGCATCGGCTTCATCCCGGATGTCGGCGGCACCTACCTGCTGGCGCACGCGCCGGGCGAGATCGGCACCCATATCGCGCTCACCACCGCGCGCATGTCCGCCGGTGACGCCATCGCGGCCGGGTTCGCCGACTATTTCGTTCCGTCGGAACACATTCCGGCGCTGCTGGAGGCACTGACCACCGCCGAGGTCGACGTGGCCATCGCCAAGTTCGCACAGCCCGCACCGGTCTCGGAGTTCGTGGCACAGCAGGAGTGGATCGACTCCTGCTACAGCGCGGACACCGTCGAGGAGATCGTGCACCGGCTGCAGCTCGACGGCCGGGCCGAGGCCGCCAAGGCCGCCGCCGACGTGCTGTCGAAATCGCCGGTGGCGCTGAAGGTCACGCTGCGCTCGCTGCGTGATGCGCGCCGGGCCGCCGACCTCGAGACGGCGCTGAACCAGGAGTACCGGGTCTCCGTCGCCTCCCTGAACACCCACGACCTGGTGGAGGGCATCCGCGCCCAGGTCATCGACAAGGACCGCAACCCGCAGTGGTCGCCCGCCACCCTGGCGGACGTCACCGACGCCGACGTGGACGCCTACTTCGGCGCGCTCGGCGATCGCGAATTGGGTTTGGCCGCACCTGTTTCAGGCGAATAGAGCATTGAAGGACGAGCAATGAGCACTAACACCAAGGTCGGGTTCCTGGGGCTGGGCCACATGGGCGGACCCATGGCCGCCAACCTGGTCGAGGCCGGATACGACGTCCTCGCCTTCGACCCCGTGCCCGCCGCCCAGGATCAGGCGCGCCAGGACGGGGCGACCGTGGTCGCCACTGCCGCGGAAGCGGTTTCGGCCTCCGACATCGTGATCACCATGCTGCCCAACGGCCGCATCGTGCTCGACCTCTACGGCGAGATCCTCCCGGCCGCCAAGCCGGGCACCCTGTTCGTCGACTGCTCCACCATCGACGTCGCCGATGCCAAGCAGGCCGCGGAACTCGCTGCGGCAGCGGGACATCGGGCCCTGGACGCCCCGGTCTCCGGCGGCGTGGCGGGCGCGGCGGCGGGCACCCTCACCTTCATGGTGGGCGGCTCGGACGCCGACTTCGCCGACGCGCTGCCGCTGCTGGAGGTGATGGGCGGCAAGGTCGTGCACTGCGGTGGCGCGGGCGTGGGTCAGGCCGCCAAGATCTGCAACAACATGCTGCTGGGCATCTCCATGATCGGCCTCTCGGAAGCGATTGTGCTGGGCGAGAAGCTGGGGCTCACCCACGACAAGTTCTTCGACGTGGTCTCCACCGCCTCGGGGCAGTCGTGGGCGCTGACCTCCTATTGCCCGGTGCCCGGACCGGTTCCGGCCAGCCCGGCCAACAATGACTACCAGCCCGGCTTCGCGACCGCACTCATGTCCAAGGACCTGGGTCTCGCGGCGAACGCGCTGCGGGCCAATGGCGTCGACGGGCAGATCGGGCAGCTGGCGGCGGAGATCTACAGCCGCTTCAACCAGGACGAGGCGGGCAAGGACTTCTCGGCTATCGTCACCGATATCCGCAAGCGATCGGGAGAGGAACCGGCGTGACAGACTTCGAGACCATTCTGCTGGAGCGCAAGGGGCGTGTCGCCCTCATCACGCTGAACCGGCCGAAGGCCCTCAACGCGCTGAACTCGCAGGTCCTGGCCGACATTTCGGCGGCGCTGGACGAGCTGGAGAACGACAACGAGGTCGGCGCGGTCGTGCTGACCGGGTCCGACCGGGCCTTCGCGGCCGGCGCGGATATCAAGGAGATGCAGTCCAAGTCCTATATGGACATGTTCCTGACCGACCACTTCGCCGGTTGGGACCGACTGGTCGCGTTCCGTAAGCCCATCATCGCCGCGGTCGCCGGCTACGCCCTCGGCGGCGGCTGCGAACTCGCCATGATGTGCGACATCCTGCTCGCCGCCGACACCGCCAAGTTCGGGCAGCCCGAGATCAAGCTCGGCGTCATCCCCGGCATGGGCGGCTCCCAGCGACTCACCCGCGCCGTCGGCAAGGCCAAGGCCATGGACCTCATCCTCACCGGCCGCAATATGGACGCCGAGGAAGCCGAACGCGCGGGCCTGGTCTCGCGCATCGTCCCCGCCGCCGACCTCGTCGCCACCGCCATGGAGGTCGCCGAGACCATCGCGTCCATGTCGCTGCCGTCGGTCATGATCGCCAAGGAAGCGGTCGACCGCGCCTTCGAAACCACCCTCACCGAGGGCCTGCGCTTCGAGCGCCGCGTCTTCCACTCGCTCTTCGCGACCGAGGACCAGAAGGAAGGCATGACCGCCTTCGTCGAGAAGCGCCCGGCGAACTTCACCAACAAGTAAGCGCCGCAACCCCTCTCGGAACTCTCGTGCCCCGCTGCCTGAAGGCAGCGGGGCACGAGAGTTCCGAGAGGGGGCAGGT